>JAGXIB010000212.1 GCA_024635865.1 Flavobacteriales bacterium
CATTTGCATCGGTAATGGTGACAATATAATCTGTAGTTGTAGAAGGGTCAGCAACAGGGTTTGAAACACTTGGACTGCTTAAACCTAAAGCTGGTTGCCAATCATAAGTATAGCCAGGTGTTCCTCCTGAAATGGATGCTTGTAGTCCGTTAGTTGGAGTTGTGCAATCATTTATTACATCTGTACCTACTTCAACAGTAGGATAAAGAGATGTTAAATTCAAAATTAAGTTGTCTAAATAATAATAATTGTAACATAAACCACCACTACAAAGCCCTGTGTTATTTGCTGCTGTGTTGCAATCTGGACCTATTGCTATGCTTTGATAATTTGTATTGGGAATAAACTCTGCGTTAGATGTTGTCCAAGTATTTCCATTAGCAGTAACATTAATTGTTGTTAGTACTTGCCACCCATCGGAAGGAGAAGGACAACTATTTCCACTGTAGGTTGCTGTTGGACAACTCATATTCCCATACAAAACCATTGTATAATTAGCATTACTGGTTGCTCCGTTAAATAAGCTTGATGAGCTTCCATTTGCACTAGCAATATCGAATTGAAAAGTATAGGGTAAACCTGCAATTAAACTAGAACTCAAACATGACTTCGCATATTGTTTATTTCCGGTAGATTGATTAGATAAACCTATGTAGCCAGTTCCGCTTGTTAATGTCGGAGGAGCTTCATAAGTTGACCCTATGTTAGAAAATCCACAATTGTAATAATCTGCTAATGAAGCCGAAGCTTCTTGCCACCCCGTTGCCTTACCAATTTGACCTGAAGCATTTGGACAGTTAGTTTGCGTTTCAAAATCAGAATTAGGGATTAATGAAGGGATGGCGCATTGAGAAGAAATACTAACAGCTGCTAGTAATAATGGTAATACACATGAAGTATATAGCTTATTAATTAATTTCATTCAAATTTCCTCTGTCTCAATGTTTGTAAAAATATTAAAAAATACAATTCTAACAATAACAATCTATTAACATCGAAGTAAAGTTTACAACCTTACTATAGACGGTGAAATTTATAATGGTTGCCTATTTAAAAAAGAAAAATACCCTAAAAAAGGTATTGTAAACTGCCTCAATTAACATGACCTTTGATTCTTCTTTAGATTAATTCAAAATAAGACTTGCATCAAACAACAAAAATAGCATTAGTAGGTAATCCAAACTGTGGAAAAACTACGATTTTTAATCTCTTAACTGGTCTAAATCAAAAAGTTGGAAACTTCCCAGGAGTAACAGTTAACAAAAAGTCTGGTTTTATAACCCTACCAAAAAAAGGCAAAGTTGAATTAATAGATTTACCTGGAACGTATAGTCTTTCCTCAAAATCTGAAGATGAACAAATTGTTCAAGATATTTTATTAGACAAGTCTCACCCCTCTTTTCCTGATTTAATTATTATCGTTTTAGATGCAACAAATTTAAAAAGAAACTTATTTCTTGCTACGCAAGTCTTAGACTTAGGTGTTCCCTGTTTAATTCTTCTCAACATGGAAGACGAATTAAATAGTAAAGGGATTAAAATTAACCTTAATTCTTTAAGTGAACAATTAGACACTAAGATTTTATCGGTCAGCGCTAAATTAAAGAAGGGATTTCAGGCTTTTATCGATCAACTAGATGAAGATAATTTTAAAATCTCAGAACCATTTATATCTATCCCAGAAGTAGCGATTGAAATTACGAATCAAATTTCAAAAAATCTAGAAAATAAAAACAAATTTGCAGCTTTTAAACTATTAAATAATGCGGATGAATACAATTGGTCTAAACCTAATTTTGATAGAGAGATTAAACAATTTAACTACAATAAACATGCAGCTGAATTATTTGAAATTAATAATCGATATACTAAAATAAATAAGGTTGTTAGAGATACTGTTCAGGTCACTTTACAAAAAGAAAAGAAAAGAGAGAAAATTGAAAAACTAGTCACCCACCCTATTTATGGTTCAATTATATTTTTTATTGTATTCTTTACTTTATTTCAAACGGTGTTTATTCTTTCTGGATATCCAATGGAATGGATTGAAAATGGAATGGAGTTCATTTCAGAAAGTCTAGGGTCATTAATACCAGAAGGCTATATCAGGAGTTTTGTAGTTGACGGTTTACTAGCTGGTATTGGAGGTACGATTATTTTTTTACCACAAATAATGCTTCTTTTTGGTTTTATAACCATACTTGAAGATACTGGTTATTTGAGTCGAATTAGTTTTATTTCGGATAAAGCTTTAAGTTATTTTGGCATGAATGGAAAATCAATAATCCCACTTGTAGGAGGTTTTGCTTGTGCCGTTCCAGCAATAATGGCTACTCGAAATATTGAAAGTAAAAAAGAACGATTTATCACTCTGTTTATTACCCCTTTAATGAGTTGTTCTGCAAGACTTCCAGTTTACATTTTTTTAGTCTCCTATATAGTTCCAGAAAAATATTTGTTTGGTATCATCAATTTACAAGGCTTATTTATGATGGGGTTATACTTATTAGGAATAGTTATAAGTTTACTCGTCGCTATTGTTATCAACTCATTCATGGAAAAAGACAAAGAATCTTCTTTTATTTTAGAGTTACCCAACTTTAAAATTCCAAGTTTTAGAAATGTAACTTTTTCTATGTTAAACAAAGGAAAAACATTTATAAAAGAAGCAGGCAAAATAATCGTTATTGTTTCTGTTTTCCTATGGTTTCTATCTTCTTTTGGCCCTCAAAGCGAACGAGAAAAAATCAACCTTAAATACAAAAATGAAGCTTTTATCTCCGATTACTCTTCTGAACAACTTGAACGAATGAAAAGTTCTGAACTTTTAGAAAAATCTTACATAGGTTATATAGGGAAATCAATTGAACCCGCCATTAAACCTTTAGGTTTTGATTGGAAAATAGGAATAGCCTTAGTTACTTCTTTTGCAGCAAGAGAAGTATTTGTTTCGACTATGGAAACAATCTACAGCATCGAAGGTAGCTCCTCTAAAGAAAAGATGATTAAATTTAGTCTACCTACTGCACTATCTTTAATTGTTTTCTACGTTTTTGCAATGCAGTGTATGAGCACTTTAGCCATCGTTAAGCAAGAAACTGGAACTTGGAAAGTAGCTATTTTACAATTTATAGTTTTTACAGCAATTGCCTACTTAGGAAGCCTTATAACCTATCAAGTTTTAACCTAAGCGAACAAGAATTTAACTTTTTTCGAAAAAAGGTATTCGTTTATTTTAATAAAACTCTTAATTTAGTATATTTACGGTTGTATTTAGTACATTTCGGTACTTAAAACGAATAACTTATGACAAATTATTTATTACCTATACTTTTTGTTCTTGCTTTTATTTTAAACGCAACAGGTCAACAAAACCTTGAGGATCAAATCGCAAAAGAACCAGTATTTACTGAGGACTTCGTAGACGAAACCTATGGTATAACGCATTACGAACCTTTAAACCTTGCTTTAAATGGAGATTCTGTTCGAATGAAAAGAGGTTATGCTGTAAATGGGTGGATTGAAGATTTTTATACAAATGGTAAAATGATTCACCGAGGTTATTATGTTGAAGGTCAGTTAAAAATATACAAAAACTTCTATCCAAATGGAGCCATTGAAAGAGAGTTCACAAACATCGACAACTTCAGAGCTAAATTAACTGTCTACTATGATGATGGGACTATAAAATCTCAAGTGAAGTATGTAGAAGGTTCTCCAAAACTTTGGATCGACTACTACCCTAACGGAAAAATGAAATATTATGAAGAATATAATAAACGATTAATGTACCATGTTGCAAAACGCTTTTACTATGAAGATGAGACACCATCATCATTAATGGAACTAACACATAAAAGAAAGTTGAACTATTCTTTTAATGAGTACTATCCAGGTGGAGGTAAGAAAACAAAAGGAAACTTAATCTACAATAAAGATACTTACGATTATCAACGCATAGGAACTTGGGTATACTATAATGCTGATGGATCTCAAAATAGAGAAGAGAAGTACGTTGATGGGAAGGTAAAATAATAAACTTTACTTTTTATTTTAAACATTTCATGTCATTAATTAAAACCATTAATAACAAAACGCCAAATTTTGGAAAGGATTGTTACATTGCAGAAAACGCGACAATTATAGGGGATTTAATTTGTGGAGATGAGTGTAGCTTCTGGTTCAACAGTGTAGTTCGAGGAGACGTAAATCAAATTAGATTTGGAAACAAAGTAAATGTCCAAGATGGAGCAATTGTCCATTGCACCTATAAAAAATCTTCTACTGTTATTGGAAATAACGTTTCCATAGGTCATAATGCTATCGTCCACGGGTGTACAATAAAAGATAATGTTCTTATTGGTATGGGAGCAATCGTAATGGATGATTGTATTATAGATGAACATGTAATTGTTGCTGCTGGGGCAATACTTACTCAGGGGACAATAACAGAATCTGGATTTATTTATGCAGGAATTCCTGCCAAGAAAATAAAAGCAGTGAGTCAAAATTTAATCGAAGGTGAGATTGCTAGAATAGCCGATAATTATGTAAAATATGCTAGTTGGTATAAAGATTAACCTAGTAATAGGTTCGATACAATAATTTGCGTTAATTTTTCGTTATCTTTATTAAATAACTTAACTATTATTTTTGAAACACATCCTCTACATATTCATCCCTTTTTTTTTATTTACTTATTGTAAAAAAGAGGATAAAGCCTCTAGCGTTAACTTTCACTACGACTATATTCCCACAGAGGTTGGAACTTGGGCTGAATATGAAGTAAGAGAAATCACACATACTTCTACAGGTGTACACGATACTCTACATTATTTATTAAAAGAAGAAGTAGCCTTAGAAATAGAAGACAACAATTATCGATTTGAACGTTTCTGGAGATCAAACACCAACGAAAATTGGGAAATAAAAGACGTATGGACTAGAACAATTAGCCCTACCTTATTCCAACAAACAGAAGAAAATATTAATTTTAATAAGTTAGTCTTTCCAGTAAAAAAGAATCAGATTTGGAATGGAAATGCCTTCAACAATCAAGACGAGCTGCTTTACGAATATAGCAACCTACACGAAAATTATAATCTTAACAACTTCAACTTTGATTCTACCGTAACAGTTATTCAACAAGAAAACATTAATGCTATTGAATATCAAACTGCAAATGAAGTTTATGCCAAAAATATTGGGTTAGTTTACAAAGAGAAAATTGATTTAGACATTAACTTTTTTGACAAAGAAGACATTAATGAAGGAACTGAATTAGAAATGAAATTAATAGGATATGGGAATTAAACACCTTCTAGTTATTTTTATTTTAATTCCATTATTTTCATTTTCGCAGAATGACACTATTAAATTTTGGGTTCAGTTTACTGACAAATTAAGTAGTCCCTACTCTATTAATAACCCTTCTGATTTTCTATCTGAAAGAGCAATTGAAAGGAGAAAACGACAAAACATTCCTATTATAGAACAAGATCTTCCTGTTAATCAAATCTATATTGATTCTGTATTAAATAGTGGATTGTTTTACCTACAAAACTCTTCGAAATGGTTCAATGCTATTACTATAAGCACCAATGACTCTGCCAATATTAATGTCCTTAACTCGGTCTCTTTCATCAATTCGATAAAGAATGTTCAATATGCTCCAATATATTATGATGAAACTTTTACTGCTATTCAGCCAACAACAAAACAAGCCATTGCTTCTACTTACAATATCCCCAATTACCATTACGGAAAAACATTTAACCAAATAAATTTACATAAAGTCCAACGATTACATGAACTCGGATTTAATGGCCAAGGCATGCACATTGCTATCATTGATGCAGGTTTTTTAAATGTAAACACAATGCCCGGATTAGGACATTTATTTAGTGAAAACAGGGTTTTAAGTACTAGAGATTTTGTTTCGAGAGAAGAGTCTGTTTATGAAGATCATTATCATGGTGCAGCAGTCTTATCCATTATTGCAGGAAATATTCCAGGAGAGTATTATGGAACGGCACCAAAGGCAAGCTTTCACCTACTGAGGAGTGAAGATGCCGGAAGTGAGCTCATTGTAGAAGAAGATAATTGGGTAGCAGCTGCAGAATATGCAGACTCAGCAGGAGTTGATTTAATCAATACTTCTTTAGGGTACCTAAATTTTGATGACTCCACCCAAAATCATACTTATGCGGATTTAGATGGGAATACAACTAGAATTGCTATTGCTTCAGACATTGCTGCAAGTAAAGGAATTTTACTAGTGACTAGTGCAGGTAATAGTGGCCAATCGAGTTGGAAGTACATTTCTACTCCTGCTGATGCAGACAGTGTTTTAACTATTGCTGCTGTCAATGAAAATGGAGAACGAGGAGCTTTCAGTAGCGTAGGTCCATCTTCTGATGGTGATATAAAACCTAATATAGCTTCGGTTGGTTGGGATACTTATTTTATCTCTCCAGGGTCAGGAAACATAGAGAGAGGAAGTGGAACGTCATTTAGTGCTCCAATGACTACTGGAATGGCGGCATGTTTATGGCAAGGATTACCTCAATATTCTAATATGGAAATAAAACAGTTAATTGAAGAAAGCTCTGATCAATTTAATGCTCCAGACTCTTTAAATGGATATGGAATACCTAACTTTTACAAAGCTTATCATAAAGCAACAGGAGTTAATTACACTTCTCCAAACAATAGTATTGAAAGAGTTCACCCTAACCCTTTTAGTAAAAGAATAGAACTAAACTTACTAAGTAACGAAAAGCAAACCGTTGATATCAGTATTAAAAACTACCTTGGACAACCTCTAAAAACATTAGAACAAGAAGTTGAACTTGGCAGAAACATTCTAAACATTAACTTCTTAGAAAATTGGAAATCTGGTATTTACATTATTTCTCTTCAGTTTAAAAATGGAGACATTGAGACTGTAAAGGTTATAAAGAATTAAGATAAGCGAAACACATTATTACTAGACCTTCTAATATTATAAAAGTAGAAAAGAAAAATCAAGCCCCGAATTATAATAGAAATTGTCTGATTCAAATTTATTTTGTTTAATTTTAAACTCGATTTATAAAATTAATCTTGAAAATTAACCTAATTAGCATATTACTCCTCTTTTGTTTAACCGTTCCAATAACTGTTACCTATTCTTGGCTACATTATCAAAGAAGGCAAGTTAGAAGAGAGGTAAAGCATATGCTTATTTCTAAAACAAAAAAAGATGAACTTGTTTTATTAAAATTTACAGACCAAGAGATAGAATCAAAATTAAAATGGAAACATTCTAAAGAATTTGAATTTGAACACCAGATGTATGATATTGTATCTAAGGAAGTAAAAGATGGTACACATTATTTTTGGTGTTGGAGTGATAATAAAGAAACAAAACTGAACCAAAAACTTGATCAATTACTTTCATCTACTTTAGAAAAGAACACTAACAACAAGAATAATAAAAAGAGGTTAAACTCTTTATATAAATCACTTTATTGCTCCAAAATTAATAACTCAAAGACTGTTTTATTAACTTATAAGAATAAACTTAAACCAATTGCTGACATAATCTATGTTAGCACATATAATGCACCTCCTACTCCCTGTCTCTTA
>JAGXIB010000213.1 GCA_024635865.1 Flavobacteriales bacterium
CGGGACACCTCTTAATTACACCGAAACTGATGGATCCATTACTAACGAACTACAAACACTAACTTCTTCTGGAAGTAACGTTACTCTTTCTAATGGAGGAGGAACAGTTTCAATCAATGATGCAGATAGCAATCCAACAAACGAGTACAACACTAGTATCTCATTAAGTGGAAACAGCCTTAACATTTTAGACGGAGGAGGAACAATCAGCATAGACTTGACACCACTAATTAACACTGCTGTTTCTAATGCAGTACCACCTGGAACAGTAAATGCTCATGCAGGAAGTTCTGTTCCAAGTGGATACCTTATTTGTGATGGAAGCGCTATAAGCAGAACTACATACGCAGACTTATTTGGAGCAATTGGAACAATGTATGGTAATGGTAATGGATCTACAACCTTTAATTTACCTAATTACACTGGTCAGTTTTTGAGAGGTGTAGATAACGGTCAAGGGACAGATTTAGATGCTGCAACAAGAACAGACAGAGGGGATGGAACAACAGGTGATGCTGTTGGAACAAAGCAAGCCAATCAAACCCTAACTCATAACCACTCCGTAAACCCTCCTGCTACAAACTCTAATTCTGCGGGAAATCATTTACATAGTATTGACCCACCTAATACCAGCACAAACCTTTCAGGGAATCATGCTCATAGTGTTGACCCACCTAACACAGCAACAACTACTAATGGAAGTCATAATCACGGAAGTCGAACTGGCGGAATTTCTACTTTCAACTCTTCTACCTATGTCCCTTTTGACGATAATCTTTCTCAAAGTACTACAAATGCAAACACCGCTGCTCCAACTACTTGTGGGAACCTATTTAATGGGCAAGGGACAATTGGAAATTTTATGGGAAGGTTAAACAGTTCTTGCTTAGCTCACACACATACTATTTCGACAGATGGAAATCATAACCATACAGTAAATATTGCAGCATTTAATTCTTCAACTACAGGAAACCACTCTCATTCAGTTAATATTGGAGCATTTAACTCTAGTACGACAGGAAATCATTTACATACCACAGATATTCCACAATTTAATTCTGGTAATAATGGAGGAAATGAAACTAGACCTACGAATATTTCTGTTCTATGGTGTATTAAGTTTTAAAAAATAATTATAATCAAAAAAGGCTTAAAATTAATTTTAAGCCTTTTTTGATTATTGTAACTTTTGATAAGTCTTCCACCAAATGTCTGGTATATGGTTCTGACTAGCATCTAAATAATCTTGATAATTACAAGGGACTAGATGGTGACGTTCAAAACGAACTCTTTCATGAGGTGGGTAAGGAATTTCCATCCACCAACGATCTGACAAATCACTTTTATAAAACACTAATTCATGTTCAGTGTTTTCTACATGAATTCTGTACTTGGTGTAATTCTCTTTTGTTCCAACTGGAAAATCTTTTTTACGATTCAAAAAACCATCTAAAATACACCACACCATTTGCCCCATTAATTGGGCAGAAAGCCCTGATTTGTCATCAAGAGAAGAATTAAACTCATACAAACCAATACTAGATAATTTATCACTCATTCCAGCATACCGCATGATTTGACAGATTTGTTCTGCGTAAAATCCATTTGGAGTTGAGTTCTTATTTGCTTTAAAATCTGAACCTCGAATAGCCGAAACATTTAAGCTAATCATATCTGCATTTCTAACGATAGGTTCAGTCTTGGTTATGTCAGCTTGTAATTCTCCTAATCGATAAATATCAAAAAATAAATCCTCCATTAATTTTTTCTCTTTTGGAGGAACAAAATAAGTTTGATACCCTATTACACTTGCATTAAACAAATAATTAGGATGATGTAAAATTACCTTATTTAAATACTCCTTAGAGCTAATTTCGTTTTCAACCTCTCCTAAATTAAACTGGTTATCGATTAAAGTAACATTAACCGTCTGTTCTAATTTTTCATAGGCTTTATAATTGGCATAAGTCTAATCTTGACTACCTCCTAAAATAATTACAAATATATTTTTCTTAATTAATTGTTCTACAGCATCTCTTACAGCAAAATAAGTATCCTCTTTAGTTGCTCCAGCCATAATATTACCTAAGTCAATTAACTTAAGTTCTTCGTCAGGAGTGTATAAGTCATAAAGTTCTTTTCTAATAACATTTGGCGACTTTGCGCAACCTTTATTAGTAGTCCCTCTCTCTTCTTCCACCCCCAAAATAGCAATATTTACATCTTCTAAATCAGGAAAAACATCTCCGCTATAAAAAGTAGTATAATCTCCCAATGTTCCTTTTTTAAAATCAGAAGGTAGCGTCAGTTTTTCAAAATATATACTAATATCCATTGTCGTTAGTGTAAGCTGCACATTGTAACTTGTACAACATTTCGATTATTTTTTCTTTTTTACAGGAGCTTTCTTTTTAGCGACAGCCTTCTTTTTTACAGGAGCTTTTCTTGCTTTCTTCTTCGGAGCATTCTCTTCTATAATTGTCTTTACTTGATCTAAAGTTAATTTTGCAGCTTCAGTAGTTTTAGGCAATTCTATTTTAACTTTTCCCTTAAGAATATTAAACCTTCCCCATCTAGCCTTTTCTACTCGTATCCCTTCTTCTTCCCAATTGTGAATTACTTTATCAATCTCTTTTTGTTTTTTAACTTCAATTAACTCAACAATATCATCGTTAGACAAATTATCAAAATCATATTTTTTATTGACGTTAATAAAAATATTATTCCATTTAATAAAAGGGCCAAATCTTCCAGTTCCTTTTTGAACAGGCAACCCCTCATACTCAGCAATTGGCGCGTCCGCTTTTTGTTTCTCTAAAATTAATTCTATCGCTCTTTCTAAATCTACATCTAAAGGGTTTTCACCTTTAGGTAATGAAATAAATCCTGTTCCAAATTTTACGTAAGGACCAAATCTCCCATTTGCAACAGATACTGGCTCTTCTTCATAAGTTCCTAAATCTTTTGGTAGTAAAAATAAATCTAATGCTTCTTGTAAAGTAATGTTCCCTAAAGACTGGTTTGCTTGTAAGCTAGCATATTGTTTCTCTTCATCATCTTGAGCTCCTATTTGAGCCATAGGACCAAACTTACCGATACGAACACTTATTTGTCTACCAGATTCAGGATGAACTCCTAAAATACGCTCTCCACTTGCTCTATCTGAATGTTCTAATGTATGTTCTATGTTTTTATGAAAAGGAGAGTAAAACTTCTTCAACATTTGAGTCCACTCCATTAAACCTTGGGCAATATCATCAAACTCTTTTTCTACGTTAGCAGTAAAGTTATAATCCAATACTTTTTCAAAATGCTCTATTAAGAAATCATTGACAACAATACCAATATCTGTTGGCATCAACTTATTCTTATCTGCTCCAAATACTTCTGTATTTATTTTCTTTTCTACTGTTCCATTCTGAACAATAAACTGGGTATAATTTCTTTCTTGACCTTCTTTTTCTTTACGTTCAACGTAACCTCTTTTCTGAATAGTACTAATAGTAGGTGCATAAGTAGAAGGTCTTCCTATTCCTAATTCCTCTAATTTCTTAACTAAGGATGCTTCCGTATATCTTGCTGGAGGTCTGGTAAAACGTTGCGTTGCAGTAATCAAATCGGATGATAAATGATCCCCTGTTTTAACATTAGGCAAAATTCCTTTTTGGTCATCTTCATTCTCATCATCATTACCTTCAAGGTAAACTTTTAAGAATCCATCAAACTTAACTATTTCTCCACTTGCAATAAACTTTTCTGAAGTTGTGCTTATGTCTATAGTAATTTTAGTTTTTTCTAATTGCGCTTCAGACATTTGAGAAGCAATCGTTCTTTTCCAGATGAGTTGATATAAACGTTGTTGTTGAGCATCAGCTCCAGCACTATGCACTGCAAAGTTTGTTGGCCTTATGGCCTCGTGCGCTTCTTGTGCTCCAGCTTTTGTTTTAAACTTTCTTGTTTTAGAGTATTCATCTCCATAAGCAGACTTTACCTCATCAGTTGCATTTTTAATTGCAAAATCAGATAAGTTTAAAGAATCTGTTCTCATATAAGTAATTAGACCTGCCTCGTATAAACGCTGGGCTAACTGCATTGTTCTAGCAACGTTATAACCTAATTTTCGACTTGCTTCTTGTTGTAAAGTCGAAGTTGTAAAGGGAGGAGCTGGCTTTCTTACTGCAGGCTTTTTTTCTAAACTATTTACAGTAAAATCAGCGTTCTTACATTTATTTACGAACTCTTCTGCTTCTTTTTCTGTTTTAAAGTTTTTAGAGATCTCTGCTTTAAAAACTTTTCCATTGGTTATAAAATCTCCAACAACTCTATAAGAACTAGTAGAACCAAATTTTTCTATTTCACGCTCTCTCTCTGCAATAATTCTAACGGTAACTGACTGAACTCTTCCAGCTGATAATGATGGTCTAACTTTTTTCCACAATACAGGAGAAAGCTCAAAACCAACAATACGATCTAAAATCCTTCTTGCTTGCTGAGCATTTACAAGATCTATATCTATATTACGCGGAGATTCAATTGCTTTTTGAACGGCACTTTTTGTAATCTCATTAAACGTAATTCTCTTTATTTTATCGTCTTTTAACTTTAATGTTTCTTGTAAATGCCAAGAAATAGCCTCTCCTTCTCGATCCTCATCCGTTGCTAACCAAACGATCTTAGCAGCTTTAGATAATTTTCTAAGTTCAGCTACAACTTTCTTTTTATCCTCTGAAACTTCGTAATTAGGAGTAAAGTTATTCTCAATGTCAATTGCTTCTCCTTTTTTCGCAAGATCTCTAACATGACCAAAACTAGACCTTACTATAAAATCTTTACCTAAATAACCTTCTATGGTTTTAGCTTTTGCTGGTGACTCTACTATTACTAAGTTTTGTGCCATAATTATTTATTATTTAGGTTTTAAAATTCTCGATTCAACCTGCAAAGGAATAAAAATAAATGGCATTGTTCAAATCTTATGTTAAAAATAGTTTATTACCTCTACTAAATAACACTATGAAAATTATAAAATAAATCCCTCACCCCCAATCATTATGGCATAATTTATGATAAATTTACATTCTAATTAAAATAACTAAGTATTATGAAAAAAAAAGTATTATCTCTGTCATTAATTGCAATGATGGCTTTAGGAGCTATTTCTACTCCAAGTTGTAAAAAATATGAAGAAGGACCAGGTTTTTCTTTAATGAGTAAAAAAGCTAGGCTGACAGGAAAATGGAAAGTTGACAGATACGAACTTAGCAATGGTAACATTGAAGAAGGTGATGATGATTCTGAAGTAGAATTTAAAAAAGATGGTACCATGATACTAACATCAACTGATCCTAACTTTTCTTTTTCTTTTTCCGGTACTTGGGAATTCTCGGACAACAAAGAAGAATTAATTACAAAATTTCAATTTTTCGGAAGTGAAGAAATTGAAAAGGCGACTATTATACTTCTAAAGAATAAAGAATTCGCAACGGAAGATGAGGACGGAGATAAGATTTATTACACCTCTATTGATTAATTATTTGCTTTTAATTAAAAAAAGCCCATTAAGAAAATCTTAATGGGCTTTTTTTGTTGAATGTCATTTTGTCAGCTTCTTTATAATAATTACCTTTACACTTTAAATTAGACATTAATTAATGAGTAAAGAAATAAACGAGACGCTTCAAGGAACAGCTACATTAGTTCAACCTACAAATAAAAGCGATTCCAAAAAACTATTTTTAGAGAGCTATGGATGTGCTATGAACTTTTCGGATAGTGAAGTCGTTGCGTCTATCTTAAAAAAAGAAGGTTACGATACAACTAGAGATTTTGAAGAAGCTGACGTTATTTTAGTTAATACTTGTTCTATTCGAGATAAAGCTGAGCAAACTGTTCGTCAACGTTTACATATCTTTAAAAAACAAAAAAAGTCAAAACCAGGCTTAATAATAGGCGTTTTAGGCTGTATGGCTGAGCGTCTAAAAGACACTTTATTAGAGCAAGAGAAATTGGTTGACTTAGTAGTAGGCCCAGATGCTTATCGAGATTTACCAAGTTTATTAGAGGGAGTAGAAGGAGGACAAAGAGCAGTAAATGTATTACTATCTAGAGATGAGACCTATGCAGACATTAGTCCAGTTAGACTTTCACAAAATGGAGTTACGGCATTTATTTCCATTACAAGGGGTTGCGATAATATGTGTTCCTTTTGTGTTGTTCCGTTTACAAGAGGAAGAGAAAGAAGTCGAAATCCGTTATCGATAGTTGCTGAAGCTAGAGAACTTGTTGAGAACGGATACAAAGAAGTTACTTTATTGGGACAGAATGTAGATAGCTATAGATGGAACATTTCTAAGAAAGGCGAAATAGAAAACCCTGACATTCCAACGACAACTTTTGCTCAGTTAATGGAAATGGTAGCAAAAGTATCTCCAGAATTAAGAGTTCGTTTTTCTACCTCTCACCCAAAAGACATGACTGATGAAGTCTTACACATGATGGCTAAGTACAAAAACATTTGTGATTATATTCACTTACCCATTCAGTCCGGAAGCAATGAAATGCTTAAGAAAATGAATCGTAACCATACGGTAGAATGGTACTTAGAACGCATTAATAGAATTCAAGAAATTATACCTAACTGTGGAATATCTACAGATATCATTGCTGGCTTTTGTGACGAAACAGAAGAAAACCATCAGGATACGATTAAACTTTTTGAGCAGGTTAAATTTAACTTAGCCTACATGTATTATTATTCTGAGCGTCCTAAAACATTAGCTGAAAGAAAATTTGAGGACAATGTCCCATTAGAGATTAAGAAAAAAAGATTGAGTGAAATTGTAGCCATTCACCGTCAGAATGCACTTGAAGAAAATCAAAAGGCTATTGGAAAAACTTATGAAGTTTTAGTAGAAGGAGTTCCAAAGAAAAACAAAGAACAATACAGCGGCAGAACCTCAGAAAATTTTTATGTCGTATTCCCTAAGGAAGGAGTAAAAAAAGGAGAATATATTAATGTAAAAATTATTGATTGCTCTTCTGCGACATTGATTGGAGAAGTATTAAACTAAAACGACTACTATGAATAGTAACATACAACAAGTAAAACAACGTTTTGGTATCATTGGTAATTCACCAGGATTAAACAGGGCATTAGATGTTGCCTTACAAGTAGCTCCTACAGATATTTCAGTACTTATAACTGGGGAGAGTGGAGTTGGTAAAGAGATTATACCTCAAATTATTCATCAATATAGCGCACGTAAGCATAACGAATACATCGCAGTAAACTGTGGCGCAATACCCGAAGGAACGATAGATTCGGAATTATTTGGACATGAAAAAGGAGCTTTTACCGGAGCTCAAGGAAGTAGAAAAGGGTATTTTGAAGTTGCTAATGGAGGGACTATTTTTTTAGATGAAACTGGAGAGCTCCCGCTACAAACTCAAGTAAGATTACTAAGAGTTTTAGAAACTGGAGAGTTTATGAAAGTAGGTTCTTCTAAGGTTATAAAAACTGACGTTAGAATAATAGCCGCTACTAATGAAAACTTAGCACAAGCCATAAAGAATAATAAGTTCAGAGAAGATTTATTTTATCGTTTAAGCACTGTTCCTATCTCACTTCCGCCTCTTAGAGAACGAAGAGAAGATGTTCACTTACTATTTAGAAAGTTCTCTTCTACTTTTGCTGATAAATACAGAATGCCTACCATTCGGTTAACTGATGATGCTATCCCTATACTAAATGGTTACAGATGGCCTGGTAACATTCGACAATTAAGAAACTTAACGGAGCAAATTTCGGTGATAGAAAAGGAACGAATGATTACTCGAGAAATCCTATTAAAATACTTACCAAAAGATAGTGAACAAAATTTACCTAGTCTAAGAGGACATAATTTTGACGGAAACTCAAAATTAGAGAACATAGATAAAGATTTAATTTTAAAAATTATTGTTGACCTAAAAAAAGAGCTAGCAGATACTAAAAAGGCAGTTGCGCAGTTAATAAAAGGCAGTAATGATTTTGATAATCTTTCTGAAGACAACTTATTACCTAGTTATACTGGAGATCATCAAACCTCTTCTCCCTCTATCACCTATCCAACTGGGATAGATCGAAGTTCTTTTTATAATGATGATTATGAAGAAGCTATTGAAGAGCATGAAGAAGTTGAAGAGTCATTATCTTTAGAAGCAAGAGAAAAAGAACTAATTATAAAAGCATTAGCAAAGCATAAAGGAAAAAGAAAACACGCTGCAAAAGAATTAGGCATATCAGAACGCACCCTTTACAGAAAAATAAAAGAGTACGAAATTACGAAATGAAAAACATCATCTATATCGCTTTTTTATTAACTCTTGTTTTGAGCGGCTGTGCTATACCTCAGTTTTCATTTAAAGCTGGAGGTAAAGGAGGTGAAGAAATACCAGGTAAAACCATACAAATTGGCTATTTTGAAAACAGGTCTTCTTTAGCGAGTGCTAATACAAGTAATTTTTTTACTGAAAGTTTAAAAGACTTGATGCAGTCACAAACTAAACTGTCTTTAGTTACCGAAAAAGGAGATTGGGAAATTTACGGCGAAATTGTTGACTACAAGGTTAACCCCATAAGTATTCAAGCAAACTCTGAAAACGCTGCACAAAACAGGTTTACAATGGCTGTACAAGCGAGTTGTATCTATAAAAAGAATGATCAAGACAGTGTCATATTTGAAAATGAACGATTCGTCTTTTTCTCCGATTTTGATAGCTCATTAAATTTTTCAGTCCAAGAAGAAAGTTTACAAGGAGAGGTAATAGAACAAATAATACAAGCTATTTTTGATAAATCATTTGGAGGAGACTGGTAATGGTATTTAACAAGGAAAATATAGCAAACTACCTGCACAACGATGTTGCGCTAATGAATGCTGATGCTTTAAATTTACGATCAATCGTAGAGGAAAATCCATATAGTGGAATATTACAACTTGTTTACTGTAAGTACTTGCATTTACATAATGACATTAAACTTGAACTACAGTTAGAAAAATGCGCTTTAGTTGTTAGCGATAGAAAAAAAATCTATGAAATTTTATTTCAAAAAAAGCTTCAAAAGCAAATAACAGAACATGAGTCCATTATTATAGAGGCTGAAGAAAAACCATTGTCAGTACCTGAAAAAGATATTGAAAACACAATAGAAGCTAATAAGGTTGACATAAAAGTTAATACTCCAGAAGACTTTAATGAGCTAGAGCAAAACATACTCAACGAAGCCATAAACTCTAGTATTCAAATAGACATTAATGACTATTTAAAAGAAGAAAAAAATTATACAGAAGAGGTTGAGAAGAAAGAAATAATTGTAGAAGAAGAACAAGAAAGAACTTTTATCAATTGGTTTGATAAGCCAACATATAAAAAAGAGATTCGATCTAAACCTTCCATCATCAATAATTTCTTAAGCGACTCAAAAAACAAAGAAAAAATTAGTTCATCAGTTGTCTCTCCAAGTGAGATGGCAAAGATGAGTTTGGTAGCAAATACTCAATTTGTAACAGAAACTTTAGCAACAATTTACGCAAAGCAAGGACAAATTGCTAAGGCAATTGAAATTTATGAGCAGTTGAGTTTGAAAAATCCAGAAAAAAAGACTTTCTTTGCTAGCCGAATACGATTTCTAAAAGAAAAACAACAATATAACAAATAAAAACATGCATATTTTAATTGCAGTTATTATAATTCTAGCAAGCATTATGCTTATAGTAGTAGTAATGGTTCAGAACTCTAAAGGAGGAGGACTAGATCAAAGTTTTGGAGTAACAAACCAACTTGGGGGAGCGTCTCAGTCTACTGAAACAATAGAGAAAGTAACTTGGTACTTAGCTGGAGGAATAGCAGCATTATGCTTAATCTCTGTCATGTTCTTAAATAGTGGATCTTCAAACTCAGGAAGTGCAAACACAGAAATTGAAAGTGGAGCTGCCAATACAGAAATGCCAACTAATATGCCTAATGGCATTGGAGGAGTACCTCAACCATAATTTTTTTTTTAAAACTTTTTATTAAAGCCAACTTACATTTGCTAAGTTGGCTTTTTTTGTGTAAAATCAGCTTAAAAAGACTTGAAAGTTAAATAATTAAACAATATATTTGTTCTTAATCTATTTCGTTGTAAGTGAAGACATTTTTTACCTATCTTTTTTTAATATTGTCTATCGGAGCTATTAATGCGCAAGGTTTTTACAATAGTAATGCTTGGAGAACACAAAGAGTAGAATTAACTGCTGGAATAGGAGCTTCAAATTTCCTAGGAGATTTAGGAGGGAGAGATCAAGTGGGGTCTAATTTTGTTTGGGATTTAGAATTCGTAAAAACAAGATATGTTGCTCACCTTACTTACCAATATTATTTAGCTGACAAAATCGCAATTAGACCTAGCTTCTACTTTGCAAGAGTTTCAGGAGACGATGCTTTAACCCAAGAGCGTTTTCGTAACCACAGAAACTTAAACTTTACATCTAACCTTTATGAACTTAGTGTTACTGGAGAATTCCAATTTTTAAAAGAAAAAATAGGAAACATTTACGGCGTAAAAACATCAACAGGAAAAAAACTAGGACTAAAAAGCCTTAATGTAGGCATCTATGGTGTTGCTGGAATAGGAGTCGTTTTCTTTAACCCAAAAGGCCTAGGTCCTAATGGAGCTAAAGTAGCACTTAGAAACCTTGGTACAGAAGGACAAGGGCTGTCTGGAGGGCCTAAGAAATATAAGCGAGCAACTATTGCTATTCCGATGGGAGTAGGCTTTAGAAAGTCTATAGATAGAAATACTGGCTTAAAATTAGAATTGTCACATCGCTTTACCTTCTCTGACTATATAGATGATGTAAGCACCAATTACTACGACAATTCACTTATTAAAGCTGCAAATGGCAATGTTGCTGCATATCTTGCAGACCCTTCTCCTAAGAACGATGGGCTAAACAATACCTCAAGTGGTTTACAACGTGGAGATCCAAAAGACAAGGACAATTATATGTTCTTAACCATCTCTTTCTACAGAAAAATTAGTATTCGAAATAAATAGTTTGTTTCTTTTTCTTTAAGGCACTGACAAAATAATTTTCGCTTTAAACAAAATAATTACTTGGTCTTTTTTTATCAGACAAAAAGCAAAAAACTAATCATTGATATTAATAACCCCTTCTCAGAT
Organism: Flavobacteriales bacterium; assembly: GCA_024635865.1. Classification (GTDB taxonomy): domain Bacteria; phylum Bacteroidota; class Bacteroidia; order Flavobacteriales_D; family Parvicellaceae; genus S010-51. The sequence goes on from JAGXIB010000213.1 coordinate 11,207, forward strand.
AGAAGTAAAGAAAATGAGAAGATCAGTTTAGTAGACCATTACTTTAGCCGAAACTGGCTCCCCATCTGCGATAATACTCACCAAATAAATCCCTGCAGTTAGCTCATTAAAATATTCCGAGATACCAGAAGTCTGATGATAAACTTTATTCGAAATTTGTTGTCCAGATAAGCTAATAATACTCAAGTCTATCTTCTGAAATTCTTTCTCCAACGCAATAGTTAATAATTTACTATTAGAATTAAAACGAAAGTCTGAAATAACGCTTTCTTTAACTTGTACACTAACTGGACCTCCAACTTGAACTTCCAATAAAACAGGCAAATGATCGCTCATAAAAAACAAAGAGTTGGCGACGTCTTGAGGAACATCTGAATTTACACCATCATTTACAGAAAGGTTACGGTGATCCCCGTCTTGACCAACAGCCCTGTACGAATTAGCCAAATATTGAACTCCTTGAGAACCATTCAGAACATCATTAGAAACGAAAATCATATCGAAACGATCGTCTAGTCCTCCAGTAGAGCCTCCTCCGTAGGTCTGAGCTCCAACTGCTCTAGTACTCTGAGTGTGAATACCTTTAAAGCTAACTGAATTATGCCAAGCGCCTGCTTGTCCGATCGGGTCAAAAAGATCAACAGTTCCTCCAGTAGTCATATTTGTATAACACTCTTCACCACTGTCATACATATTCATGTCTCCCCCTACAATAACATTTTGGGTTCTACTGTTATTGGTTAAATAATTTTTTAGAGCCATTACAGCTAACGCTCTTCTTTCTCCGTTTGTTAATGTATTTCCTCCCCCAGTAGAAACATCTATAGCTTGACCGGCTTTTAAATGACACCCATATAAATAAAGAAAAGCAGTATCATTAGTCTGAGCTAAACTAGGGTCTTTATAGTAAAGAATATATTCACTTATTGCTCGAGTATTTGCATTGATGTTGTTCTGTTCTAAAAAACCTAATTTATCATGATTGTAAAATAGATGATTATCCGTATCACTTCCATTATTATTTTGAAAAACAGCTTGACTATAGTAAGAAACACCGTCTACATTTAAAGCCTTTGTCATAATTAAGTTAGCTCCAAAACTAGAAAACAATTCATTAACTATAAATATGTCTGGTTGAGTATGTTGAATAATGTTTTTTAAAGTATCTGCTCTATCTGGTGCAGACTGAGGAAACTTTAATAGATTATAATACATCACCTTTATATTCTCTTGCGAAAAAGAAAATGTAGAAGTAACAAGGGCAATGGTTATTAGCGTAATTATTCTAATCATAGACTACAAATATAGTGAGAAAATCTCATATTAAAAGTAGTGCTAATACCCAAAAAAATCTGAAAGATTATTTAACCCTCAACGCTTTTAATCTTTTGACATATGCTGGATCAGTAGCAAAACCAACCTTCTTTAAAAACAAGTAGTAATCTCCCCCCTTATAATGTCTGTCTTGCCAACGCTTGTAATAACGAACACAGTCTTGCCAGTTATCGTAAGAAATGTATTTTTTCTTGTAGTAAAATCCAAAAATATTGTTTCTATTCAATGAGCAATTTTTACATTTAAACCAACCTGTTTCTTGAATAGCTTGTCTTAATACAATATCTGGAAATTGAACTCCTTCCTCTATTAATAGTTCTTTTAAGTTCTCTATAGAAAGAACATCTTCCTCCTCAGTTGGAGGATTATTGAACGAAAAACTGCTCAACACTACAAAAAGAATCATTACTCCAACAATTTTTTTTGTGAAGCGTTTTACTTTTTTCTTTGCTAATCGATAAGCGATTGCATTGTTAGAAATATTTTGTCTTTTGCTTTTATTAAATCTCATTAGTCAAAATTTGCGAGTACAAAAGTATTTCATTTTTTTTATACACAGTACTTATTTAACAATTAAAGTGTTAACAATCTCAACGACTCATTTCTTATCCCATTAATTTCTTTGTTTTTAACCTTAAATAACGCCAATGCTTTTTCATCATTTTTGGCTAGAAGGTAAGTAATAATAGACTTAAACTCTTCAATCGTTTTTTTACTCGCTCCATTATTTTTTAGCCAGTCAATATGGTTTTCTAGCCTTTTTTTAGCTATTGCTTTATCCTCTATTGTTAATAACTGTATATTATAATAATTGGGACGTTCTAATAAATTTAAATAAATAGCGTCTAAAGAAGAAATTAATTCCTGTTGATAAAAATATCGATGGAGTTCCGCAATTGAAAAAACAGTATAAACACTAACTGTTGGAGCTATTTCTAACACTACATGTGGACATTCTTTTTGAATGGTTCTAATATTCTCAATCAGTCTGCTCCACCTTAACCCTTTTCTTATTACCTCTCCCCTTTCTTCCTTATCATCTACACTAATAGATAGATGAACATTTTTTAATTGTTTCCAATACGCTATTGCCGACTTATCTTTTAACTTTAAGATAGAAAGATTGGTATTGTACCTTATTCGAGTCGAAAAAGACTGTTGTTCTATGACCCTTTCTAGCAACTCATAATGTTCCTCCATTAATAGTGGCTCTCCCCCAGCAAAATAAATTTCTTCCAATTCATCGCTATAGGCAATAACCTCATCTATTAAATTAGAGTTATTAATCGTAGCTTTTATGATGGCTTTATCTCCAAAATTAGTTTTCAAAGCTTTTGCATCTTCAAACCAACTAGAACTCGCACCATGCCAACACGTTCTACATTTTAAATTGCAGGTTTCATTCGTGATCAATGTGATTTGGGTGGGTTTAAAATAATCTAGTGTAGATTCCATAGACGC
>JAGXIB010000214.1 GCA_024635865.1 Flavobacteriales bacterium
GATTAGGAGCTGCAGGCCCTGTAAGTATTGGACTTCCACAACCAGTTGGAGTGTAAGCTAATACACCGTCAATAGTAATTGCCCCTGAAGTAGAAAGAGCTCTACCTTCTAATGTATCATTAGTATTCATATTAATCCCTGCATTGTTAGCAACTATAGTTCCTTTCATAGAACTTCCTGAGGCCATACTAACCAATCCTTCCACTTTCCAAAACACATTACAAGCTAATGCTTCATTCATTAAGTTTACTCTAGAGTTCGCACTGGTAGAAAGAGGCCCATCAATTTGAAATATAAATTCAGCATTAGGATCTCCCTGGGCATCTAAATTCAACTGTAAATCAATCGAAGCTGCTGCTGAAATTGAGTATATACCTGGAAATAGAGTTTGCCCATTCCCTAATTGTGGTGCAGGAAATAGAGTAGCAACAACTGAGTTTAATTGATTATAAGCAACTAGTAAATCAGAAAAAGCTTGTGCACTGACAACATCACCATCATGCATCACTCCATTTACATTTCCAAACCCAGTGCTAGAGCCATTATTAGTTCCTACATTACCCGTAAGATGTGAAATCCCTGAATTAGTTACAGCTCCATCTGAGGTAAAGAGTACAAAGTCTTCTGTAGTACCTAAGTTAATAGTCTGACAAAAATGGATTGAGGGGAATAAAAGTAGTAAAACAAAAGTTAACGTAAAAAGTAATTTTATTTTCATCTGTAATGTTATATTAAGTTGTAAATGAATTTCATCAACTTCTCAAAGGTATCCTTATCTAAGCTTACAAATGTTACATAATGATAGAAATAAGTTATATAATTCACACCTATTTATCAACCTTAAACTATCATATACAGCCTATTTTTTTTACTATTGCTTATCGATTAATTTTTCTTAGTCTCATTTAATAAAAAATAAAACAACATTTATAGGTTACACTATCTCTATCAAAAAGATAAGACAAAAGGCTTGAAATATTTTACTAGATTTCTATGACTTACAATAGAAAGTCAAGCGAACTAATAAATTAAAAACTTAAATAATTTAATTAAATCAAGAGACTTTTATACCCATTAAATTACTCAACATGTTGATAAAGGAACTCATAGGAGTTACATGTTTTCAAGGTTTTTTCTTCGTATCATTTTTAGCTTCTTAAAAAATGAGGGTGTAAGTCCAGTTATTTTTTTAAACTGGCCAGATAAATGAGCTACACTACTGTAATGGAGACGAAAAGCAATTTCTGTAAGGTTAAGTTCATCGTATAGAATCAATTCTTTTACCTTTTCGATTTTATTTATGATAATATATTGTTGTATGGTAATGCCTTTTACTTCTGAAAAAGTATTAGCTAAATAAGTATAATCATAACCTAACTTATCACTAATGTAATCGGAGTAATTTGTTTTGGGTATTTCATCTGTGTAATGAATCATCTCGGTAATTACATTTTTTATCCTTTCAATTAAAATAATTTTTTTATCATCTAAAAGCTCCAAACCAGATTTGAGTAACATTTTTTTTAATGTTGCATGCTGTATTAGAGTAAGATCTTCTTTAATTTCAAGCACCCCTAGATCCAAACAGACAAGATGTAAACCCATTTTTTTTACCTTTTGCTTTACCAACAGTTTACATCGTAAACTGACCATGTACTTTATATACAGTTTCATAGGTCTGTCTACTTGTAAATAAAAAAAACCTAATAATACCTATAGTAAATTCTGTTCTCATCATGATTTAATAACATAAGAAGTGATTTTCTATTTAAAACAAATCTACAACTATAATATAGTTAATCGACAAACTATTATTACTGAAAAGAAAACGAACTCTATTGATACAAAAGTTTTAAGCAAATACTTTATCTAAGAAACAGTTTGAATTATGAAGCGACTTAATATTAGTTTAAACCATACTATTTTTTAAGACAACAAACCTTTGGAAAAATTAAAAACCTCATTTACTAAACAAGCATTGCTTTTCTAAAATATCGAGATCCTCTTTCATTTTCATTACCAACTCGGCTCTATTGAAGGCATACTTTGAATGCTGATTTGCAGCAGCTTTTATTTCAGTATGATTTATTGTTTCTAATGCTTTAAATGCTTTTTGTAATCGTAACATTACTTCTATATTTTTAGCACCATCTCTAGCAATAGGCCTAAATGCATCTTCAAAAAAGTCTTCCATCGAGACTTTAGGAACTTCTATACAGTCATAAAGCAAATCATTTTCTGTACTGTTTTCAACCTCATCATTCCATAAAAAAAGAAGTCTTTCTTGACTTCCAATAACTTGAATGGCGGTTCCTGGATCATTAATACCAGTGGATAATGCTCTACTGGCAATTTCTGTTAATGTAATTAATCCAAAACGAGGATCGTCCTCAAATAACCTAGTTTCCCCAATATCAATGGCACTGTTTACTCTTTCAACCACTTCACTTCTATCGATCTCGTGGTCAGAATAAATGAATACAATTTCAAAATTTTCATGAATAAATTTACCTGGAAGACAATTAAGTCTAATCTTCAACTCCATGTCTTTAGCCAACTTCTGTAAAGCATCCATATTGATGTGTTGAACATATCCATTAGCGGTACTTAGTACTGATTCTCCACCAGTCATATCATCACTTAAAGGTAAAGCATTTAGTAAAGGGTTTTTAACATAGTTGGTCAGCGATTTAAAAGCAACATCTTCTACCTGCATGATGGTATGCTCCAGTCTTCCTAATCTTGAAATTCGATCTACCCATCTTAAAAATGTAAGGATGACTACAGCAAAGAAGATTAAAGTAATGATGAAGAGTATAAATTTACCTGCTTCTTCATAATACCCATTATCCATAGCTACTGTTGCAACAATACTGAAGATAAATGCCCCTATGAAAGTAGAAAGCGCATATTGAGACACATCATCTGTAATTACAATTTTAAAAGACCTAGGAGTAGCAGTGGTACTTGCCGCGGAGTATGCCGAAATCATTGACCCAACTGCAAAAATGGAAATCACTAACATACTAGACGATAGAATATCCAAAAGTCCTTTAATGGATTCTGTCTTTATAGTGGGAACAAATTCATTGAGTCGAGTCTCATCTGCTTGATGTGCGATAAGTGCTGCAGCCATAGAAACTAAACAAAACACCAAAGGTCTATACCATAAACGCTCTCTAATCTTATTATAATAAATCGTTACCTTTTTTTTTATCGTATTCATAATTTAATTATAATAGTAAACGATTAGGTTAATAAAATTAAACATTTTATTTGTTAATAGTCATCACTGTTTCTAATTTTTTCTCAGTTAATTTATTTTAGTTTTTGTGTTCAACAGAACTTATAAAATTGAAAAAAAAATGGCTTCAACTCTTTTTATCTTCTAATTTCGGTTTATTTGGGCTTTTTTCTAGAAGTATTCCCTCAGAATGTCCTTTACTAAAGTAGCTATTCGTCCAGTTCCATAGTGTTCTAACCTGATTCCTATAACTTAAGAGCATATAGAGATGAATAGAGATCCAGCTTGCCCAAGCGATCCAACCTGTTATTGTTTTGTATGGGATAGTAAGGTCGGCCACAGCCCTATTATTACCAATAATGGCCATAGTTCCTCTATCTTTATATTTAAACGGTAACGCTTTCTGACCTTTAATAAGGGCAATAAGAATTTTCGCCATCGCTTCTCCTTGTTGCTTAGCAACACTTGCAAGCTGAGGGTGTCCTTTTGGGTAGTTAGGATCTGAAGTCATTATGCATGCATCACCAATCGCATAAATATTCTCCATTCCCTCTACTTTATGGAACTCATTTACCTTTAGTCGATTAGATTTTTCATAGCATTCATCTGGAAACCCTTCAAGCTTTAGCCCAATAACTCCTGCAGTCCAAATCAGTGTTTTTGTTTCTATAGTACTTCCATCTTTAAACTCAACCTTATCGTCTTTATAGTCCGATACCGTTTTCTCTAATTGAACATGAACCCCCATACGCTCAAGGCTTTTATGAGAATATTTCTGAGCCTTTTCGCTCATCGAAGAAAGAACAGATGAAGCTGCATCTACTAGGTAAATATTCATTATTTCTTTATCCAATTCTGGATACATTTCTTTGAGTGTACGATTCCACATTTCTGCTAGTATACCAGCTATCTCGACTCCAGAAGGACCTGCACCAGAAATGACAATATTTCTCATTTTCCTTTTTTCAACCTCATCTTCGGTTTGAATGTATTTTTCGGCTTCGTTTATAAGGAAGTTTCGCAACTTTACAGCATCATCAACTGATTTCATCGGAAGGGCATTTTTCTCAATGTTGTCCATTCCAAAAAAATTTGATTTGCTTCCAGTGGCAATCACAAGGTAATCGTAAGAAATGGTTTCTGTACTTAACACCACCTTACTCTCTTCAGGAATTATTTTTTGGTACTCCCCCATTCTAAAATAAAGATTGTCCATCCCGTTGAATAAAGTTCTATAAGGCAAACAAATACTTGAAACATCTAAAAATCCCGTAGCTAATTGATACAATAAAGGTGTGAAATGGTTATAGTTATTTTTATCAACAACGGTGACATTTACCCCTTTCTTTTCAGCCAACTGTATTGCTAAATTAACTCCTGCAAAACCACCTCCAATGATTACGATGTTTTTATCTTTCATTTATCTATTTATTAATTGACATTAGGTTGCTAAATTAACTAAACTATTCATTCCTATTAATAAACACATCGAAAATGAACTTCTTTATTTTAAAAAAAAGGAACCCTTTATTGACTTCATTTATATTCTTAGTTTCCAGGGATAGATTCTGGCCAAGATTTTCGGTATTCTAGCATAGTCGCTTTATATTCTTTTGCTAGGGTTATTGCCTCATCTTCACTATAAACAAATTTTGCTTTTTTAAAAAAGTCATTTTCCTCATCTTTTAGGTGGTGGTTTACTTTTTCTATTAGTTTACCTATTGTTTCCATCCAATTTGCAGAGGTCATGTCTGAATCATCTAACTCCTGAATTAAGTCATCCATCTCATGATGCTCTGCCATTCCATGTCTAGCATCTTCTTGCATTTTATCTGTGTCAATAAGGGCTGAATAGAAATGTCGCTCTTCCGCAACGGCATGTACTTCTAATTCTTTTTTTAATTTGGCCCATAACTTTTTGCGCTCTTCTGAGGCTCCAGCTGTTTTTAATAGCTGATCACATAGGTCCCTCTGTACTTTGTGATCTTCTTTAATTGCTTCGTAAATTGTCATATTTATTTGATTTATTAGTGATTAAAAAAAATGTGCTTAACTATACCGATTCTGCCATTTTCTTATGTTTTCCTTCAGCAATCTCTTCTATCACTTTTTTACAGAAAGCAGGTAAATCTTTTGGAGTTCTTGAAGTGGTTAAACCTTGATCTACCACTACTTCTTGATCTACCCAGTTGGCTCCAGCATTTATCATATCTGTTTTAATACTGGCAAAAGAAGTTATTTTTCGGCCTTGCAATACTCCCGCCTCTGCTAATAACCATGGACCATGACAAATCGCTGAGACTGGCTTCTTCTGTTCAAAAAAATTGCTTACAAAGTCAACTGCTTTACTATCTCTTCTTAATTTATCTGGATTAATCACTCCTCCTGGTAGAATCAATGAATCATAATTAGAAGCAGAAACTTCAACTATCTTTTTATCTACTTGATATTCGCTACCCCAATTTCCATTAGTCCATGACTTAATAGGTGAATTGTCTATACTTACTAAATGCACCGTGGCACCTTCAGCTTCTACCGCTTTTTTGGGTTCTGTATATTCTGATTGTTCAAATCCATCTGTTACTAAAATGGCTACTTTTTTATTGTTTAAATTATTCATAGTGTTTTTTTCTTTTTCACTCAATAATGAAAAAAACATACCAAAACAGAAAATAAGAGGTAGGGAGTCTTCAATAGAAAAACAATGGTGAACTATTACACAAGTTGTAGTAACTACTAATCAACTTTCAAACTTTTTTCTTCCTCTGCTAGTTAAAAAAACACTTAAATTATAAAATATTGGGCGTTGGAATAGCCTTAAAGCAACAAATATCAAATAGCTACTTTATTAAGTTATTTTGAAAATGTTGATAGCTGTAGCCAAAACTCCTCAATCTTTAGTATGGCTTTTATAAACTCACTTATTTCGAGTGGTTTTTTTACATAGCTGTTACAATGGTTTCCGTAAGCATCACTTAAGTCTTTTTCACTAGAGGAAGTAGTAAGCATAATTACCGGAATTTTCTTGAGTTCAGGATCTGCCTTGATCTCCTTCAATACTTCGTGTCCATTAAACATAGGAATATTGATGTCCAATAGGATAAGATCAGGTTTTTCAACCTCTACATATGCATCTCTTTTAAAAAGAAAGTCAAGTGCTTCCTTTCCGTTTTTAGCAACACTAATTTTTGTTTTTATGTTGCACTCTTCAAAACCTTCTTTTGTGAGTAAAATATCACCCTCATTGTCTTCTACCAAGAGGATATGAACAGCTTTTATTTTTTTATTATTCATATTATTTAATTTTTGGGATTGTGAAATAAAATATTGTACCTTCTTCTGGAGCAGGTTCTAGCCATATTCGACCGCCTAAAATCTCAACGTGCCTTTTGGCAATTGATAGACCTATTCCTGTTCCAGTATACTTATCCTTATTATGTAGCCTTTGAAAAATAAGAAATATTTTATCATAAAACTTAGGATCTATTCCGATCCCATTGTCTATAATAGAAAACTTCCATTCGGTATCATTTTCTTCTGCGCTTACCTTCACTATTGGAGGAGTTCCTTCTTTAGAGTACTTAAGCGAATTGTCTATCAAACAATGAATTATTTGGGTAACAGCTGCTTTAGAAGTAATTAACTTAGGTAGGTTTTTAGTTGTAATGGTTGCATTTATTTCTGAAATAAGATTTCTTCTTAGAAGCTTAAACTCTGAAATAACCTTGTTTAAGTCTACTTCTTCTTTTCCTTCTGCTAGTTTTCCTGCTCTAGAATAATCTAACAAGTCTAGGATAATCTGTTTCATTCTTTTAGCTCCATCTGTTGCAAAATGAATGTATTGAAGCCCTTTCTCGTCCAGTTTATCTTCATACTTTAACTTTAGTAGATCCATAAAACTAGATATCATTCTAAGCGGCTCCTGCAAATCATGAGAAGCAACAAAAGCAAATTGCTCCAACTCTTCATTAGAACGTTCAAGCTCTAACGTATGTTGCTGCAATTCTTGGTTTAGTTCCCTTAACTCTATAGACATTTGTTTCTGTTCAGAAATATCAGTCATAGCTCCTACCATACGAATGGCTTTCCCTTTGTTATTTCTTATTATAATTCCCCTATCATTTATATAAAGTATTTTCCCTTGATTATTAAGTATTCTATACTCTAATTCCCATCGATTAGTTAAAGGGTTTGATATTGCCTCATGAATACTTTGCTTTATTAGATCAAGGTCATTTGGATGAAAATTTTCTTTCCAAAAATCTTTTTCAGTTAAAGACCTTGATGCATTTTTTCCAAAAAACCTTTCAATTGCTTTAGAGCGATAAAAGGTATCATTAACTATATCCCAATCCCAAATGGCATCATTTGTGGCTTCGGTAACTTTGTTAAATCGTTCGTTTGCTTGTAAGATATCTTCTTCTGCTTTTTTACGTTCTGTAATATCCAATATAACTGCTATAAACCTGCTATTATTACCTTCAGATACTAATTGTAAATGAACTTCCACAGGATAAAGGCTTCCATCTTTTCGCTGGTGATTGGTAAAAAATATAATTTTCTCTTTTACACCATTTACTAACGGAGCAACCAACTCTTTAAAAGTAGTTTTAATGAAGTCAGGCTTAAGGTCAAGTGGTGTTAATGCATTTATTTCTTGCTCTGAATAACCTAGATTAGAAAGTGCTCCTTTATTAACATAGCTAAACTGAAGCGTTTTCGCATCAAATATATAGATCTCGTTCAGACTATTCTCTAACGTTGTCTGTAAACTATTTTTTTCTTCTTCTGCTTTTTTTCGCTCTGTTATATCTAATATAACGGCTAAAAAACTTCTTTTATCTCCTTCTTTTACTAGCTGCAAATGGACTTCTACCGGATAAATGCTCCCATCTTTTCTTTTATGATTTTTGAAAACTATAATTTTCTCTTTTTCATTATTTACTAACGGTGTAACTAGCTCTTTAAAAGAAGTTCCTGTTAAATCGGGCTCTAAATCTAAAGGAGTTAATGCCTTTATTTCTTGTTTGGAATAACCTAGGTTAGTAAGCGCACCGTTATTTACGTAGCTAAATTGAAATGTTTCTGCATCGAATATATAGATTTCGTTCAGACTGTTTTCCAAAGTTCCCAAAAACCTAACTCTTTCTTGTTCTGCTTTTTTACGTTCTGTGATATCAAAACGAATGGCTAAGTATTGGATGGGTTTATTTTTATCATCTAAAAAAGGGACAATAGTAGTGTCCACCCAATAATAAGATCCATCTTTTGCTTTGTTTTTTATTTCTCCTCGCCATACATTCCCTAACGCTATAGTTTTCCATAAATCAATAAAAAATGTTGCAGGATGATGTGCAGAATTAATTAGTCGATGTGTTTTTCCGATAATCTCTTTTCTTTCATATTTTGAAATTTTGCAAAAATTGTCATTTACAGAGGTAATTACTCCTTTTTTATCTGTAAAAGCGATAATAGCAGCTTGATCTAAAGAAAACTTATAGTCTTTTAATTTTTTTAAACTTTTCTCTAATTCTATCGCAGCCACCTTTTGTTCATGAATATCCTGATAACTACCATAAATTTTGGTCCGCTTGTTATTCACCATTTCACTCTTACCAATAGCCCTATTCCAACGCTCATTGCCTTTAGCCGTGCGTAATAAAATTTCTTCATCAAACTCAGTACCTTCCTTAATTAAAAGTTCTAACGCTTTCTTTATTCGTTCTTTACTTTCTCCAACATGAAACTCTATACCATCTGTTAAGGTTGGGCTATAACTATCGTCTATTTCTAATATTTCTTTTATCATTGGAGACCAGTACATGTCGTCTCCTTCTTGACCTATTAGGTCCATCTCCCAACTACCTATTCGGGCAATTTGAGTAGTCTGTTCCAAAAGATCCTCATTCTTAGCCTCTTGGGTTATATCAAGTAGAATAGAATCAAACAGAATGGTACCGTTTGTCATAAAAGTAGGTGTTCCAATACCTAAGTGCGTTCGTAGTTCGCCAGAAGGCATCACATATTTGAAGCGACAAGTCCACTTTGTTTTAGATGTTAAAGCATCAGAAATACTCTCCCTAACTACTTCAAAATCTCCCGCGGTCTTTATTCCTTCCCAAACTAACTGATTGTTTAGAATTACTTCTTCTGAATAATACCCCCACATTTGTTTCGAACCTTTAGTCACATACTTTAAAGCCTCTGTTCCATCGGGATAGAAAAAATATTTAAACACTACGCCTGGCATATTATTTGCTAAAGACTCTAGACTAACTTCAGCTTCTTTACGCTCATGAATGTCCTGAAAACTTCCGTAAATTCGTTTGATCTCCCCATCTCTGACCTCAGCTTTCCCACTGGACCTAATCCATCGTTCCTCTTTTGTAGTGGTAATAATAACCGCTTCAAAGTCAAATGGTAGTCCAGAAGCAATAGATTCATCTACACATGCTTGTACCATTGGTCGAAAATCTTTTCTGTAAAAGTTGATGCCAGATCCTACATTTGGCACAAAAGTTTTAGGGTCTGTTCCGTGCAGTTGATGAACTACATCAGACCAGTATACTTTTTGACGAAATAAATCAACTTCCCAGCTTCCAATTTTAACTAGATTACTAACTTGTCGATTTAGTTCTCTCAATTTCTTTTCTTCCGTAATGTTTTTAGCAACGGCGTATACAATCCCAAGTTCTGTTGATGAGGTTGCTGTCCAACTTAACCATACTGTATCTCCCTGTTTTGTAATGTATCGATTTTCAAAATTTCGTAGATTCCAACCTCTATATAGCGACTTTTGTTTTTCAACTGTAATGAACTGATCTTCCTTGTGTATAAATGATTGAATTGGTCGTGATTGAATTTCTTCTAATGAGTACCCCAGTATTTCTAAACCAGCAGGGTTTATCCTTTTTATATAGCCATCAAAATCTGCTACACAAATCATATCTGGAGTAAAGTTGAAAATTTGAGATAGTTCAATTTCCATTTCCTTTCTACTCAGTTCAGCACCAATCTTTGATGCTAACTTTTGAAATAGCTTTAAATATAAAGACAAGCTTGACTTCCCTCTTCTTGTCCCTAAAAACAATACACTGACAACCTCATCTTTATGTTTTAAGGGTACGCCCATTAAAGATTCAATACCAGCACTCTTCGCAGCTTCTTTTCTATTGTCAAGCCATTTCCCTTCATCAACTCCCCAAATCTCAATTGTTTTATTTTCAAAAATATAACCAGGAGCTCCCTCTCCCCTCAAACAAGATTTTATATTCTTTACTCCATTATAAA
>JAGXIB010000215.1 GCA_024635865.1 Flavobacteriales bacterium
GTCTTTAAGTAGATAAAAAAATCTTGATTGTAAAAAACACTAGAGTAATTGAAAGTAATTGCATGAAAAAAAGCCTCTGTAACTAGTTACAGAGGCTTTTTTATCTAATATATTAGGAATCTACTTATTATCTTTTAGCACGAGGCTCACAAGAAACAGTTACTTTTTTTCTTCCTTTTCTTCTTCTAGCATTTATGACTCTTCTACCGTTTTTGGTTGCCATTCTAGATCTAAACCCGTGTTTATTCTTTCTCTTTCTGTTTGATGGTTGAAATGTTCTTTTGCTCATGATAATTATATTTTACCTTTTGGTTTTCGCTTGTTGTTCTAAATTCAGTCTGCAAATATAATAGTTATATTCTTATTTACAAACTATAGTAATAGAATCTCAAAAAAATTAATGATTATTTAATTTTGTTGCATTCATTGTATTCATTAATAAAGAAGAAATAGTCATTGGTCCAACACCACCTGGGACTGGAGTAATAAAAGAAGATTTCTTAGCTACTTCATCAAATTTAACATCACCAACTAATCGGTAACCTTTCTTTTTTGTTTCGTCTGTAACCCTATTTATACCAACATCAATAATCACAACTCCTTCTTTCACCATGTCTGCCGTTAAAAACTCAGCTTTTCCAAGAGCTATTATGATTATATCTGCTAGTAAGCAAATTTCTTTTAAATTATTAGTTCTACTATGTGTTATGGTAACGGTAGAGTTCCCAGGGTAATAATTTTGACTCATTAAAATACTCATGGGTGAACCTACAATATGACTTCTTCCAATTACAACACAATGTTTTCCTACGGTATTGACTTTGTATCGTTTCAATATTTCTAGGATTCCATTTGGAGTGGCTGGTAAAAATGTTGGTAATCCTAGCGCCATTCTTCCTACATTTTGAGGGTGAAAGCCATCGACATCCTTTTTGGGATCAATAGTCTGAATTATTTTTTGTTCATTTATATGATTAGGGAGAGGTAATTGAACTATAAAGCCATCAATAGAAATATTATTATTTAATTTTTGGATTTCTGTTATTAATTCTTTTTCTGTAGTAATTTCAGGTAATTTTATCAAAGTAGACTCAAAACCTATTCTTTCACAAGCTTTAACTTTAGCATCTACATAGGTTATGCTCGCTCCATCATCTCCAACTAAAATAGCAGCTAAGTGAGGTTTCTTTTTCCCAATTAAGTTTCTTTTCCTAACTTCTTCTGCCAATTCATCTTGAATGGTAATCGATACTTTTTTTCCATCTAAAATTGTAGTCATGATTTTCTTAGCTTTTGCGTTTTGTCAAAAATACAAATACAAACTAAAGCAGCAATTATAAAAGCTTTTTAATCTTGTAAATTATTCAACAATTTAAAGAATGGCAAAATAATTGTTATGTTTACAAAATAATTAATAGTTTAGATTATGAAAAAGATATGGATAAGTGGAATGATACTGTCAGTACTGACACTTTATTCTTGCGATACATTAAATACAGTAGCTCAAACTGCAACTGAAGTTTTAACAACGGATGGAGGAACAGCTTCTGCACCTGCATTGACTAATTTAGAAGTTATTTCAGGATTAAAAGAAGCATTAACAATTGGAATTAAAAATGGAGCAGGTAAAGCCTCTATTGTTGATGGTTTTATGAATAATGCTAAAATTAAATTACCATTTCCTGAAGAAGCTATTGTAGTAAAAGATAAAGCATTAGAACTTGGGTTGGATGGACAAGTTGATAAATTTGTATTGACGATGAATAGAGCTGCTGAAGATGCCTCTAGTACTGCTGCTCCAATTTTTATAGATGCTATTAAAAATATGTCTATCTCAGATGGCTTTGCTATATTAAAGGGTTCTGATGGAGCTGCGACTCAATTTTTAAGAGATAACACAACCGCTCAATTAGTAACTGCTTTTAGTCCTAAAGTAGCAGAGTCTACGGATAAAGTACAGTTGACTAAATATTGGACTCCATTGACAAATACTTATAACAAAACAACTTTTTTAACAGGTAAGCCTAAGGTGAATACCGATTTAAATAAATATGTTACCGACAAAGCAATAACTGGTCTTTTTACATTAGTAGAAGAAGAAGAAGGTAAAATTAGAAAAGATCCGGTCGCTAGAGTCTCAGATATTTTGAAAAAGGTATTTGGTTCTTTAGATCCTAAATAAAGACTTTATCAGATGAGATTAAAAAAAAGGCACGCTTATATATTAAGCATGCCTTTTTTTTCTAATTTACAAATAAATAGGTTAAAAAGAAGTTAAGGCCAATCGGTAGGAATTAAAGCCAAAGCCAGTTATAATTCCTTTACAATTTTTAGCCATTAGTGATGTGTGACGATATTTTTCTCTGTCGTAAACGTTACTTATATGTACTTCAACAACAGGGGTAGAAATAGCTGCAACTGAATCAGAAATTGCTACAGAAGTATGAGTATAGCCTCCAGCATTAAAAATTACTCCATCATATTCAAATCCAACCTCCTGTAACTTGTTTATGAGTTCCCCTTCCACATTACTCTGATAGTAATAGAGCTCTATATTAGAAAAATCATTTTTTAATTGTTCAAAAAAATGCTCAAAATCAGAGTCACCATAGATTTCTTTTTCTCTTTTTCCAAGTAAATTAAGATTAGGTCCGTTTAAAATTAAAATTTTTTTCATCTGATGCTAACTTTAGTTTTCAAAGGTAAAAGTAATCAATATTTTTAGGACTTATTTCGAGTTTTTGTTTGTCATTTCATTGTTAAATTATTTTTTGTCAGTTTCAATTATTTTTAACGTCTATATTTGTAACCATAGAAACTTATAAAATTTATATGTCAATACTATCAAAACCAAAGAAAGTAGTCAAATCTTTAAAAGCTCAAAAAAATAGAATTGCAATTGCTCAAGAACAATTAAAAGTTTTGAATCAAGGACCTTTTGAGACAGGGAAACTACCAAAGTTTAAAAAGAAGTTAGAAGAAGCGAACCAGTTTCCATTAAGACTAAAGAAGCTGGATGTATTTCAGGTTAATATTGGCTATATGTGTAATCTTGTTTGTGAACATTGCCATGTAGATGCAGGACCAGACCGTAAAGAGATTATGACTACTGAGACAATGCAACAGTGTTTAGATGCAATTAAAGTTTCGGGAGCATCAACAATCGATATTACGGGGGGAGCTCCAGAAATGAACTCTCATTTTAGGTGGTTTATTGAAGAAATAAATAAGTTAGGAGTTAAAGATATTATTGTTCGGTCTAACTTAACAATTATTGTTGCGAACAAAAAGTATTACGATTTACCAGAGTTTTTTAAAGCAAACAATGTTCACGTTATCTCTTCTTTACCTTGTTATACAAAAGAGAATGTAGATAAGCAAAGGGGAGATGGTGTTTTTGTCGACTCCATAAGAGTATTAAAAATGCTTAATGAAGTTGGTTATGGAAAAGAAGGAACAGGTCTAAAGTTAGATTTAGTTTATAACCCTGTTGGAGCTAATTTACCAGGAGCACAAGATAGCCTACAAGAAGATTATAAGCGAGAGTTAATGGAACTGTTTGGAATTGAGTTTAATTACCTATTCACAATTACTAATTTACCAATTAGTCGTTTTTTAGATTTTTTATTAGCTTCAGATCGTTATGAGGAATACATGGAGAAGCTAATTACGAATTTTAATCCTTATGCTGCAGAAGAAGTAATGTGTAGAGACACAATCTCAGTAAGCTGGGATGGCAACATTTATGATTGTGATTTTAACCAGATGCTAGAGTTAAAAGTGGCTTCTAAGAGTAATCACATAAGTACTTTTAATATAGAAGAACTCGCTAAAAGAGAAATAATTATGTCTCAACACTGTTATGGTTGCACTTCAGGCGCAGGAAGTAGCTGCCAGGGAGCAACTGTTTAGTTTCTTTACTTGTTTAAAAATACCTACTTTTCATTCTTTATAAAATGTAAAAATAGTATCTTCGCAAGCTATGGAAGAAATGGTGCTTATTTTAGATTTTGGTTCGCAATATACACAGCTTATTGCACGAAGAATCAGAGAATTAAATGTTTATTGTGAAATTCACCCGTATAACAAAATACCCGAAATAACATCGGATATCAAAGCGGTTATTCTTTCAGGAAGCCCATTTAGTGTCAGAGATGAGAAAGCTCCAAAACCAAATTTATCAAAAATAAAGGGGAAAGTTCCTTTATTAGGAGTTTGCTTTGGAGCTCAATATTTAGCTAATCATTATGGAGGAGTAGTTTTACCATCAAAAATTAGAGAATATGGGAGAGCACATTTATCTTATGTAAATGAAGATTTTTCATTAACAAAAAATATTCCGACTAATTCGCAAGTATGGATGAGTCATGGAGATACGATTGCATCTATTCCAGATAACTATGAAATTATTTGTAGTACTGAAGATGTCAAAGTAGCGGGTTACCATATAAAGGGAGAAGAAACATACGGGATTCAATTTCATCCAGAGGTTTACCACACTTCTGATGGGGGGACATTACTAAAGAATTTTATTGTTACTATTGCTGGTCTTTCACAAAGTTGGACACCAGATTCTTTTGTGGATCAAACAGTTTCCGAATTAAAAGAAAAACTAGGTGCTGATAAAGTTGTACTAGGTCTTTCTGGAGGTGTAGATTCTTCAGTAGCGGCGATGTTGTTACACAAGGCTATTGGACATAAATTATATTGTATTTTTGTAGATAACGGTTTGTTACGAAAAAATGAGTTTGAAGAAGTATTAGAAAATTATAAAGGCTTAGGGTTAAATGTAAAAGGTGTAAATGCGAAAGAGGCATTCTATACTGAGTTAAAAGATTTAACAGATCCAGAAGAGAAACGTAAAGCAATTGGAAAAGTATTCATTGATACGTTTGATAAAGAATCACATTTAATTGAAAATGTAATATGGTTAGCTCAAGGAACGATTTATCCTGATGTTATTGAGTCTATTTCTGCTACAGGAGGGCCACCTGCTACAATTAAATCACATCATAATGTAGGAGGCTTGCCAGATTACATGAAATTAAAAATAGTTGAACCCTTGCGCTCTTTATTTAAAGATGAAGTAAGGCGCGTAGGAGCTTCAATGGGAATGCCAAAAGATTTGTTAGGTCGTCATCCTTTTACTGGACCTGGATTGGGGATTAGAATATTAGGAGATGTTACTGCAGAAAAGGTACGTATTTTGCAAGAGGTAGATCATATCTTTATTACTGGATTAAAAAAAGCAGGGTTATATGACAAGGTTTGGCAAGCAGGGAGTATATTATTACCTGTTCAATCTGTTGGTGTAATGGGAGATGAAAGAACTTATGAAAATGCCGTAGCATTAAGAGCAGTTACTTCTACCGATGGAATGACAGCTGACTGGAGTCATTTACCTTATGAGTTTTTAGCAAAAGTATCTAATGATATCATTAATAAAGTAAAAGGAATAAATAGAGTAACTTATGACATTAGTTCTAAGCCACCAGCAACTATTGAGTGGGAATAAGGTTAGTGTACAACGTATCATGTAACTTGAAAGGTGTTCATCGAACAATTATACAAGAGACATTGTACATAATACAATAAAAAGATGAAACAATTAATAACAATTATATTCTTAACACTTAGTGTTAGTTTGTTTGCTCAAATTGGAGAGGTGCCAGTTGTAGACCATAATGGTAAAAAGTGTTATGAGCATACAGTAGAGAAAAAACAAACAGCTTATGGTATAAGTAAGTTATATAAAGTAGACCTTAATAAAATATTTGAAGTAAATCCAGCTGCTGAGTCTGGTCTAGATGTAGGGCAAAAAATATACATACCATTACTTAAATCAAAGCAAGTAAAGCCAACTGTTGTTCCCGATACTACTATTGGGGAATCAATACAGCAAGAAGGAGTTAAAGCAAACGAAACACAAATCATTCATACGGTTCAAAGTGGCGAAACACTTTGGTCTATTGCTAGAAAATATGGGGTAAAAGCTTCAGATGTAACTGATGCCAATTTAGAGAAAGGAAATAACCTTAATATTGGGGATAAAATAATTATTCCAATTTCTGATGCGGTAAAGAAAGATGAGACAACACCTATTGTTGATTTGCCGGTTAACCCAAAAGAGAATCCAGAAGACAGTATCATTTTACATACTGTTTTGAAAAAAGAAACGATGTATGGCATCTCAACTAAATATGGGGTGACGCAACAAACCATTTTAGATGCGAATGATGGTTTAGAGAACGGATTGAAAAAAGGAGACAAAATTAGAATTCCTTTAAAAAGAAAAATAGTTATAAAATTACCCACTTTGGAAGATACCTCTTTTTCGGCTGTCACTCAACTAGATTCACTATTAGTAAAATCAAATACCAGAATTGAAGAAACGTATGATGTTGCAATACTATTACCTTTTGAATTAGCAGAGAATGCCATAAGGATGTCTAAATGCCCTCCTTTTGGCGAGTGTTTAACTTATGCTAATACTTTTAGAGCCTTAAACTTTCATCATGGAATGATGATGGCAATTGACTCTTTACAAAAAGCAGGAATGAATTTAAATGTTCATGTTTACGACACAAAAGACGACACATCAGCGATGCGAAAAATCTTAAATACAAAAGAGTTTAAAAACATCGATTTAATTCTAGGACCTGTTTATGTTCAGGGAATAAAAATAGTCTCTAAATACGCTAAGGAAAATAAAATTCAAATGGTTTGCCCAGTTCCAGTGTCCAATAAAGCTTTGTTTCAAAACCCATATTTTTCTAAGTTTACTGCTTCAAAATATACTCAGGTAGAATATTTAGCAAGCTTTATTGCAAAGAATTATCATTCAGAGAATGTTATTTTAGTTCGTAATAAATACAATAAAATAGATGAAATATATTTCCAATTATTTAAGGAAAGGTTTGCAACAGCAGTAGCTCAATATCCTGCTAGGACTTCAGACTCTGTTAAAGTAGCAATAGGAGTTGGCAAGTCTTCTAAATTAATTTATGTACAACAGCAAATGGTTGATGGGAAGAAAAATATTATTGTAGACCTATCAACCGACATAGGTCACGTAAGTAACCTAATTACTAAGTTAACAACGACGATGAACTCCAATCCATATAACAGGTATGAAGTCTCTATTTTTGGAATGGAAGATTGGCAGTCATTCGAAACGATTGATGAAAAATATAAAAACAGGTATAATTTAAGTATTGTTGCTCCAGGATTTTTAGATTTTAACGCTGTAAAATCAAAAGAATTTATAAAAGAATATAGAGCTAAATATGGGACAGATCCAGATAAGTTTTCTTTTATTGGTTTCGATGCTGCTTTTACTAACTTAAAAGGTTTATTCTTATATGGTACAGAGTACTCAAAACGTTATGATCATATCATTACTAAAGGATATTACAATTCAAGTGAGTATAAGCAAGCAGATGAAGGAAGTGGATATGAGAATAAGAATGTATCGATCATTCAATACGATAATTACCACCTAAGAAAAGTTAATTAATTTTATTAAATAAAGATAATGAAGACAACAGCTTTAACACAAAAACACATTGATTTAGGAGCTAAGATGGTTCCATTTGCTGGGTACAATATGCCTGTTCAATACGAAGGAGTAAATGTAGAGCATGAAATAGTAAGAAATGGAGTAGGAGTATTCGATGTCTCCCACATGGGTGAGTTTTTGTTAAAAGGAGAAAAAGCAATTGACTTAATACAAAAAGTTACCTCAAACGATGCTTCTAAACTGTATGATGGAAGAGCACAATACTCTTGTTTGCCAAACAATGAAGGTGGAGTAGTAGATGATCTTTTAGTTTATCGTATTTCTGAAATAGAGTACTTATTAGTAGTTAACGCTTCAAACATTAAAAAGGATTGGGATTGGATTGCTTCTCATAATACGTTTGGTGTAGAAATGGAAGACATAAGTGATTCTATTTCTTTATTAGCTGTTCAAGGTCCTAAAGCTTTAGAAACATTACAAAAGTTGACTTCAGTTAATTTGTCTGAAGTAAAGTATTATCATTTTACAAAAGGTGAATTTGCTGGCGTAGATAATGTTATTTTATCTGCAACTGGCTATACTGGTTCAGGTGGTTTTGAATTGTACATTCCTAATGATGTAGCAGAACAAGTTTGGGATGCCATTTTTAAAGCTGGCGATGAGTTTGATATTAAGCCAATTGGTTTAGCAGCGAGAGATACTTTGCGTTTAGAAATGGGGTTTTGTTTGTATGGAAATGACATCGATGATACGACTTCTCCTTTAGAAGCTGGATTGGGGTGGATTACAAAATTCACAAAAGATTTTATTAATTCAGAAAACTTAAAAGCTCAAAAAGAAGCTGGGATTACTAAGAAATTAGTTGGTTTTGAATTGTTAGAAAGAGGTATTCCAAGACATGATTATGCTATCGTTGATGCAAATGGAAATAATATTGGTAGAGTAACTTCTGGAACTATGGCTCCTTCATTAAAAAAACCAATAGGAATGGGATATGTAAATAAAGAATTTTCTACTGAAGATTCAACGATCTATATTCAAATTAGAAATAAACAAATACCAGCTAAAGTGGTTAAATTTCCTTTTAAATAAAAAAATGGAGAATAGAAAGAAAGTAGAAGTTTGTCATACACCAAGTCTATATGATCAATATAAAAAAAAGAATCAAGTAGTTGTCGTTATTGATGTTTTAAGAGCTACTTCAGCCATGTGTGCTGCTTTTCATAACGGAGTTAAGAAGATTATACCCGTAGCAACATTAGAAGAAGCAAAAGGATATAAGGACGAAGGATATATTGTTGCAGCTGAACGAAAAGGTCAAATTGTAGAAGGCTTTAGTTTAGGAAACTCTCCGTTTGGCTTTATGTCTGGAGAATATAAAGACAAAACAATTGTAATAACGACGACTAATGGAACAAGAGCTTTTCATACAGCTAGAGATGCAGAGCAAGTGGTTATTGGTTCGTTATTAAATTTAGATGCCTTAAGTGATTGGCTAATTAAACAAGAAAAAGATGTACTTTGTTTAGCTTCTGGATGGAAAGATAAGTTCTGCTTAGAAGATACAATTTGCGCAGGTGCTTTTGTAGATAAACTAATCAATAGCGGAAAATTTACAACAGAAGAAGATTCTTCTATAGCAGCAAAGTATTTATATTTATCAGCTCGTGAAAACTACATGGCTTTTTTAAAGGCTTCTTCGCACAGAAAAAGGTTAAAAGCTTTAAACTTAAATGAAGATATGAAATATTGTTTGACTCCTAATCAAACAAATGTAATTCCAATAAGAAGAGATAATTACTTAATTTTACTTGAAGAGTAGTTGATCTATTATTTTAAACAAAAAAAGCGAATCACTAGATTCACTTTTTTTGATTAGTTTTTTATTTCTTTAAAAAGAGATAGCATCTTTAGATATAACTGAAATAAATTTATTTTTTAATGCTATTTCTTAAATTATCATTTTCTATTTCATTGTAAACTTCATCCATGAAGGCTTCAACTAACATCATTTTAGCGGTGTCTTTACTAATTCCACGTGCTTGAAGATAGAAGATGGCTTCTTCATCAAATTGCCCAGTTGTTGTTCCATGACTACACTTTACATCATCTGCAAAAATTTCTAGTTCTGGTTTAGCATTCATTGTTGCTGTATCAGAAATTAATACATTATTGTTTTTTTGATAAGCTTCAATTTTTTGAGCATCAACGTGTACAATTACTTTTCCGTTAAAAACACCAACTGATTTATCATTCAGAACTCCTTTATAGATTTCACTACTCATACAGTTAGGTTGTAAATGATCAACTCTTGTATGATTGTCAATGTGTTCTTTCTTTATTGGAGAGTAAGCTCCGTTTAAATAAGTTGCACAGTTTTGTCCATCAACGCTAACATTAATACCATTTCTAGCAAATTCTTGTCGTTTGGTAAAAGTATTGACCCTTAGGGTGCTGTCATTTAGTTGTTTAATGTCATCTGTAGCAATAATTGAAGAATTAGCTCCTTCATTTTCTATTTTAGTTAATGTGAATTTTGCATTTTCACTGACTAAAACTTCTGTGACAGAGTTGGTAAAAGTATCTTCAATAGTTGGAGCGTAATAAGACTGAATTACTTCTAATTCGCTAGATTGCTCTAATACAATCAGCGTTCTTGGGTTAGCAATAACATTACTTATCGTATTCACATGTATAATGTGAATGGGTTGCTTAATCTTCGTGTTTTTCTGAACAGAAATGCTTAATCCATTATTGGCATAAGCTGTATTTAGTGTAGTAAAAATATTAGTTTGATTACTAGCTAATGAATTATAATTAATGTTATCAATAGTGATTTTTTCTAAGACTAATCCATCATTTTTATTAGCGTCAGAAAGTTCAGTAGAGTAGTGGCCATTAATTACAAATACATTAATTGCATTTAAAGACTCTTCAATAAAATCCTTTGTGTTTATCTCACCACTAGCATCTTTTTGAATGTACTCTTTTTTAATTATTTTGTTAATTCTAGTATATTTCCAATCCTCAGATTTACGTGTAGGAAAAGTCATTGCACTTAATAAATTTAAGGCATTTTCAGTTGCAACATTATTAATCGTCGATGGAATTAAATTTTCAGTAATAGGATGTATAGTGGTTGTCGTCATTGTTAATTTTACTTGTTATCAATCAGTTAATTTTTTATAATTGGTCTTTAAAAACTAATTATACCCAATCATATCCTTTTTCTTCAAGTTCTAATGCTAAGTTTTTATCACCCGTTTTCACAATTTTACCATCTGCTAATACATGAACAAAATCAGGGGTGATGTAATCCAATAAACGTTGGTAATGTGTAATCACTATAATCGCATTATCTTTATTCTTTAAGGTGTTAACCCCATTTGATACAACTTTTAATGCGTCAATGTCTAAGCCAGAATCTGTTTCATCCAAAATTGCTAATATTGGCTCTAACATGGCCATTTGGAAAATTTCATTTCTTTTTTTCTCTCCACCAGAAAAACCTTCATTAACCGAACGATTTTTTAATTTATCATCTAGCTCAACTAATGCTGCTTTTTCTTTTACACGTTTAAGAAAATCTTTTGCTGAAATAGGATCTTCATTTAAGTATTTGCTTTTTTCATGTAAAGCAGTCTTTAAGAAGTTCATGTTGCTAACTCCTGCAATTTCTACAGGATATTGAAACGCTAAGAATAGTCCTAACCAAGCTCTTTCTTCTGGATCGTACTCTAATAAGTCTTTTCCTAAAAACTCTACAGAACCTCCAGTGATTTCATACTCATCTCTTCCTGCTAGTACCGAAGATAAAGTGCTTTTTCCTGAACCATTAGGTCCCATTATTGCATGCACTTCTCCTGCTTTAACTTCTAAGTTAACACCTTTCAAAATTTCTTTCCCTTCGATTGATGCAGATAAGTTTTTAATTTTAATTATTGTATTACTCATGATATGATTTTCTAACTTATTGTTATGTAATTATTTTTTTCAATTCTTTTTCTGAAGCTTATTTTTCTAGTCAGAAAGTTCCTTATAGTATATATGGATATATATATGATTTATTTAATCTGCTATCCAACAGAATTTTCTAAACTTATTTCTAATAATTTTTGAGCTTCAACAGCAAACTCCATCGGTAGTTTGTTTAAGACCTCTTTAGCATATCCGTTAACGATTAGACTAATGGCTTTTTCTTCACTAATTCCTCTTTGTTTACAATAAAACAATTGATCTTCTCCAATTTTACTTGTAGTTGCCTCATGTTCTAGTTGAGCAGTTGAGTTTTCACATTCTATATAAGGGTAGGTATGCGCTCCTGAGGTGTCTGTCATTAATAAAGAATCACATTGAGAAAAATTTCTAGCATTAGAAGCTCCTTTTCCAATTTTGACTAAACCTCTATATGAGTTGTGACTATGACCAGCAGAAACACCCTTAGAGATGATCGTACTCTTCGTATTTTTTCCAATATGAATCATCTTTGTTCCAGTATCAGCTTGTTGGTTGTTGTTGGTAACAGCTACTGAATAAAACTCTCCGATTGAGTTATCTCCTTTTAAAATACAAGAAGGATATTTCCAAGTCACTGCAGAACCAGTTTCTACTTGTGTCCAAGATATTTTTGCGTTTTTTTCACAAATTCCTCTTTTCGTTACAAAGTTAAAAACTCCACCTTTACCTTCTTTGTCTCCAGGATACCAGTTTTGTACTGTAGAATATTTTATTTCTGCATCATCTAAAGCAATTAACTCTACAACAGCAGCATGTAATTGATTTTCATCTCTCGAAGGAGCAGTACAACCTTCTAAGTAACTGACGTAACTGCCTTCATCTGCTATTAATAAAGTACGTTCAAATTGACCTGTTCCTGCTTCATTTATTCTAAAATAAGTAGATAATTCCATTGGACACCTAACTCCTTTAGGAATATAGCAAAAAGATCCATCTGTAAATACCGCTGAGTTTAAAGTCGCGTAAAAATTATCAGCAGTCGGAACTACTGTTCCTAAATATTTTTTTACTAGTTCTGGATGTTCTTTAACTGCATCACCAAACGAACAAAAAATAATTCCTAATTCACCTAGTTTTTCTTTAAAAGAATTAGAAACAGATACTGAATCGATTACAAAGTCCATTGCAACACCCGTTAGTTTCTTTTGTTCATTTACAGAAATACCTAAACGTTCCATGGTTCTTAAGATCTCTGGATCAACTTCGTCTAAACTAGCTAATTCTTTTTTAGGTTTTGGAGCTGCATAATAACAAATGTCTTGAAAATCTGGTTTTTTGTATTTTACATGTGCCCATTTTGGCTCTTCCATTTTCTTCCAAATGTTAAAAGCATTTAATCGGTACTCTAATAACCAGTTTGGTTCGTCTTTTTTAGCCGAAATAAATCGGATGATTTCCTCGCTCAATCCATTTGGAGCTCTATCAGATTCAATGTCTATGGTAAAACCATATTCATATTCTTGATTTTCTAATTCTGTTTTTAAACTTTCTTCAGTATATGCCATTTCAAATAATATCTAACTATTAATTTATAGAGAAAAACTTTCTCCACAACCACACGTTCTCTCTGCGTTAGGGTTGACAAAAATAAATCCTTTACCATTCAGTCCTCCAGAAAAATCTAGTTGTGTTCCTACTAAGTATAAAAAACTCTTTTTATCTACTACTACTTTTATTCCGTTGCTCTCAAATTCTTTATCGGTTTCTTTAATCTTATTGTCGAAATCTAAGTCATACATTAAACCAGAACACCCTCCTCCTTTAACTCCAACACGTATGAAAAAACCATCTTTGTTATCTTGACTCATTAAATGAATCGCTTGCTTTTTAGCGTTATCTGTTACTTCAATCATAATTAATCTATTTAGACTTAATATAAATAAAGCACAAAAATACCCTTTTTGTGGTATATAGACAATGAAAAGGTGGAAAGATTTTAACACATTAATGCAAATACTGTTTAAGGTTGACTATGATATTAAAAATCAGTATTTTTAGATTAAAATCAATTATGAAAATTATCCCCCTAATTATCTTCTTAGTGTCAACATCTCTAATTTATACTCAAACTTTTTTAAAAGTAGGTGAAGTATTTGATTTTGAAGTAGGAGATGAGTTTCATTATGAATTACCACATGCTCCTTCAAATGCTGATAGAGTTACTATAACAAGTAAATCCATTTCTAGTAATCAAGATACTGTCTGTTATGGTAGGTCACATAGTAAATTTCAAACTGTTTTAAATTCTGGAATTATAAACTTTTCTACTTTTACTGAAGTTGTTTGTTATACTAATTTGGACTCTTTAATAGTGGACTTAAATTTTATCACACCAGATTCTAATTATATGTACTATGATACAATTAGTCATTATGATACAATTAGTTATTGTAATAAAGGAGTTAATGGTTATAATTATGCTGGAGATGGTTTTGAACCAATGGTGTATTCAAAAATATGGGGTAGAGGCTTAGGGTTAATAGTAGACCATTTTTCACAACCTGGAGATCCTTCGTCCCCAGTTTACGAAACAAGACTTTTTTATTACAAAAAAGGTAATGTTAGTTGTGGTATACCTGATTATACTTCTGTGGAGAAATATAAAGAAGAACAATTAACAGTA
>JAGXIB010000002.1 GCA_024635865.1 Flavobacteriales bacterium
ACCCCTAAAATGGTCAATAACGAGGGTGTAAAAACACCTTCAAATGTACTGTATTTCCCTTTTTCTGCCATTATTTGGGTCTTTTTCCATGAATGCTCACAAAAGACACCGTGAATATAGGAAATCTTTGCATTGTATTTAGTTTCCGTATTATGTTACTTTGCTTTGAAAAAGCAATAGGTTCCGATTGCTGAACATTCTTCCAAAAAGTTTTTACTAATGCTTCAATTAGAAAAGTTAATGGAACACTTTTTATGCGAGCAGACATCGAGCGAAGTAGAGATAACGTAGGAGGGAGGAAAAATGTGTTTGGAGTGGAATAGTTTAATAAAATCTTTAATTTTTAGTAGGATTATTTTAAAACTGTCCTTAGATTTGTCCGTGTCCGTAAAAACGTCCGCAAATCATTCAATATGGCAACAATCAATTATTACTTAGATAAAGCGAATAAAAAAGGTTTGTCTCCAATTCATTTAAGAATAAACTGTAATGGGAAACAAATAAAGATTTCTACTGGAGAAAAAATTGCTTCGAATGATTTTGATAAAGAAATTAAACAAGTCAAAAATTCTTCTGATAAACATATAGAAATAAACCATTATTTAACTTATTTAAAAGACAGAGCCGATGAACTCTTAAATAAGTCTTACAGGAAAAACTATACTAATAAAGAAATAAAAGAAATGCTAAATGACTATGTAAGTGCTTATAAGGAAGACCATAATGTAAATATTTTAAGAGAACAAATTTCTCTTTACGGTAAACCTTTTACGTTTGTCGATTTATTTGCTGGTGCAGGTGGTTTCAGTGAAGGTTTTATTCAGGCTGAACATAATAATAAGTTTTTTGATTTTCTTGTTGCTAATGATATTAATGAAAATTGTGAACTAACACATATTGTAAGATACAACCATCAATTGGGACTTGATGCCGAATTTTTATGTCAAGATATTACAGAACCAGATTTCTTGGATAATTTACTATCAAAAATTAAAGGGAAAAAAGTTGATGTTGTTTGTGGTGGACCACCTTGTCAAAGTTTTAGTTTAGCAGGTAAGCGGAGAAAATTTGATAAAAAAGATGATTTGTTTTCAC
Source organism: Flavobacteriales bacterium (assembly GCA_024635865.1). Classification (GTDB taxonomy): domain Bacteria; phylum Bacteroidota; class Bacteroidia; order Flavobacteriales_D; family Parvicellaceae; genus S010-51. Next base: position 1,096 of record JAGXIB010000002.1, read on the forward strand.
ATTATTTAGAAGTTATTAAAGTTTTACAACCTAAATACTTTGTAATGGAAAACGTAAAAGGCATTTTAACAAAAGAAAAAGGTAAGATTAAAGAACTTATTCTTAAAGATATCAACTCTATTGTAGATATTAAAGAAATTCCCAAATTAACTGACTTTATAAAAAGATTAAAGAAAACAAATAAGGAAGATGAATTCCTATTAGATTGTTTGATTAAAAGAGTTGAAATAGAACAGTATAGTGAAATAAAAGCAGAAGAAGCAAAGGAGGTTTACATAAAAACAATTGAAGCTAAATTTCGAAAACTAACTCCGGAAATTGTTGATTACAAAACAAGCAAAACAGACCAAAGGATAGGTACAATTCGTCATGGTTTTAATTTGTTAATTAGAAATAAAGAGTGGGAAAAACTAAAACGAGATATTATAAGAGAGAAGGATTTTTGCAATATAGATAATGACTATTATGTGGACTCTTTTACAAGTTTTTTAACTGAATTAGATGCAAATGAAATCATACTTAAAATTGAAGAGGCTTTTAAACAATTAAAAGTTTCTGATTTGTATAAGAAAACTTGTAATGATATTTTAACTGCCCTAAAGATTTACACCTTAAATATCGACGATTGCCTAATTTTAGCAAAAGACTTTTGTAATAAAGAGCATAATTTAGAATTAGATAATATAGTAAATGACATACGACTTTATAAAATTGAAGCTCCTTTTGTAGCTAATTCTTCCAATTATGGGGTGCCACAAAATAGAGAAAGAGTTTTATTCATAGGATGTAGAAAGGACCAGAAATTTATTTCTGAAATACCTGCTACAGTCAAAGAAGAAGAGAAAGTATCCGTTTTTGAAGCATTATATGATTTAGATTTTGTTGGCAATGATGATGAAGCTCATAGATATGAATTAGTTGATGTCGCTAAACAATATAATGGTACTGCAAAAAAGATGAAAAGTCTTTTAAAACTGCGAAGTATTGATGGAAAACCGAACATAACTAATGGGAAGACTTTTTCAGACTGGAGTAAAATTGGAAGATTAAACGGAAGATTCAAGAATGCTTCAAAACCATTTTATGTAAAAAGCACTGAAGCTTTAAAAAATGGAGAAAAAGTTTTTGATGTCCTTCACAATCATAAAACAAGCAAACAGAATGTTGATGTTATAAAACGTCTGAAAATTATTTTAAAGGAAGGAAATTATAAAAAAGCTCAAAATAAACTTAATAATTGTGGTTTATCATCGAACAAAAGAAACTATAATGTCCTAAATCCGGAAAAGCAAAGTCCAACAGTTATGACTATTCCTGATGATTATATTCATTATAACACTCCACGTGCATTAACTGTTCGTGAAATGGCAAGATTGCAATCTTTTGACGATTCTTTTGTTTTTCAAGGAAAACGATCGACTGGAGGAAATAATAGAAAAACAGAAGTACCACAATATACATTAGTTGGCAACGCAGTTCCTCCGCTTTTGGCAAGAGCAGTTGCAACAGAAATTTTAAAAAATATAAAATGAAATCATTTAATATAATAGGATTTACAAAAGATTATCGTACTGATACCAATGTGATATATGCCCAAATTTCAATTCTAGAATACTTTGATTTAATTGGAGAAAATTATAATAAGTTCCAACTACAACGAAAGAAGGAAATTCATAAAGGTTATGCACGGCTTAAAGCCGACTTGCAAAATGGAGCATTAATTCCTGGGATAACTTTAGCGATTGAGCCAAATATTGCTACTAGTTTTATCGATATGGTAGAGAAAAAAGATTTTAAGAAAATAGCTGAAAATCTAACGAAAATAAAAGACAATATTTATATTCTTGATGGTTTACAACGAACACATAAAATTAAAGAATTATTAGATGATAAAGTAGAGTTTAAAAAGGATCAAAAACTGCTGTTAGAAATTTGGGTAGAACCAAATATTTCTCATTTAGTTTATAGATTAATTGTTTTAAATTCAGGGCAGAAACCTATGTCAATGAGACATCAAATTGAACTTTTATTCACAACAATGAGAGTTACTTTAACTAGCGAAATTAAAGACCTTGAGATTTTGGTAGAAAATGAGGAGTCTAAACGAATCAAGGCAAAACAAATACCTTTTGAAAGACTTGTTACTGCTTATAATAGTTTTTTAATGAGGTCTCCAGAAGTGGATAAAACAAGTATTGTTTCTGAAAAATTACTTGAAGAAAAAATAATGGGCGGATCTGAAGAGTATCTTTCAGAAAGTTTTAATTACTATAAAAAATACTTAAAAGATTACACAGACCTAGATGAACAACTATTTAGAATTTGTGATAAAACAGATGATTTAAAATCATTTAGAAATTGGTTTGCCGATGCTAACGTTATTAATTCTTTTTTTGCAGCTATAGGTAAACACAATGAAAAAAAATCTGAAAGAATAGTTTCCGCAATTTCTGTCTTGAAAAATTTATTGACCAAAGCAAAAAAAGGTGAAGATATTTTAAATCTTAAAAAATATAAGGTTATTAAAGAAGAAGTTGCAGATCCGAAAGTTTATAATGTTGGATATGCGACAAGATTATTATTAACAAATGCTTTTAGTGAGTTTTTCAGAGACGAAGGAAATACAACTCTTTATGAATGCTGGATTGATGAATCTATTAATTTGAAGAAGAATTAATATGACTTATGACCAATTAATTGAAATACAGGACGAAGAAGCATTTTTAGAAACTCTTGAGATAATTGATATATCAGGATATGTATCCATAGATAAAAAGATTGCCTTGCCTATAGTCACTTCATATTCATTTGACCGAAGTAATGATATAGATTTAAAATATGAGAGTGGAAATAAAATTGGAGTTCTCAAATTTTTAAAAGATAGACATATTTCTGATGTTGAAAGTCTCCCAGATGATGAAAGAATTTGTTTTTATATTGATTATACTCAAGCTCAAATTGGTGATTCAAGCCATACATTTAAGAATGATTTTTTAATTGTAAATAAGAAATATTTCAACAAATACAAGAGTAAATATAAAAAGAGCTCAGCTATTTGGGGAAGTTTTTTTCATATTAATGACCAACCAGAGATAAAATTTGATAAAAAGAAAACCACTACATCCATTATTGTTTCTGATAATTTGAAGATTAAAAATAGTGTCTATAAGGATAATCTATTTCTTTCTATTAACGAACCAAATCCTTTTAATAGATTTTTAAAGTTATATCATTTGTTAGAATTGCAATTTGATATGCACACAGCTGAAAAAATTAGGATTTTACTAGATCAAGGAAATAAAGAAAGAGAAATCAGCAGAAAGTTAAAAGAATACACCAAAGAAGAAATTAAGAGGTTACAATCTATTATTAATGACAGATGTACTTCAATTGATGATTTGGTTGCTTTGATGAACGTAGTAAAAATATATAGAAATAAGGCCGTAAAGATTTTTTATGAATATGGAAGAGAAAGTAATCCTCTCAAAAGGGCTGATTTTAACACAATATTAAATGATGTAAACTTATTTGACAGAAGCGTTATTAATGGCCTTGGCGGTTTTAGATATGAGACTTTAATTACATCTCTTTGTGCATATTGGGTATATAGAGTTAGATCATCTATTGCTCATAATAAATTTGGTGAATATATTGTGGATAAAGATGACGAAGAGTTTATTGTTGAGTTTATAGAGCCATTGCTTAAAGAAGTAGTAAAGCAATGTTTTAAACTATGAGATATTTAACACCTAAAGAAGAAGAAAATCTTAAAGTTTTAACTGAAAACTCTATTTCACTTACTCTAATTGAACCAACAGTAACTGGTTTAAAGAAATCCATAATGGATGCAACAGGAACAGTTAGAAATTATTTAAAGAATAATAATTTTCATGATTATAATTCACAAGCTCAAGGTCCTGAAAGTAAAATTATTATAGATGCAATTATTTACGAATCAGAAAATGTCACTAAATCAAAAACCTCATTATATAGACCAAATACTAAAAATGGCGATCCTAGAATATGGTTTACTGGATTAACTAAACATACTAATCCGAATGATATTTTGGCTATAATTGGTTTTGAAGGTAAATTACACGTTCTCAATTTAACTCGCTTACCAATAGAACAATTAATAGATTCTAAATTAGTAAATCCAGTTAAAGAATTAATCGTAGAGATTAATTACATTGAAAATGTAGTTTCAAAAGAGCTACTAAATATGTTGATGAATCTTGCTAAAGAAGGACCTATTTTATCAATAGTAAATGCAGATACATCTGTGGGAAGAACGTTGGAAAAAGCTTTAGGTATTGATATTAATTCCTCAAAATTACCTGATTATAAGGGAATAGAATTAAAATCTTTTAGAAGTAACAAGGGCAATAGGAAAAATTTATTTGCACAAGTTCCAGATTGGGAATTAAGTAACTTTAAAAGTTCTGCTGAAATTTTAGATGCATTCGGCTACTGGAGAGAAGAAGATAATAAATTATACTGTACAGTTTCTGCAATAACAACTAATTCCCAAGGTCTATCTTTAAAAGTTAATTCAGATATTAATCATCTTATTGAAAACTCTGTTGATAAGAGAGTAGGGGATTTTGTAGTTTGGACTTTAGATAAATTGCATAAAAGATTACTTGAAAAGCATAAGGAAACATTTTGGGTTGCTGCTGATACAATTTACGATGATGGAAAAGAATATTTTCAATATAAACAGGTTGAGCATACAAGAAAACCTATTGTATCTCAATTTGACATTTTATTAGATCAAGGAGTAATAACTTTAGATCATTTGATTAAAAGAAATTCAAAAGGTAAAGTTGTTGAAAAGGGCCCTTTATTTAAGATTAAACCTAATAGTTTAGATTTATTATTTCCACCAAGTAACGTTTATAGTTTATTAGTCTAAATAATTTAAGGTAATTTCACCTTAAATTATTCTAATTATGCCCGTACAAATTATCCAATTATTATTAAACCAAATAGATAGTAGCAATGTTGTATTCAATATTTCTAAAAGGATGTTGAAGAATAGTGAAATGAATGCAACAGCTCCAATTCGTGAATTTCTATCAAATGAGTCAATCTTTGATTACAATCAAATGGCAGACGCACATAAAGAATATATGGAGTGTGTCATTCTATACAATAGCAGATCAATTGTCGCAAAAATCAGGTTCGGTTTTCCTCCAATAAAAAGAGAAGCTAGGTTTTGGATTTATGGGTTAAATAAATTTACTAATCCCAATGATGATATTTTAATTGCTAAATTGGAAGACCAGTTAATTGTTGTGCCCCTTAATCAAGAAGTCAAGCATTTAGAAAATATTAAAGAGGTTTTTAGAAGTACTTTTCTAAATTTAAAAACTAAAAAAGAGCTTAAAAGGCGAAAAAGAAGCAAAAAATATAAAGCTTTTAAAAAGGATCACATAAATCAAGCACTTATAAATACTAGGCTTGGTCTTGATGGGGAGCTATTTGTATATTTTCTAGAGCGTCAAAAACTAATAGATTTAGAAAGAGATGATTTAGCTAAACTTGTAGAGCACAAATCTGAAACTGAAGGCGATGGTTTAGGTTATGATATACTTTCCTTTGATTTCGAAGGAAATGAGAAATATATTGAAGTAAAAACGACAAAAGGAACTTGTAATACC
>JAGXIB010000216.1 GCA_024635865.1 Flavobacteriales bacterium
CTTTTTTTCAGTTTGATAATTTATATACTCATACACTAAATAAAAATGAATTTGTTACTCGGACTTATGATGATGGTACGGTGATAAACCAACAAACAGTTAGAAATAGAAATACTAACTTCCTTACTACGAAAGCTGGAATAGATTGGTTTATAAATGATAATAACCAATTGACTGTTTCAGGAATGTTTGGGAGAGAAAAAATTCTTGATAATGGAGATCAACCATTTTTTAATAGTAATAATACAGAACGCCTAAGGTTGTGGCAATTTTTAGAAGATGAGTTAAAAACAACTATTGCTGGAAATGTAAGTTTCCAACATAAGTTTGCAGCACCAGGTCGCTTATTAAACACCAGTTTTAATTACACTTTTCATAGAGAGAATGAAAAGTATTTTTTTACTAATAAAATACCAAGCTATACAGGAGAGGAATCTTTTAAACTACTGTCAGATGAACACGTTGGAGATTTTAAACTAGATTATATTCAACCTTTAAAATATGGAAAATTAGAAACAGGAGTAAAAGTGAGGGTAAGAACAATTCCTACTAACATGCAATTTTTCCCAAGTTTAAATTCTCCACTCGATACTAATGCAGGCGGGCAAGCAACTTATAATGAGTTAATCCCTGCTTTATATGGTAACTACTCATTTGATAGCGAAAAATGGGAAGGGGAAGCAGGGTTAAGAGTAGAGTATGTAAACCTAGACTATCAAGTAAATCCCAATCACAACACTTATAAAAGTGATGGGTATGATTATTTTCAACCATTCCCAAACTTAAGATTAGGATATAAAATAAACGACAAAAATAAATTAGTTGCTTTTTATAATAGGAGAGTAGATAGACCAAATGAAGTTGATATCAGAATTTTCCCTAAATATGATGATGCTGAAATAATTAAGGTAGGGAACCCTTCTTTGAGCCCTCAATTTACTAATTCGTTAGAATTGAGTTTAAAGCATCGATTAGAAAATGGTTTTTGGTACACTTCTGTTTATAGTAAGTTTGCCAACGGAACAATTACTAGAATATCAACAACAGTTGATTCCACTAACTTAATCTATGCTATTTTTCAAAATGCAGGAAAAAGCAACTCTTCAGGTTTAGAGTCTGTTCTTTCTCAAGATATTTCGGATTTTGTTACTTACAATCTAGGGGTGAATGTTTACTATAATCAAATAGATGCATTTACAGTTAATAACCTGTACCCAATAGCTCATACGTTTAGTACAAATAAACAAACAGCTATTTCGGGTAATTTAAAACTAAATACTTCATTTCATTTCAAAAAAGACTTCGATGCACAATTAACAGCTATTTATCTAGCTCCTGATATCATACCACAAGGTAGAATAGCGTCAAGATTTTCTTTAAATATTGGATTAAAAAAAGGAGTACAAAAAGGGAAGGGAGAAATCTTCTTTAATGCTTCTGATCTATTAAATACAATGGTGATAAAGAAAACGATTGATGGAAATAACTTTTCTTATACAAGTTCTAATTATTATGAAACACAAGTTTTTAGAGTTGGTTATAGCTATAAGTTTTAGTAGTTAAGTTACTTTTTAATCAAGGTTTAAGCTACAGTAAAGAATAAGGTTGTCTATTTTATCTATCTGTAATACAATAAAATAGAGTGGAGGAGAAGTAGATTTCAACTTGTACTAGAAACAAGTTTGTAATTTTCTCCTTTTTCATACAAATAGTACCAATAAAAAAGCCTTGAATGGAAATACATTCAAGGCTTCTCTGCTTACTTAAAATAAACAAAACTATTTAAGCTCTGACACAGTTATGTTTTCAGATCTAATTTCAGTATGTCTAATTTCTCCTCCGCTTGTTCCAACTTGTTTACCTATAAAGAGGAGTATCAAAGAAAGACCTAAAGCAAATAGGAACCCATATTTAGCATATTTATTAGCCTTTATAGAAAGGTATAATGTTACGATTGAAATTGCCCCAAGGATTAATGAGAGCGTAAAAAATAACTCTGCGTATTCTTCATGAATGTGTATTAATGTCGCTTATACCTTTTATTTCTTCTACGACCTCTTCTGCTTCTTCACCAGTAAAGAAAGCAAATAGCGAAGTCAAAGCAGAAAATATATTTATCCCAAGGGCTGTTTGTTTTATTTGATCTTTTTTAAGAATAAGGCCAACAATCATGACTAGTGTTCCGATAATTATTCCAACAATTGGTAAATGATTTCCGATTAAATGTAAATGTGCTCCGTTCATAATTTTTATTTTTTAGTAAATAGTTAATATTACATTGATTAGTGTTATAATTCCAATGATAAGAATTAAGATTAAAGAAATTCTTTTGAAACTTTCCTGAGGTATAAACTTTAAAATTTTCTTTCCTATATATGTTCCTCCAATTCCAATTAGAAATAAGAAAGGAACATAGATAAGGTCATGATAATGAATGTATCCATTTTTTAGATAAACAAATGTCCTAGTAAAGTCAATAGAGAAATCGATGAATGCAGAAGTTGCAATAAATACATGTTTTTCAAGATTAAAAGCAGCCATTGTTAGTCCTCTAATTGCCCCACCAGTTCCTAAAAGACCTGCTGAGAAACCAGATAAAGCTCCTCCAGTGATTGCATTCGACTTTGTAGCTCTAATCGTAGCATTTCTATTAATTAAAAAATAAGTACTTAAGGATAACAAAAATATTCCAAGAATTGTCTCCATGATCAACCCATTAAAATAGCTTGATAAGAACCCTCCAACTATTACAAATAGTACAGATGGAATACCAATTTGAATTAGTAATTTTTTATTCAACCCTTTTTTAAAGAGCATAATTTTACTTAAATTACTCGACAAATGAAAAAGAGCTGTTAAACCTAAAACAGATTGAAAATCAAAATAGAAATTTCCAATTGGAACGAAAAAAACGGAAGAACCAAACCCTCCAATTGTTCCTATGATTTCTGCAAATAATGCAAGTAGTATAAATATATAGTTAAAATTAGACACTTGCTCTTATATATTTACACCAAATAAATATCCTACAAATGCACTAAGTCCCATTGCAATTGTACCCCAAAGGGTAATTCTTATGATTGCTTTTGTAATGCTCGAGCCTCCAGTTTTTGCCGCTAATACTCCTAATAGAATTAAAAAGAACGTTGCAAAACCATATAAGTAATATTCTAAACCATGAACAGGAAGAAATAAAGTGGTTAATGTTGGAAGTATTCCTCCTGCAATAAATGCAAGTCCAGATGCTAAAGCGGCTTGAAGCGGCTTAGCTTGACTAATTTCGTTAATTCCTAACTCATCCCTAATGTGTGCTCCTAGAACATCATATTCGGTTAGTTCTTCTGCAACTTGTAAAGCTGTTTCTTTTTTAAGTCCTCGTTTTTCGTAAATTTCGGCGAGTCTTTGCAGTTCTATTTCTGGCATTTCTCTCAATTCCACTTTTTCCCGTTCGATATCAGCATTTTCTACATCTGTTTGGGAACTGACAGAAACATATTCTCCCGCTGCCATGGATAAAGCTCCTCCAACTAATCCAGCAATACTTGCTAAAACTATTGGTTCTCTTAAGTCACTTGCTGCTGCAACTCCTATTGCTAAACTAGCGATAGATAAAATACCATCATTAGCTCCTAAAACAGCAGCTCTTAACCAGTTACTTCTATGAATGTAATGGTTGTCCAAATAATCATCATTATTATCTTGTTCCATATTAATTATTTTCAATTTTTAGTAAGTGCATTAGTCGATGTGCTATAGGTACAAAAAATAAGGCTAAAGAGCTTAAAAAGATGACTCCACTGTGAATGGCATAAAAAGAGGCAAATATTTTAGAACTTGATGTTGTCGTTTTATCAATTGGCCCCATTCCTGTGAGAATCATAGAGGAATTATAAAAACGATAACCTAAAACCCCTATAAATAACGAAATAATTAAAAGTGTAATAGAAAATAAAGCGTATTTAATTAATCTTTTAGTAAACTCTATTCTAGGTAGAATGCTTTTATTTTGTCTTCTTTCCATTATTTTCAATTAAAGCAATCGCAAGAAAGAAAAAGGATTATTTTCTCTTCCACTTCACTAATATAAACGTTATTATCGCTACACTAATCGTATTTATAGATAGCAATAATACAAGAGGCAATTCAATTTTCCAAACTAAAAGTTCCAGTTCAACATTCCTTAGATTTTGAAAAGAAATAATTAATATTAACAGCAATAGAACCGCAACAAGTATAACTTTAAAACTTTTCCATTTATTTTGATGCTCCATTTTTTTTTCTAAAGGTATGCTAAAATTATTCTTGAATTAAATTAAACGCACCATTGATTAAAATTTGCGTTTCTTCTTTATCACTGATTTTTAATTTCTTACGGAGTGAGTTTATAAAAACATCTATTACACTAGTGTTATAATCGAAGTGAATGTCCCAGACACTTTCAATAATTTTAGTTCTTGTACAAACTTTGCCTTTATTTCTAATCAATAATTCTAATAATGAAAACTCTTTTTGGGTAAGCGCAATTTCTTCCTCTCCTTTAAATACAGTATGTGCATTTAAGTTCAAGACAATAGAACCTAGGATTAGTTCGCTTAATCCACTTGACGAAGTTCTAAGTTGAACCCTAACTCGCTCTAAAAGTTCTTCGAAATGAAATGGTTTTTTAATGTAATCATTGGCGCCAACCTGTAACCCAAATATAGTTTCCTGTACGGTATCTTTTGCAGTCAAAAAGATAACGGGAGTTTCTTTAAATTCTTTTCGAAATTGAGTGCAAATTTCAATTCCACTTTTTTCTGGAAGCATCCAGTCAAGTATTAACAGATCATACTCGCCCGATAGTGCTAACATTAAACCTTTCGCTCCTGAGTTAGCGACATCAACAGCAAAAGATTCTTCTTCTAGTCCTTGTTTAAGAAAATTGGCAATACCTATTTCATCTTCTACTATTAATATTCTCATGTTACAAATATTATATAAAATTGAGTCATAATGAAATAAATAATCTTAATGTTTGCTTAAGATTTTTAGGCTTAATACAAAATCGTTCATCATCTAATTTATTATTTAAGTTGTACTAAAAAACTCAAGCTTGCTAAAACTTGGGTTAGAATAGGAGGGGAGTTCTAAAAAAATAAGTAAAACAAAGTTTAAACTATTGATGACCTCATAGAATAAGAAAGGATACTTTGTTAACGAATCGTCTAATCTAATACTCTCAATAATTATTTATCATTTTTATTAGAAAAATCAAAACTATGTGAGAAACCAATATTCAATGTATGATTATTTTCTATCCTAATGTCATCGTTTTTAGGCAAATATTGATTCATGTATCCAATTGACATTTTTGTTTTTTCATTGAATTGATACCCAATTCCTAGATAAGCCCAATTTTGGTTAAAATAATGAGATCCGATACTTTTTCCCACACTAATAAATAGTTCGTCAAAAGCAGCAAAGTAGAACGTTTTACCCCCCATCTTTTTGTGATTAAGCGGAACGGTTAAAATAAAACGATACCTTAACCTATTTCTAAAAAGATAAGTAGAATTATTTTCTATAAACCGCTGTTCTAGTCTATATCTATGTGTTATTTTAAATCTACCAACTGCATTTTTCAAAATTATTTGTTCAAAAGGACGATGTTCAGTCTCTTGTTTTGCAATAGGTTGTTCTCCATATGGGAATGTTTCTACCCAATCGTAGCCTAACGTCACAATTAAATTTTCTTTTATTTCTCGATTAATACCTAGACGTAATAATGATTGTTGCCAATTTTTTACAAAATCATTTCTTCTAAAGGAATATAACGTATGAATGCTGTACTTCTCATTCATTTTGTGATTGCCTGAGTAAGTAAACCAAGAATTAAATTGATTGTCTTTTTGAACTTGGGTAAAACCAAAAAATTGAAAAAGAAAGAAACAGCATGAAAGCATTATTTTTTTCATATTAGTTAAGTGTTTTTATTAGTAAATAAAGCAATTACCTTCTTATCTATTCTTAGCGAATGTTCGAAAGCAATTGCTCTAAATCTTGTATAAAGAGGACTATTTGGTTAACTTATGAGTAGCAAGGGGATGGTCAGAAAATTTTCTATGATTTTCAAGTCCAACTATTTCACAAGACATTCCCGATTCTCTTTTTTCATTTTGATAGTTATCAATAAATGCCATAAAAGAGTGGTCGATTAAAACTGCTTTTCTAAAATCAATAATCACATTATTTTCTTTAGAAATGGTTGAAAGTTTCTTTTTAAATGAAATTAAATTTGAGAATACAGCAGAATCCTCAACAATTAAAGTACTAGTTCCATCTTCTTCTTTTATTTCACATCTAGCAAAAAATAAATTTGAAAATTTAACTCCGTTTATCAAATGAAAAATAAACTTCACTAAAATACCCGCAAAAATACCTAATAATAAATCTTCGGCTAGTGTAACTATTATGGTAGTAAGAAAAATTGCTAATTGTTCTTTCCCTATTTTATAGGTATGAACAAATTCTTTTGGAGCAGCTAATCTATAACCTGCATAAATAAGCATTGCTGCTAACGCTGCATTAGGAATTAACTCTATCAGAGGAATAATAAATATCATGGCAAGTAATAGAAAAATTCCATGGAAAAAATTAGACCATTTAGTTTTAGCGCCAAAACCAATATTTGCTGAACTTCTTACCACTTCAGAAATCATTGGTAGTCCACCAAATAAACCTGAAACAACATTTCCAGCTCCCTGGCCAATCAAATCTCCGTTATAATTTGATTGACGCTTGTATGGATCTAAGCTATCAATAGCCTTTACAGTAAGCAATGATTCTAAAGTACTTACGAATACAAACATAATTACATATTTCCAAAAAGGAAAAGTGGCTATCTCAGAAAAATCTGCATTAATTGCTAAACTCCCCCAAAAATCTCCAATGATGACTAATGAGTATTCTGGTTCTGTTTGTTTAAAATGCCATAATATTGTTAACGGCACAGCTACTAACAATACAATCATTGGTGCAGGAACTTTTTTCAAGAAATTAATTTTTAATTTAGGCATTACAAACATAATAATTAGTCCAACTACACCTATCACAGCAATATGCCAATGTGCATGAAGGATAAAATTTGGAATATCCAGCAATAATTCAATAGGTCCTTCTCCTTTATACAAGGTTGGATCATCACCTAAAAGAACAGGGATTTGTTTGGCTATAATAATGATACCTATTGCTGCAAGCATTCCATGAACTGCAGAATGAGGAAAAAAGTCACTTAACGAACCTAATTTTAGGAATCCCATTATTATCTGCAATAAAGCCATTACAACAATTAGTGCACATACTATTTGCCATCCGTGATTTCCTCCTCCAAATTCAGTGACTGCTGCTGCAGAAATGGTTATTAAACCTGCAGCTGGTCCTTTTATTGATAATTCTGAAACTTTGAAGAATAGGGTAAATAAGCCTCCAATTATGGCCGTTAAGACTCCCATAGATGCTGGAAACCCACTGGCTTTTGCAATTCCTAAACTTAGTGGTAATGCAAGTAAAAAAACAAGAAACCCTGAAGTTATATCTGTTTTAAAATGGGCTTTTAATCCTGCAAGCCCTGTTTTTGGTGTTTTATTTGTTTTCATTTTCGTTGAATTAATTATTTTTATTTATTGAAGCTTGAATGACTTCTATCTCTAGAATTGGTGAAAATATTTCTATATTTTCTGCGTTTTTATAATATTTATCTAAAATGAAATCGCATTTAAGGGTTAGTTTTAAATCTTTATCATTTGTTGAATTAGTGCCGCCTTGACTATAATTGTATGAAGAGTTATTAATTCTGTATTCGATAGGTTCTTCAAAAGATTCTTCGCCAATATTTAATTCGCCAACAGTTTTTTTGAAAGTTGAATTAAAGACCTCTTTTTTAATATCAAAAACATCGCCTGCATTAAATTCTATATTTATTTCATTTTGAAATAATGAACTTAATAATGAATCTTTTTCTGGAATATTTGTTTTAAAACTATTAGCAGAAAAGGTGATAGAAACTTTCCCCGACACATAATCCATCAAACAAATTACATGAGTTGATTTTGCAGTAAACGAAGTGTCATCGATATAGCCAATCAAAATTGCTTTAGACTTTACTAAATAAGGGTTTTGAGCTTTGCTTAACAAGCAAAGAAGTAAAACCGTCATTGTAATTATTAATTTATTTTTCATAGTTTGTATTTATTAAATTCCTAAGCATCTCTTAGTGGTACTGGATGTCCGGCTTTTTTATATGGACCAAGGAATATTCTAGAATACATTCGCATTAAAGCTATTCCTACTATTACAAAGTTTAACGAGACAAAAGCTGCTAGCAATATTTGATTTTCGTGTATATGAGTAAAGAGTAAATCTTCTCCTAAAAAAGTTGTGGTAATAGGGAATCCGGCTAGTGCTAAGCAAGAGACTAAAAACCCAAATGACAGCCATTTATGCTCAAATGCGTGACCATAAAAATCATTCAAATCGAAAGTTTCTTTGGCTTTTAACTTGAGTAGAAAGAAATAACCAAATATTCCTGCAAAAATTACCCCTCCTAAATAAAACAGTGTGTCGGACAAACTAAATGCCTCGTTAAATGCTACTGCCATTGCTGTCCAGAAATGACTAAGTATGATTAACTCCCAAACAAAAAACACTCGTTTTCTTTCTGTAAAGGCTTTAAGTACTAGTACAAAGCCAATAGCTCCTAATATTTCAGGAATGGCATAACTAATAATTTTCGGTAAGTGAGTTTTTGTTGTTATAAGCCAAATTGAAATTGTGAAAGTAATAACTGAAAACAGAAGAACATTTAGTAATGTTAGGAATTTGAACCAGTTTCCAATCTTCTTTAATGGCGACCACAGAAACTTATACATTAAACTATCTAGTTTCCATTCCTTTAGACCAATTACAAATAATGAATTTTGGATAATTCTTTTTCTACCTGTTAGCTTATTCCCTTTTTGTGGCTTATAATTAAAGAATTGCTCTCTTATTAAATAAGTAACAATTGATGGACTTATTAATAATTGGTATGCTCTTAAAAATGCATTTCCAGACATATGTAGTAGTGCTAACCAATGAAATCCAAGTGCTACCTCAATAAATATAATTCCAATCTGTGTAATAGAGGAATACGCTATTTGAGCTTTGACAGAAGTTTGAACTTTAGCTGCGATGGCTGAAAGTACTGCTGTTGTTAATCCCATTGCAACAACATTCCACTTCACCAATTCAATTGAGCTCCAAAATGGATAAGTTCTAAGCAATAAGTAAATACCTATATGAACTGCTACGGAACCATAAAATATAGCACTTGATGGCGTTGGACCTTCCATGGCTCTTGGCAACCAACTTGAAAAAGGAAATTGTGCAGATTTTGCAGCTGCAGCTAGAATAATAGCAAAAGAAATAGCTATCGCTACGTAAGGGTGATGTGCAATTTGAGAATGTACTAACTCACTATCATTTAACTGCATAAACGTTATGTTTTCATGCCATAAATGATGCATTAGCCACATTGCTAACAATAGCCCAATATCTGCAACTCTATAAATAGAGTAGACCTTTAAAGCATTTCGGACCGGTAAGTATCGTTCTCGGTAATAAGCGATTAATAGGAAAGAAGAAACTCCTAAAATCTCCCAACCGATAAATAATGTTTCAAAATTTCCAGATAAAACGATTAGGTTAACACCAGTAATGAATAATAGTTTTGTATTGAAGAATCTTTTGTATCCCGATTCTCTGTGTAAGTAATATCGACTATAAATAGCTATTAAATAAGCTAGGATAGAAGAAAACAGTAAATAGACAACAGTTACTTTATCGAAGAATAAATCAATAAAAAAAGTATAATGTTCCGATTGATAAAGTGTAATCTCGTTAATGTTTAAATCTGGAGAGCCATTGATAGCCCAAAATATTCCAAAGGCAACAATAGAGAAAACTCCTAGTCCAGTAGTAATAAAAGCGGTATAAGAAATTGCTTTTTCATTTTTACTTGGAATAATTAGACTTACCAAAAAACCTAATAATGGCAACCCAATAAATAATATGATAAATTGTTTCATTTTAATTAAGGTTTAAGACTGGTAAATTACTAGAGGAAGACTCAAAAAGAGGGACAAGGTTTTCTACTTTATCAAGCTCTTTTTTTAATGGTTCGTAAGGTTCAAACCTTCCTTTTCTGTAGATAGAAACCTCCTTTGTCTCAGGATCTATTACTGCTAGTTTTACCCATTCGTTTTTATACCATTGAAGTGTTCCTGAATTTTGTTGAATGACGTCTAAAACAATACTCGCTTTCTGTTCTACAATCATCATTAAACGAAGTGGATCATGCACTTCGACCATTTGAATAGGTAAACCTGTTCTTAAATCACCTTCTATTCCATTTGCAACACCAAAAAGACCAACTACATTATGAGGTAACTTGCTTCCTGCTCCAAAGTTTTCATTGTCTACACGAGAAAAATAGTATTCCAAATTAATCCCTCCACATACTGGAGTAGCAGCATTTAAAATGGCAAGTAATGATTCTCCTTTAGGGTCAATTTTCCAATCGTAAGAATTTAAAAAAGCTCTTTGATCTAAAAATATTTTTTTAGTTAAATTTCGATTGCCAACAATGCATAAACAATTGTTAGAATGGTTTAGCTCTGGTCTAGGTTCAAATAATGCAACCGAACGCTTTTTTACTTCTGTATGTACTTTGGAGGCTGATTGATTAATGTTTATTGAAATAAACTGTCTTGCACGTTCTTTAGCGTTATTTTGCAACCCTATTTCAAAGGTTTTTAAGTTGTTATCATGTCGTTTATTATTTTGCTCATTTAATAATTCAATGTCATAAAAGCAAACTCATCTCTAGTAGTGTCATGTAACCCTCCTATAAATTGTGATTCTTCAGGAACGTTTATCCCTTTAGTCTTTAAAAAAGACCTTACTTCTAAATTATTTGCCATTGAAGCAAATACTCTTGCGTTTAAAGAACTTGGCCTTCCAGAACAAGCTCCACAGTTATAACCGGCATAATAAGGGTTGTTTGTGCTACTTCCGCCATGTCCAAATAGATAAATCAAAGGAGCAAAATTCTTTGTTAGTCCAGACCTTTTCAATTCTGAATAAACAACGTGACACATTTCTTCTATTGTGAATCCTATTTTTAGGCCTTCAACTTCTTTTCCATCAACGTTCTCAATAATTAAATTAGACTTGTGAGACATGTGCTCGAATGATGAAGAATGACCCGGAGAAACTGATGGCTTAAATATGTTTAGAAACAATTTAAATGCCGACCAAAACCCCATTGTTTGTGCAATCATCCAACCACTAAACCATTTGTGAGAATTCTGATGGAAATGTAAATCTTTTTTGTGTTCCTCAGATCCTCGATCATCAACAATAATATGTTCTGGAGATATAGTACCTGGACAAACCTGTGTATTAAATTTACCTCCAGCTGGTCTATAATAAATAGGGAGATTATAATGAGCAGGTGTACCAAAAGTTTCACATGCTGGATCTACAAGTTCTATATTTCTTCTTATGGACTCTTCTCTGTCATCGATACAGAAAAAAGCTTGAAAAGATGGCTTTATTTCATTTGTGTTATGACTTACAGTACTTTTTAGACCTAACAATACTTGATCGAAATAACTAAGTTCTAAAGCTTCTTGCCACCATTTTTTTACTTCCCATTCTCTCGACATAGAAATGCCTTGAAATACATCTAAAGGTGTTTGATTGGTTAACTCTGTAATTGTTTTCCAATTACCTTCTCCATACATTTTATCTAAAGCATCAACTTCTAACAATAGTTCCAAATAAACAAAATCCATGAATGCTATTTCTTTCCTATCAAATAGAGTAGTGGGGTTCTTTTCAATTACTGAAACTATCCCTGACCAACCAGGATGTGCAAATTGTTGATCAATTAGGTATTGTTCAAAGAATTTTTCATCGCCTACAATAATTTGTAATAGATCAATAATATTATGTTCCTTTTTAAAAAGTAATTCCTTAACTCTTTTAGAGTGAAAGAATTCAAAAATAGTGTTGTTTTCAATGTCTGAAATTGCATTTAAAAGCCCTTTTTTATTATTAGGGAAAGGTTTAGAGCTGATCCCTTGATCTAAATACGAACCAACAAGTTTAAAAAGATTTAAATGAACCAGTGTGTTTAAATCAATATGTAACTGTTCCTTCCAAACAGCTCTCAATTTCCCTATTCGTCTAGAATATTCATTAGATTCACTTAAATTAAGCATTAATTTTTTTCTAGATTCTAAAGGAATTTCGGACTCACTATTACTTATGACCCAGCCTAAAGCGTCTTTAGAAATTACACCTTTATCATGCAGTTCCTTATACTCTGTGAGAGATAAAGATGTCTTATACCCAAATATTTCGTTAGAAGTTTGTAATGCTTCAAAAAACGATTGATTTTGAAAAGCGTGAAGTGTATTATGATGCACAAAGTCCTTTAATGGAGCTTGAGCAGGTAGATAATGTTTGAGCTTATGTAAGCAATCATCTACATTAAATGTATATACCATTGAAAATGTCTTGTAAATAACGTAAAACAATAAATAAAAGATTCAAACTTTTGAATCAGCATTGATTTACGAATTACGCATAGACAACAAGGGAACAGTTAAGAATATAACTAGGAACGGGGGAAGTGAAGCTTCTTTCTGTGGGGTAATAATGAGTATCAATTTTAATTTTTGGATACTCACTTTTTAATCTAAAAATGCTTTTAACAATTGGACTGTCTTTTCTTGGTCCATCATATTTTATAAACTCAGTCTCACTAAAAGGATCATTTGAAAAAGAATCAACTTTTTCTTCTTCTTCAATTTCGTACTCTAAAACTTCTATATAGGCAATATCATTTTCTACTAACGTATTTTCATTCGAGAGTACTACGGAAAGTATGATCGCCGCAACTAATTTGAAATATAGATGTAAGCTTTTTTTCATTTTTACTAATACAAATTTAATAATTTTTATATTTGCATGAACCAAATGTAATATTATTATGTAACATTTGTTAAGTTTTAATTTCATGAAGTTTACTTCTCGATTTAATTTTAATAGTAATAAGATTTATAATAAACTGTCTGTTAGTGACTTGTCGTTAGTAAAAGAGCGACAAGAACTTATAAAGTTTAAAGCTGGTGACAAACTTTTTTATGAGGAAGGAATACCTACAGGGATGTTTCAGTTAATATCTGGTAAAGTAAAAAAGTATAAAACTATATTTAATGATCAACAACAGATTTTTTACATTTATACAAAAGATGATTTATTTGGTTATCATGCATTGCTATCGAACGAACGCTATCAAGACTCTTGTGAAGCACTAGAAGATGTAGTTGTAAATTTCATTAGCCGAGATAACTTTATCGACATTATTAAATCTATTCCAACTCTAAAAGATGCTCTATTATTCAATATGGCTCATGAGTTTGGTGTTTTAGCCAATATAATTGGAGTGCTTTCTCAAAAATCACAAAACGTTAGACTAGCATTGTTTTTAGTAGTGCTTCAAAAACGATTCTCAGCAATAAACCCAGATTTTATGGGGGTTGACTTAACTAGAGAGGATTTAGCAAATATAGTTGGCACATCTCGTGAAAGCTTATCACGGAGCATTAACTTTTTGAAGAAAGAAAAATTGATAAGTGTCAACAAAAGGTTGATTACAGTTACAAATGTAAAGGGTATAGAAAAGTTTATTGGTCTCAAAAATAGTTAAAACTATGCACTTTAGTGCATTTCGCTTTAGCTTCTAAAAATGTTACCTTTGGTAATATGGAAAGCCAAAGGACAAATGGACATACAGTATCAAGATTGACAGTTCATTTAGTCTGGTCTACAAAGTATAGGTATTCTGTTTTGGAAGGAGATATAAAAACGCGCTGTCGCACATTACTTCTTCAAATGTGCGAAGCAGAGGATATCGAGATATTGAAAGGCGTTGTATCTAAAGATCATGTGCACATGCATATTAGTTATCGACCTTCCCAGTCTGTTAGTTCCATCGTAAAAAAAATGAAAGGTAGAAGTTCTCGGAAATTGCAGCAAGAGTTTCCAGAATTGAAGAAGCGATATTGGGGACAGCATTTTTGGGCAATAGGATATGGTTGTTGGAGTACGGGTAATATTACAGATGAAATGGTTAATGAGTATTTGGAGCATCATAGAAAGCCCAATAATGGAGGTGATTCAAATTTCATCCTTGAGTAATTTAGACTTTCAGTCGTTCAGAAAACTATGGCACTTTCAGTCCATAGTGGTTTATTTACCTAACAAGCGTAACATCTCCTTTCAGTTTATAAGCGTTTCCATTTACTTCGGCTTGTAAATACCAGCTATAAACACCTTCTAAAGCATTCTTCCCATTAATTAAACCATCCCAACCAGTTTCTTTATCTTCTGATTCAAATACTTTTTTACCTAAGCGATCAAATACAGCAAAATACATTACTCCGATATAACCTCTTGCAAAAAGTACATCATTCTTACCATCTCCATTTGGAGAAAATGCACTTGGCACAAATAATTCATCTACTGGCAATATTTCAACCATTTGGTAACTAGTATCACTACATAAGAAAGAATTAATCACGACAAGTTGAACCTCTAAATTACCAGTATCAGCATACAGGTGGCTAGGGTTATAATCTGTTAAGTTTTCTTCGGTTCCATCTCCAAAATCCCATATCCAAGCTGCTGCATCTATACTATTATTGGTAAAGTCTATTGTTGAATTTAGGACATCCGTACTGATTGGATTTAAGGTAAAATCTGACGTTGGTTGAGGGAAAACTGAAATTAGGCCAATTTGCTCTAAAGTATCTTTACATCCTTGAGAATTCTTTACAATTAACCCAACATCATAATCTCCTGTTGTTTCATAACAATAGGTTGGATTTTGTTCAGAACTTTCACCATAATTACTCTCAAACTTCCAGTTCCATTCTAGTATAGGAACATCGTCATAAGAGGTATCTGTAAAAGCTACACACAATGGAGCACAACCACTTGTTGTATCTTGCGAATATGCAGCTGAAGGCTTTCCTAAAACCTCAATACTAAAAGTCACACTATCTACACAACCTAAATCAGAAACAACACCTAAAGTTACCGGATAACTTGATGCTATTTGATAATTATTTATTGGGTTTTCTTGCGTTGAAAAGTTCCCATTTCCAAAGTTCCAACCATACAAAACAATATTTCCTTGTAACAAGGTTGAAGTATTAACAAAGTCAGTCGCTACCCCATTAACACAGACAGTAGATGCAGAAAAACTTGCTTGTGGAACAGGAAATATGTTTACTGTTTCAGTTATGCTATTAGAGCAGTTATTATTTGAAGTTACACTTAAGGTAACATCATAACTGCCTGGAGAAGAAAACTTATGATTCGCATTTTGAGTAGAATAATCTTCTAAGCCGTTATTATTGACATCCCAACTCCATGAAACTATATTATCTGGAGTAGCAATGGTTGAAGCATCAATGAAATTAACAGTATCATACAAACAAACATCAGAAAAGTTAAACCCTGCGGTAGGATCTTCAAAAATGGTAACTGATTGTAATGCTGTATCTCTGCAACCTTCATTATCTTCAACTATTAATTGAACATCATAACTTCCTGAACTAGTGTAAGTATGAGTCTCTGTTCCATTGCTACCCGGACTAGAACCGTCAGCAAAATCCCATTCCCAATTAATCACAGTAGTTCCAGCTCCTGCAGAATTATCTTCAAAATCAATGCTTTCATTTGCACAAGCATCCAGAAAGTTAAAATCTGCAATGGGAGCATCATAAACAGTTATATTTTCAATAGCAGTACCTGTACATCCATTCACGGTAGTGACTGCATGACTTACGACGTAGCTCCCAGCGGAAGTATATTGATGTGTTACTTGATTTCCAACGTCTTGAGAAGCATCTCCAAAGTCCCAACCAGAATTTGATATTACATCAGGGGACACGACTGTTGAATTATCAGTAAACTCTACCCCTTCATAAACACAATAATTAGAGCTAGTAAAACTTGCTGTTACATTTTCAACTACTGACACTATAATATCTTCTGTTACGAAACAACCGTACCTGTCAGTAGCTGTAACAGTATAAGTTGTTGTGGTCGTTGGAGAAACAGTAACATTTTGACCTGTCTGCCCATTAGACCATGTGTAAGCATAAGGGGGAGAACCAAAGATAGCATCTGAACAAACTAAATTTGCTGAAGTACTATTGCAAATAGAAGTATCGTTACTTGCTGTAATTTGCGGACATAAGCTCACTTCTATTACAGATTTAGAACCTCCTCCATTACAGTTTAAATCATTCCATCTTCCATCTGGATATATCTGAGTGCAATCTTCATTGCCACTACTATTGTTGGGTTCACCACCAGCCCAATTAGTATAAACAACTGGAGAACCATCATACCAATAGTAAGTTCCTTCAGAACTTTCATCGGTAAACCCTATCCATATGATACCTCCAAAACCATTTGTAGATAAAGCTGAAGTAATACAAGAATTCTCTGCTGCTGTTTGAACTGAGATAAGGTTTGCTCCTAAACTTTCGGCGAATTGTTGTGCCGCTGTACCAGAAAGTGATTGTGGATTATAAAAATACATACTACAAGTAGATTGACAACTAGGAAGTTCAGAGCACCCAGCTGTAGTCATTGCAATTCTAATCGCATTTAAGTCGCAACCTTGTTGTGCTCTTATTGATGAGAAATTAAGTATAAGAAAAAAAATAAGTATAATTCTAAAAAAAACGTCCATAATGTAGATTTATAAATCAAATAATAGACGAAATTAATGCAAAAGGTTGCTTTAACAAAAGTAAAAGCAATTATTATGCAATTAAACCTTACTTACTGGTACTTAATCACTTTAAATTTAGAAGTATGGTCTCCGTTTTGAAGAGATACAAAGTAAATTCCTGGTAAAATGTTTTTCCCTCCTAATATTTCTTTGGTTTCTCCTGTATTAATTATCCTTGATTCAACGAATGAACGTCCCATGGCATCTACAATAGTATAATTAATAACCTTTTGTGTACAATTTTCGTTAATTCTTAAGTTCAACTTATTATTAAATGGATTTGGATAGATTGAAGCTTTTAAACAATTATTTTCTGTTAAGTCAACTGTATTATCGACATTAATTTTAACCTCGCTTAACCCATAACAAGCTCCACCAAAGTTATTTAAGCCTGTTATTAAAACATAGTTAGCTCTTACACTATTAAAATCTGTAACAAACTCTCCTTCGTAACGATTAAAACCAGTCCCTTGATTTAAGTTGTAAGTTCCTAACTCTTGCCAAGTTGTTCCATCAGTGGAGTAATCGATAACTACTTCTTGCATTCCCCAGTCTAATAAGTCAGGTGCATTTGTATTCCAAACAAAAAGATCATGCAAAACATACGTTTCTCCTAGGTTATATTGTACCCAATGAGAGTTTCCTCTTAAAGGATTGGGGCTTGGTGCTGTCTGGCAAGAGATCCAACCATCGTACCATGTCGTATTATGCCTATCTGGATAACATTGAGCTGATAGACTTTGCCATAAAAACGACACAAATAATATTAGTAGTATTTTTTTCATCTTTTAAATATAATTTAAAATTACATGTTCATAAACCCTATTGGTGGAGTTGATGTTGTTAATGCTGATAAGTTATGAAAGTTTGATAAATTCGGAAAAATTGTTGCTAAATCTGATGGAGAAATACCATACCATAAAGCAAGTTCTGCAAACATAGAGTCTGTAGCAGTTGTAGGAATTATAACTCCTCTACTACCAATATACTGACTACTATTCACTTCTAAAGAAGGATAAGTTCCATAGATATTTCCTCCATTTACATCTCCTCCCATCACCATAGCATTACCTCCCCAAGCATGATCAGAACCATTGCCATTTGAAGTTAATGTTCTTGAGAACTCAGAACAAACAAAAGTGGTTACATCATTGAACATTCCTATCTCATCCAGTGCACTTTTAAACTCTGCCATTGCATTATTTACTTCTTGCAATTTTGCTGCCTGATTTATTAATAACTCATCATGATGATCCCACCCTCCTAATCTTACAAAGAAAATTTGACGATTGAAATCCAAGGTGTTTCTTGCAGCTATTGTTTTAGCAATCATTTGAAAGTTCCTAGAGGATTGAGTTGTAGAGAAACTAGTATTAAACGCTGGAACAGCATCAGTTGCTGTCTGAAACTCTTCACCAGCCTCAATCGACCCCTTAAAAACATCTGCATAGGTTTTATGATATTGATCTTGATATCCGTAATTAAGAATACTGTCGGTTGCTGCTCTTCTTAATGGATTTGACCCCCAATTAGCATCTCTATTTATGGGCATTAGAGCTCCATTATAATTCATCGAGAATTCAACAGAGTTTTGCCCATATTGAAAAATATTTGAACCTGATAAAGAAAGGTTCATGGAGATATTCGTATTATTATTACTAGAACTGACTAAGTCAGCAATTTGTCCACCCCAGCCTTTATTTGTTCTTAAATGTGGACTACCACTTTGCCAATGATTGTATTGATCTAGGTGAGAAAATAACCCTAGAGGTAAAGGAACACTAGAGTTTTCATACATGGTCTTTGTAACTGGCTCGATCATCGTTCCAACATTTGCTAAGAAAGATAAGTCTCCATTGTCAAATAACTGTTGGATATCGGGCATACTTGGATGTACTCCATAATTTCCACCAATACCTCCTAAAGGGAGCATTGCATTTTGATCAATCGCTAAATTGGTTCTAGCGGCAGCATAATGATTATACTCTGTACTAGTCTTAGGCATTAACATATTGTAGGAGTCATTTCCTCCATGAAGAAAAAAACAGACCATTGCTTTATACCCACTTAATGGTGGAGGAGCAGCAGCTGCTAGAGCATTCATTGCTTTAAAGTTAATAATAGAAGACATTGGAGTCGTTAACCCAATTGATGCCAAACTTGCTTGCTTGATAAAGTTTCTTCTAGATTGGTGAAATTTTGAATCTTTCATATTGAATAAAATAATTTCTTTATTTTAATATATTGTAGTCTGGACTAATTAAAATCAAATATGTTGCTAATCGGACTCTATACCCTAATTGGGTTAGACTTGTTGAGTTTGCATCAATGGTCTCTTTAATAATTCCTCTTGTTCTATCTGTTAATTGTCCATGCGTCATTACAACATCTAAATAGTCTAATATAGCATCACTACTCTTAGCTAATTCTGAAAGAGGTGTTAAGTTAGGTTCTCCAATTGTATAATCTTCATATCCAGCTGTTCTTAATAAAATTTCTGATTCAATCCAATAGTAAACTTGATTAGCAAAACCTATACTAGTTCTTGTATTAAATAATTCAAATTCAGGAGCAACCAATCCATTATCTGCAATCATTCCACTAGGGGTATAGTCTGGACCATAAAAATTAAATACTGTTTGAGACCTTAATGGATGTTGAGCAGTAGCTTCTTTAAACCAATAACTATAATTCCAATGATTTTCTAATGGAGACATGACTCCTGTAGCTTTCACAAAGTCGGTATACTTTAAAATTGGTTCTCTCAACTTCCCTTGATCTGGATTAGTTGACCATGAACAACTTCTCGCTTCAGGGTGCAATAAGATTGCTTTAATTACCGCTTTCATATCTCCCCTTACACCTGATCCATTATTATTAAATGCTCCGGCAACAGTTGCAATATAACTTGGTGTTGGGTTAGACTTCACTAAACGTTGAATTAGTCTTTTTGCTATAAACGGGCCAACATTTGGATGATTAAATAAATGATCAACCGCAGACTCAATATCTTGCATTCCAGTTTGTCCACTAGGAACAACATACCCATCCAAGAGGTTCTTCGGTCCAGGCTCGTGCCAATCTTCATACATCTGCATTGGAACAGTTAAATCTGCTATATAAAGCCCTAATCCAAAATAAGTATTGTTTGTATCTCTTCTGGCTCCTATTCCTAAACCTGTAAAAATCTTAGCAAACTCTTTAATGTCATCATTATCATAAGTAGGAATAGGATTATTGTTGTTGTCTAACTGGTAACTACCATCAACATTTAATTTATATAAGCCAATAGAAAAAAGTTGCATAATTTCTCTTGCGTAATTTTCATCAGGGAAAATATTATTAATACTATCTGTTTTAGGGTTATTTAAGTGGCTAAGGTAATTCCCCATCGCAGGATGAAGACTGACTTCCAACAATAAATCTTTATAATTCCCAAAAGAGTTCCTCACTAATATATCGTAATAATTTGCAACTCCTGAAGCGTAACTTCCTAAAGTGCCTTCTAAAGAGATTACACATATTTGACTTAGTGAGTAGGCTACTCTTTGCCTTAATAGGTCTTTAGCAGTCATGTTATTTTGCCACCAGGCATAGTCCATATGAACATGATTAGGCCTATTGGGATAATTTGCAGAATCTCCTCCATTTGCAACGTAAATGCCAAAAGACTCATTATAAATACTTTCAAGCGTATCAGTATAATAGGTAATAGGAGTATTCATTTGTTGGTCTATCCAATTCTCTATTCCTAGATCTGCAACCTCATTAATTAAATTCATATCTGCTCCAAATGAAGCTTGAGATAAAAAACGAGAAGCTTCCATTTGCTTTCCTACTAGACCTTGACCTCCAAGCGTCTTATTTCCTGAGGCTGATTCCGTTCCTTGATACAATTGATAGTTATCACTAGCTGTAACAATAATGCCGTTAGAATGCCCAGCACCAATATAGTCCGTGTAAGATTGTGCTAAGGCAAATGAACAAGAACAAATGAAGAAAATGAAATAGTATAGTCTTTTCATAAAGATTTTTTCTAATAATTTTTACAAAGGAAAGATACATATTTTTTTTAAAAAAAATATGTATTTATTATAAATAGCTGAAATCTAATGATTAGATTAAACAACTAACCTTCAATTGTTTTGAGATAAAATAGTAATCATAACTAACAATATCTTATCTTTACAAATAAAATTTACTTGAGTGAAAATCAGTATTATTACCATAGCTTATAATAGCGAAGAAACAATAGAAGATACGATTATCTCTGTTATTAATCAGACCTATAAAAACATTGAATATATTATTATTGATGGAGGCTCTACTGATCATACATTAGCTATAATAGAGAAATATAAAGACAAAATTCATACAGTCATCTCGGCCCCAGATAAAGGAATTTATGATGCCATGAATAAAGGCGTTGCAATTGCATCTGGAGACCTTATTGGCATTTTAAACTCGGATGATTTCTATGCCAATAATGATGTTATTGATAACGTTGCCAAAAATATAGGAGATAATGATTCGATCTATGCAGACCTTGTTTATGTCGATCGAGAAAATACGGATAAAACAATTAGGTATTGGAAGTCTGGAGCGTATAAAGAAAATTCATTTTTAAAAGGTTGGATGCCTCCACACCCCACTTTTTTTCTAAGGAAAAAACTATACGACAAGTTTGGATCATATAATTTAGCGCTAAAATCTGCTGCTGATTATGAGTTAATGCTAAGAATGATTCATAAAGAAAAAATCTCTATTGCTTATTTTCCTGAAGTCATTACAAAAATGAGAGTTGGAGGACAAAGTAATGCTTCATTAGAAAACAGATTGAAGGCAAATAAAGAAGATCGAATGGCTTGGGAAATAAATAACCTAAGTCCAAAATTCTATTCACTCTACCTAAAACCATTAAGGAAAGTCAGTCAATTTATTAGAAAAAATGAGCAGTAAGAAATCTTTATTATTTGCGGGGTTCTGCATCTTTATAGCTGTAATTTTTGGGGCTATGGGAGCGCATTACCTAAAAGAAACTTTAAAATTTCCTATTGAAAAAATAGAAAGTTGGAAGACTGGAGTTCAATACCAATTAATTCATGGCTTGGCATTAATGCTTTTCGTTATCATCCAAAAATCGTTTCAGTCTCTACAACTTAAAAAAGCTATCTTCTCCATAAAACTAGGAATAATTTTATTTTCGGGTTCTATTTATTTCTTGGCCTTAAATCATTCATTTCAAAGTAGTCTAATCCCAAAAATAATGGGACCATTAACCCCTTTGGGTGGACTCTGCTTAATTATTGGATGGATATTTTTTATTTTAGCACTATTTAAAGCAGACTTTAAGAATGACTAAAGAATACATTACAATATTAACTTCTTTACAGGTAGAACAAAAGCTACAAAGAATAGCTAGAGAGTTAGTTGAACTTCATTACAATAAAGAAGAAATTATCATTATTGGTATAAGTGAAAGAGGAGTGAAAATTGCCAAAAAGATCAACTCCATATTAAATCAAATTACAAAAATTAATATTAAGTTATTAACGCTCAAAATAGATAAAGATCATCCCATTGAAAATCAAGTTGAATTATCTGAAAGTGTAGAGACTCTTAATGGTCAAACAGTCGTTTTAATTGACGATGTACTTAATTCAGGCAAAACACTAATACACGCTACAAGTTATTTAGTTCAAGCCAATCTAGCTCAATTAAGCACTGTTGTTTTAGTCGATAGAAGGCATCGTTTGTTTCCGATTAGAGCTGATTTTGCTGGAATGACACTGTCTACAACACTAAAAGAACATATTTCTGTTGTAGAGATTAAAAAAGACACTTTTGAGGTCTATTTAAAATAATTGAATGGCTAGGAAAGTAACCGGTTTATTATTAGGCAGTCTTGTTGGCTTTTTAATTATTGGAACAATTGAAGCTACTGGACACTTCTTCTACCCTATTCCAACAAATTTTAATTTTGAAGATGAAAATTTATTAAAGTCTTTTATAGGAAACTTACCTCCTTTAGCATTAGTAATTGTAATCATCGCTCATAGTTTAGGAACTTTTTTTGGAAGTTTAATTGGTAATGTTTTAGGGAAGTCAATTGGTCAAATTGGATTATTGATCAGTTCTATATTTTTGATTATTGTAATTATAAATATTTTAATCGTTCCTTATCATCCTATTTGGTTTGTAATAGCAGACATCATGTTCACTTTTATTGGAGGCTGGTTAGCATTTAAAATAACATTAAAAAATAGGAGATGAACTTAAGTCACATTGAATTAAAAGAGTTCTTAGATGAAAAGGTAGATCGATATAATAACTTATCTTTTATTAAGGACGACCCTATTAGTATTCCACATCTTTTCACTCAAAAAAAAGACATTGAAATAAGCGGTTTTCTGGCAGCAACAATTGCTTGGGGGAAAAGAGAAATGATCATAAGAAATGGGACACAGATCATGGAAATCATGGACCACTCTCCCTATGAATTTGTAAGTAATTATAAAGAATCCTCAGATTTTAAATATTTAAAAAACTTTAAACACCGAACATTTAACGCAAGTGATCTAAATTATTTTGTAAAATCTCTTCAGTATTGCTATCATAATTACGGTGACTTAGAATCTATTTTCAGTAGCTTTATTACCCCTGAATCTTCAACAGTAAAGATTGCCATAACAGGCTTTAGATCTGTTTTTTTTGAATTAAACAATGAAGATAAATTTAGAACATTTAAACACGTCTCAAACCCTGAAAAGGGTTCGGCTGCGAAAAGAATTAATATGTTTTTGAGGTGGATGGTAAGAAAAGACAATAAAGGAGTTGATTTTGGAATTTGGGACAAAATTTCACCTTCGATTTTATCTTGCCCACTGGATGTTCACTCTGGAAACGTAGGAAGATCATTAAACTTAATAAATAGAAAACAAAACGACTGGAAAGCATTAACAGAACTAGATAAAAACCTAAGGTTATTAGATGCAAAAGACCCCGTAAAATATGACTTTGCTCTATTTGGATTAGGAGTAAATGAAAAATTCAGCTAAAAATGACTGATAGAAACAGGAGTCAAAAAATCACATTATCTGATATAAATAAGCTGGCAATACCTGCTATTTTATATAATATAACTGAACCTTTAATCGGTTTGGTAGATTTGGCCATTATTGGTAAAATGGCAGAAAACGCTACTGAAGCTACAGGTGGCGTTGGTCTTGCTGTTGGCTTAATCTCTACTCTTGTTTGGGGACTGGCCCAAGTTAGGACTGCCATCTCTGCTCAAGTTGGAAAATACTTGGGCATGGAACAGCTGGATAAAATAAAATCACTGGTTCCTCAATCTCTAATTTTGAGTATTTTACTAGGTATATTGTTTTGGGGATTATCTGTCTTCTATTACCAGCCTATTTCTACTTTTCTTTTTAATGACTCCAATGAATTGACCTTAAACTTCTCGCTAGACTATTATAAAATAAGAGCTATAGGTCTTCCTTTATCCTTATTTATAGCTGGTATTTTTGGTGTATTTAGAGGTTATCAAAATACTTCTTGGGCCATGATCATCAGTCTAATAGGAGGAGTGATCAATCTAGTCTTAGACTTAATGTTAGTTCATGGAATTCAAGATTTAATTCCTGCCTTTGGCGTTAAAGGAGCTGCATACGCAAGCCTTGTTGCGCAACTAGTGATGTTTTTATTGTCTATTTATTTTTTAATTAAAAAAACTCCATTTAATTTAAACCCAACACTCAAATTTAATCCAGAGTTAAAAAACACCTTAATACTCACAATAAATATGCTCATAAGGACAGTAGCACTAAATGCAACTTTCATTTTCGCATTAAGGTATGCAAATGGTTTAGGTGAAAAAGTACTTTCTACCTATGCCGTAGGTATAAATATTTGGTTATTTTCTTCCTTTTTTATTGATGGCTATTCTAATGCTGGAAATGCAATTGCCGGAAAACTACTGGGTAAAAAAGACATTAAACAGTTAAATTATTTAGGTCATTTTCTGATTAAAACAAATTTACTAATAGCAGTGCTATTAGGTTTAACTTACTTTATATTAAGAACATTTATTTCTTCTATCTATTTTCAAGAAGAAGAACTAAAAATTATTTTTCTTTCTTTCTTTTGGATTATCATAATTGCTCAGCCTATAAACTCTATTGCCTATTCTTTAGATGGTATATTTAAGGGATTGGGAGAAGCAAAAATACTTAGAAACGTATTACTGATAGGAACTTTCTTCGTTTTTATACCTTCTATCTATCTATTTGAGTATTTTAATTTTGGGGTTAAAGGAATCTGGTTTTCATTTTTAATTTGGATGGTATGGAGAGCACTAAGTTTGTATATCATCTTTAAAAAATTTGTTAAGAAAAATCATAATTAGAAAAAATCTATTAACAATTAATACAGGAAAATAAGATATTAATAAATGATTTATTCTTTTTTATAGAAGTATTTTGTTACTTTAGATTAACAAATCATTCTTTATTATGAGTCACAGAACAGATATACAAGTTAGGTTTTCGGATTTAGACATGGCAGGTCATGTACATAACGCTACCTATTTAACTTACTTTGAACAAGGTAGAATTGATTTCTTTAAAGGTATTGCTGACCAAGAGTGGGACTGGAAAAAGAAAGGAGTTGTTTTAGGCAGAAATGAAATAGATTATGTAGAAACCATTAAACTAAGAGATGAGGTTTTTATTATTACTAAGTGTGAACATGTTGGCAATAAAAGCTTTACTCTTTCATATGAGTTATACAAAAAGAAAGAAGGGAATGATATCTTGTGTACAAAAGGTAGAACAATATTAGTTTGTATGAATTTCGAAACAGACGAATCTGTTCCCTTATTTGAAGAGTGGAAGGAATTGCTAGAAAACTCTTTACAAGTTATAAAGTAATTATTTCATTGCATTTATTGCTAAATCAATTGCTCTTTTTAGTGTTTCATCTTTAGATAAGTGAGAATTATCTAAAACTATCGCATCTTCTGCTTTAACTAATGGACTCTCTTTTCTATGAGAATCTTCAAAGTCTCTTTGCTCAACATTATCTTGAACATCTTTTAATGAAACTTCATATCCTTTTTCTAAAAGTTCCTTATATCTTCTAGCTACTCTTATGTCGTCATTTGCGGTAATCCATAGTTTTAGTTTTGCTTGAGGAAATACAGCTGTCCCAATATCTCTACCATCCATTACAATTGCTTTATTCTTTCCTAATCTTTGTTGGAATTCTACCAGCTTTTCTCTTACTTCTTTTATTTTACTGATTTCACTAACAAATTTTGATACTTCTATTGTTCTAATAATTTCTTCCACATTCTTTCCATTTAGAAATGTTTCAGATTTACCAGTTTTACTATTGTAATTAAATGAAATGTTAATACTGGAAAGATGATCAATAATTAATTGTCTATCTACCGTTTTCCCTTCCTTAATTAACCCTTCTTCCATGGCATAAAAGGTAACAGCTCTATACATCGCTCCTGAGTCTATATAAACATACTTCAACGCTTTTGCCATAGCTTTTGCTAAAGTACTCTTCCCACAAGCAGAGTGGCCATCTAATGCTATAATAATATCTTTCATTTTGAACTAAAAAAGGCTGTTCTTAAGATTAAGAACAGCCAATTAATTTAAAAAAAATAGTTAATTAGTTAATTAAAGTTCTTCAACTTCTATCATTTTAAAAGGAATGTCTATGATAGCTTGGTAATCTTCTCCAGCCTCTAACATATCCTCGTCATCCTCTTCATAATACCAATTAATTTCGATATCTGTTCCTGATAAGGTTTCTAGTTTTTTAAACACATCTAAAATACATTTTGAAGAACTTGTATTAAAATATTCTAATTGAACATTTACGACTGTTTTGTCTTTAGGTGAATCTCCATAATTTTCGATCCAATCTAATATAGGTTTGTAGAATTCAATTGAATTCTCAGGTATAGATCTCCCCTTTAATAATAAATCTCCGCTCGCATTAAACTCAATTGTTGGCGTTTTTGCCGAACCTTCAATCTTTAATTCTTCCATGACTGCCTAATTATTTAACTTTATTAACTTTTTCTATTCTTACTATTAATGTGAAAAATGAATATTTCTCATCAATATTAATGAAATTATAATCTAACTTTTGCCCAGATTTTCTAGCTATATCTATAAAACCTAGTCCTCCACCACCTTTCAAACTAATTTCACCATTATTTAAAGTTTCTTTATATAAGAGCTTTAAACCATCTCTATCTAAACTATTAATATGATCAATTCTTGACTTTAACTTTACTACATTTTCTGTCAATAAATAATTTCCTGTAACAATTTTGTATTCATCAGTCAAACGACTAATCATGAAAATTGAAGATTTTATATTATTAACTTCCTCTACTGGACCCTCTACCTCAAAATCATCAATATGATGGTATAGGTTTTGTAAAATCTCTACTAAAACATTAAATACTTTTTTCCTTTCTTTGTTAGAGTCCTGAAGCTCTTCCATCCTTGTTTCAACTATTTGTAAAATAGAAGTTAACAATTCAGAAGTTATAGCTCCCTTAAATGAAAGCAATATTTTATTGCTTTCCATTTTTTTATATAAATCGTATATATCTAACATTGAAGGTTTAAATCCCTTAGTTTCCAACAAATATATATAAATAGTTTTATTTTAAAACATATCACTCACTTTTTTTGTTTAATCTTTGAACTCTCACTATACTAAATTGTTCTTATCCCTGTTTAAATTGTTCTTCAATTGACTATTTGGGGTAAAGTAGATCTAGTTTTCCAAGTTCTGTATTGATCCAATGTTTTTTAGCCGAATATTTATTAAATTTACTAGGTGAACAGACTAATCATTAATACTATTGTAATATTAAGCCTAATGGTTAGTAGTTGTAATTTACTTGATTATGACTACTCCCCACCTCCTCCATCTCAATACCAAATAACTTCTGAAAAAGTTAAGAGTAAAATTGACTCGGTACTGATCTCTCAATTAGATACTAAATACATCCCATATACTTTTAGTCTACTTGAAACGATAAAACCTACCCCTTTTCTAAAACTAGATTCCCTTTATTCACTTAGAACTAATTTGCGTGAAAATGCAGAGGACTACCTAGTTCTAATGAAGAAATATAACAATGAAATTGAAGAATTAAAAAATAAAATTAATGATGAAAAACTTTATCACACCTATCAAATAGATCATATTTATATCGTGGAAAAAGAGAAAGGATATCAATTACATGAAGATCAATTTAAGCTTTTACCAAATTATCAACTTCAGAAAATAACCCCTATTTTATCTACTCACCTTTCAACTAAAGAAAAGGATTTATTTGATTACTTTACATTACAAAATCCTCTATACGAAACTGGAGATATAAGTTATAATAATCAATTAGACTTGTTGACTTATGAAAAGTTTAATATTGCATTAAGTAATGAGAAGTATAATAAAGCTGGCTTATTACACACAATTTTATATTCAATAGAGTATATAAGACAATTTAACGACTTTAACGAACAGAAAATAGCTGAAGGCATCGCTGATAAGTGGTTGATTGAAAATCATTACAACAATTTTATTCCTATTTACAGTAAATTAACTAAAAAAGAACAAGAAGTAAATTCCTACTCATTAATAGCGCAAAACAAAAAAGGAGAGGTAACCATTAGGTTTACACTTGATCTAAATCTTGTAATTACAGATATAACAGTAGAGTAAATGAAAAAACTAATCCTAATACATTCGCTATTAATTATTACCCTAAGTATAAAAAGTCAATCTACCTACAACTATGTAGATTACAAAGGAGACACAACGGTATTAGAAGTTAACAAAACTCCCTCTATATGTGATTGTGAAAACATTGATTGGAGAAATAATGAGCAAAAAAAAGTATGCAACCTAACTTATGATTATGACTTTATGAGTGAGGAAGAACAAAAAGAATATGACAAGCAACGACAAATTTGTCAAAACCCCTCTATCTGCGACTGCGCAAATGTTTCTATAAAAAACAAAGGCCTTTTAAAAGCTTGCAACCGACTTTATAACTATGAGTCTATTTCGCAAGAAAGGTTAGAGAAAAACATTGAAAAAATTAAGAAGTGTCCTGAAAATAAAAAAGAAGAAATAACGATATGCGACTGCATTAATGTAGATAACTATCAGTTAAAAAAAGAATGTAATCAACTATTTTTTAACGATAGTTTAGTTTCTGAAGAGCAAAGAAAAATAAATTTAGATGCTATGAAAAAGTGCATAGAAAAGCAAGACTATGAATTAAATGTTTCTACTTGTGATTGTGCTAAATATGGTGAAAAAGATAAAGAATTTAAGAAAATCTGTGATAAAAAAATAGAGCAGCTAAAAGCTAATAAAAGAGAACTTACAGAATACTTATACGACATTAAAATTTGTAAAGAAACTGAAATTATCAACCAATTTTTAGCACAAAAAAAGATAACCATTGTCGATCAAAAATTTACTATTTGTGGTTGTAAACAAGAGGGCTTAGAAAAGTCAGAAATTGAGAAGTGTGATTC
>JAGXIB010000217.1 GCA_024635865.1 Flavobacteriales bacterium
ATTTTATCATTAGAGGTTGGTTTCTCTAAAGGTATGATAATTAATTAATTACATTAATCAGAGTGTTTTATGTTCTTTTAACATCGCTAGTTGAAATAATGAAGCACAACGGTCTTGGTTAAGGCAAGTAGCGTGGAGTAGGGACGCGTTCTTGTCGGCTTAGTTGTTTTGTTACTTGGTGTCTAAAATAGCACTTTTTCGACTAAGCCCTCTATTTGCGCTTAACCGATGTTAGCCTTTCGTTATTTTTAATTTAGTATAGGAATATTGAACTTTATGGAATGTTATCTAATCTTTTTATACCTTTCTCTTCGGGAACCTAAAGATAATATAAAGCCGTTGACCTCATTGTAGTCATCATAAGTTAATTGTCCAAATGTACCATCAATAGTGAAGTGTTTTTTTGAATCTGGATAGAATTTAATACTCGCTAAAATAGTTGAATCATGTTTATTTTTTATATCTAACATTAAGTCGGCATTGTAAATCTTTATTGAATAGATGTATTGGTCATGAGCGTATTCTCCTAAATAATGGTTGTAATATTTAGCTTTTTCAAGAAATAAAGAATCTTTTTTTAAATCTAAATTGGCAGATAGTTTTTCATAAAGAGCTATAGATTTATTCCGAAAATGCCAGACGTAATTGAAGTGATTATCAAGACCTAAGATTCTATAAGTGGTTACTCTATTTAAGTAAAAAGGATCTGCTAGAAAGTATTTAATTGACTCATCATTGGATTTGTTAGCGAAAAGTTTAGAGTACCATACTTTCTCATTCTCAAGTTTTTCTAAAAATTCAAATGAAATTTTCTCCATTTGTTCATCAAGATCAGCAACAGATTTTTTATCTGTCCCATAAAGTTCTTTCAATTTTAGTAAAATCGAATCTTGCTGTTCTGTTAACACGGCATCATATTCAATTAGATTTTTAAACGCATCCTCTGATAATACAACATCAGGACTGGATAAAACTAAGTTACGTAGCTCGTTATTTGATTTATAATCTTCATAATTAACCTTTTCGTTTAGAACTTTATAGATTAGAGAATCTTTACCTCTATAAAAATCGAATACTATATTTGAATTTTTAATGTTGTATAATAATTCTTTCTGAACCTGTTTTAATAAGAGTACTGTTTTCTTTTTAGATTTTCTGTCTTCATTCCAATTATTGATGCTAAGTGCGATTAAGATGCCAATAACCACAAGAATAATTTCTCCTATTGCATAAAGAAGATATTTGCTAAACTTATTCTCAGTCAGTAATCCTTGTCGAATTTTTCTAAAGAATTTTATCATTAGAGGTTACTTTCTCTAAATATATGATAATTAATCAACTAGATAAATCAGGAGGGTTTATCTTCTTTAATAAATCGTGCGTTAAAATAATGAAGGCTAACGGTCTTGGTTAAGGCAAGTAGCGTGGAGTTGGGACACGTTCTTGTCGGCTTAGTTGTTTTTTACTTGGTGTCTAAAATATTACTTTTCATTGGATTGCCCGCTATTTGCGCTTAACCGATGTTGTGCGTTCGTGCTTTTATTTTTTATAATCATTTTCAAATCCGAGTACATGTAAATAATAGCTATTGTCATTACTCCAATTCCTGCTCCTTGTGACTTCCAATTCACTGAATTAAAAATCATATAAAGACCAAAACCAATGAGAAACAAACAGAATGGATAGACTAAAAGTCGAATTATTACTTTTTTTAAAGTCCACTCTTTTTCAGGTTGCTCTTCTTTTACTTGAACTGGAATACCTTTTTTAACGTCAATAAGGTTTTTTAAAAAAGTGTCAATATTCCTTCTATTCCAACCAAATGAAGCTACTGAACTCAACTTATTAGGATCGCAAATACTGTTCATAAGAAGTTGGTCTTTATCTTTTATTATTGTAATCATTTCGCCCCAGCTTCCTGACCAATTCCAAGGTCGATATGCTTTGAATACATTTCTGTTGTTAAGTTCAATTTGCCATTCGTATTCTTTAGCAGTTCTATCAATGGCTTCTTTGAATTCTTGGTCGGAGTACTCAATTCTGACTTCTCTAAATATCAGTCGTCTTTTTTGTAAGAAGAAGAATACAATTGCTGGAATTATCCAAGGCCAAGCAGTCGAAATGAGCTCGTTCGCTGTTCTCACTCCTTTATACGTACCAGCAATGTAAATTTCAAATAAGCTAAATAGAGTAAATCCTGGGATGAGCATAATTATGAGCACAATGAAATAGTGGTCAATTGTCTGCCAACGACTTAAAAGCATTCGTTTTGTTTGCTTCATTATGTCAATGGATTCTTTGTTCATAGGTTTTTTTTGCATGACGCACAACGGTCTTGGTTAAGGCAAGTGGCGTGGAATAGGGACGCGAACTTGTCGGCTTAGTTGGTTTTTACTTGGTGTCTAAAATAGCACTTTTCACCAGAATGCCCGCTATTTGCGCTTAACCGATGTTGTGCATAGTTACTTTCCTCTATTTTTGTTTATTTCAGCACTTAGTTTAGTCAATTTTTTTTCCCGATCGTCATATATTTTATCTAAAGCAAACTCTAATAATTCATAAGCATTTAGAACATCATCTTTAGTAATTTGTGAAAAATGACTTCCTGAGTTTCCAATCCATTTTATTGAAAGCAAAAATCCTGCAATTTTAGGTTCTTTTTTTTCATATTCTTTTAGTCTTAGGTGAAGTTGCAGTTTTTTAGTTCCTTTAGTTTCAATTACTCCGAGTTCATTTAATAAAACTTCAATTCCTATACGTATTTTATTAGCACAAGAACTTAGATCCATCCAATAAAGTGAAAAAGAATCAATAAGTATTTTTTTTACATCATTTGGGCAAGATTTAGGAATTTCAATAATCTTGGGAGCGGGAATAAATGAAATAGCAGTAATCATCCTTTGAATTCCGAACTCTTCATCCGAAGGATAGTTTTCTTCACTTTTTAAACCAGAAGCTACGACTGTCTCACCACAATGATTACATTTTAAATGCATTGAAAAAACATAGTCAGAATGATAATGTCCTCCAGAAGAATTCATTAAAACTGAATCAGCTGTTTCGCTTTGTAAAATTTTATCTTTTTTAGGAACATCTAAAATTCCGATATCACAAGTTGGACAAGGTTTTCTCACCTTCCAATTCAACCATATTTTTCTATTAAATCTCATTATCTAGGTAATTATGCACAACGGTCTTGGTTAAGGCAAGTAGCGTGGAGTAGGGACACGTTCTTGTCGGCTTAGTAGTTTTTTACTTGATGTCTAAAATAGTACTTTTCATATGATTGCCCGCTATTGGCGCTTAACCGATGTTGGCAACAGTTATTTAACTAAATATTGTAAACAATTAATTCATTTGGCGACTATCTTAATGTTAGTTTAGATATTATTTAATAATTAGTGGTTTATATCGATTTTACATTTTTGACTGTTTTAATTTTTTGTTACATTTAATTAAAGAAAGTTGCTAGTAAATGTATAATAAGTATATTTGACAAAACGAATTTAAGAATGGATAAAAAGCAGGCAAATGCGAGGTATTCTGATGGTAAGAAGAATGTTGAGCTAAATGTTTCTATTTTTTTGTGGGAGGAAGATTCTATTTTTTATGTTTATGCACCTGCCTTAGACCTAACAGGT
This sequence comes from Flavobacteriales bacterium, assembly GCA_024635865.1. Taxonomy (GTDB): domain Bacteria; phylum Bacteroidota; class Bacteroidia; order Flavobacteriales_D; family Parvicellaceae; genus S010-51. The sequence goes on from JAGXIB010000217.1 coordinate 3,642, forward strand.
TATGGTTTAAGTAAAGAAGAGGCGAGGGAGTCATTTGAAACAGTACTTCATGAATTCATAGTCTATACTCATAATAAAAAGACAATTTTTAAAGAATTAGAAAACCTCGGTTGGGCGGTAAACAAAAGAAAAAAGCGAATTATATCTCCAGATTTTGAAGATATGCTTTCCGAAAACGAACATTTTAAACATTTATACAAATCAAAAGATTTAACTAGAGATACCTCTAATGTTAATTTAGAACTTGCATAAATGTCAACCAAACACCTCCGAAATGTTTCTATATCTCAGTTAGAATCCTTTTTGGAGTTATGTCTCTGCAAATTTATCAAAAATAAAAAAGGTCATGCCCAGTATACCCGGTCAGATTTAACTAGACCTTTACCTTTCCAAAGCCATATAGAGCCAGTTCCGGAATTTATCGTTCAAAACCTTTTAAGAGGTTTGGGTTATTCAAAAAAGGATTTTTTTGAAATACTAGAACAAAAAAAGGAAGTTATAAGGAATGGAAATAAGTATCTACTTAGAGATGTTGTTAAGAAGAAATAAACTCGCTTTAATTGTTGCCAACGGTCTTGGTTAAGGCAAGTAGCGTGGAGTAGGGACGCGTTCTTGTCGGCTTTATTGTTTTTTACTTGATGTCTAAAATATCACTTTTCAACGGAATGCCCGCTATTTGCGCTTAACCGATGTTGGCAGCTGGCTTTTTAGTATTTGTCTTACGAATATTGTTCATATAAATTGAATAAGGTTTGAAGTCTTTTTGAGTGAGAGATTCTTCCGCTGCTTTGTCAATGATTCTTTTTGGAGCATCTATATAATTGTTAAAAACATCAATTCCAGTAATGTTTTGATTTCCTTCATATTTAGTTTTTCTGTAACTAATTTTAAACCCACCACTTATGATTAAACCTAATAATTCGGAAATTAGATGCTTAAAACAAACAGGGGACGAAAAGGTCAGGTCATCAACGTATCTAGTATATGTGATTTTATTTTTATTACATAAATCAATTATCCTGAAATCTGTTTCTAAAAATACAAGATTTGCTAGATGAGTGCTTGTTGGAGTACCTTGAGGCAATTCATATTTCCAAGTAGTCATTTTTGTAACCCAATGACTATAATGGTTTGAGTAACCTAAATTGAGAAATGTATTATATATAACATCTTGCTTTATGTTAGGAAAAAAGTTTTGTAAATCTGTTGTTAACTGATATTTATTTCCTTGATGTGGTTTTGCATTAGAAATGTTACTCCTTTTTTTAACACCACCATGAATATGTGTAGGTAGTTTTATAGGTTCTAATATTTTATCTTTTATCCTTCGTTGGATTTTTTTTAATTTCTTGGAGGATGGTCTTATTATCCTAGTTTTTAAAGTTCCATCCTTGTACTTTTTAAAGCCGCCATTCTTCTTATCAGGCTTATATTCTGTCCGTTCCTTGTAATGTGCGTCTATATTTTCTGCAATTGATTCAAGATCCTTAGGATCATATCCAATGTCGGCACAAAATAATTTGAACTGAGATTTTTTAAACTGCGAAGAATTCATTTACTAGAGAATTAATTGAAGGGCCAATTATTTTAAAAGCATCTCTTTTTTGTTCGTCAATATCTTCATCTGTTAATGATAGGAAAAACAAAATTGGCAAAGGAATTTCTAATTTTTCACTTATAATTCGAAGTGTTGATAAATTAGGTTCTTTAATATTTCCCTCTATTTTGGATAAATACGTTTGTGAAATACCACAAAGTGAAGCAAACTCTTTTTGAGTTTGTCCTCTTCGTTTTCTTATATTTCTAATATTTATACCTAAGTTCATATTTCATAATTGAGAATAAATTAAGGTGTGTTCGGATTACTAGATTACAAATTCTAACTTGGAACTACTTGAAAAACGTAACTAATAATTCAACCACCTTAATAAACTCAGTAAGTATCTGTTCATTAGTTTTACCTTTCTTTCCTCTTAAATCAGTTAAAACGCCAATTGCATCGTTTAGGACTTTTACATCCAGTTCCGATAGAGAACACTGGCTCTTTTTAATAGTCTGAATATTATCTATCAAACTATCAATGAATCGAAGTTGTTTTAATCTACTCATAGTACAAATTTTTAAAGTTAATGGGACAACATTATCCCCTGCGTATGGATAATATGCTACCATATACATTCTCAAATTCGATTATGAATAAAAAAAAAGTCTAGTTTCTAAATGCGTAAACAATGTTCTCGTTACACATCCTTAAATATTCCTGCGTTCTAATTAATAGCTTAATCGCAAGTTCAACAACAGATTTACAGCAGGTTGATAGCAAATTCCTAATAGATTTCTAAGTGAAATCCTTAGTGCAATACAACGTAGCATGTATCTCGCGAAGTTAAATGACCCAATTGGGTTGTCTAAATAGACTATAAAAGTAACTCCATTTAGAAGTAGACATCAATTCAATTTCAAAGAACTATGTCAAATATAAGACATAATATTCC
>JAGXIB010000218.1 GCA_024635865.1 Flavobacteriales bacterium
ACAGTACTGAGATTAAACTAAGTTATAAGTTAAAGATGTATGAAGGAAGAAAAAACAAATTAAATCTAGCTAAAATGCTACGTTTTGATATTAAAGGAGCAGCAAAATCCATAGAGTTACATAAAAAGCACATCATAATAAAAGCAAAAGAAAACTCAAATTATAAAGACACAATAATATTAGAATATTCATTTAACAAGAGAGGAGAAATATCCTTTTCAGATACAATTATTACTTTAAATTATGATAAACACCGAGAAAAAATCCTAAGTGAAATAACAGAGATAGAACCAGTAATGAATGGTGAATACGTAACAAACCTAAAAAACACAGACTTTGATTTAAAATTAACATTCGAAAGTGGTAAAAAATCAACTTTATCTGAATACAAATGTTTTCTAAATAAAGATGATTTTAATATTTATACAGAAGGTCCAATAAAATATAATTCTGAAGGAATAAAGGCCAATAAAGATGCGTTTATTAATGGTAAGGCATACTTAAGTGTAACTCTAAAAGGAAAACCAACTGTTACAAAAAAAGTAGAAGTAAAAATAAACCATAACATTAAGTATAGTTTAGACTTCGATAAAGAGTCAACAGCTAGTTGCGGAAGAAATGGAGAAGATGGACGAGCTGGAAGAAGTGGACAATACCTTAAAGAAGAGTATACAGACGGAAATTGGGTCAGAGACATAGGTAGCAACAATCAAATCGATGGTGAAGATGCCATTTCAGGAAGAAACGGATCAAACGGATATAGAGGCGAAGATGCTCCTAACCTCAATATTTATGTAAAAGTAGTTTACAATGAAAGTAATGAAAAAGCATTAGAGGTAAAAACCCAAAGAAATGAAAACTTTTACACAAGGTATTTACAGTTAGATAGTGATTTTTCCATCTTAAGCATTTACAACAGAGGAGGTGATGGTGGAGACGGTGGACGTGGTGGTGATGGTGGAATTGGTGGTAACGGTGAAGAATTAAAAATTACAGTAAAAACAAAAATAGAAGACCCAGATGACAGAGATGAAATTAAAATAGAAAAATCTTATTATTATTATAAAGGTGATGCTGGTGACGGAGGAAATGGAGGTCGAGGTGGTAACGGTGGAGAAGGTGGCCGAGGTGGTGACATTTCTATATACTATAGTCAAGAAGCCCAAAACTATTTAAGCAAAATTAAAATCTATAATACAGGTGGTGACGGTGGAGACAACGGAAGAGTTGGCAAAGCTGGTCAAGCCGGATCTATAGATTGTACAGGAAGAAGAAGAAATGAACTAATGAGTGAAGGTAGAAGTGGTCTAAAAGGGAGAGATGGAGAACGAGGATATGATGGAAGAGATGGGCAAAAAGGAAATGTAAGTTATATTTTACAATAGGATTAAGGATTAATTTATTTTCTTTGTGTAACAAAAATAGTCAACACTCGTTATATTTATTAAGTCAATATAATTATGAAAAGAACAGGCATAATAATCATCTTTATTTTAATAGCGATCGGGATGTCTTCTTGTAGATTATTCCGTAAGAAAAATAAGTGTGACACCTGCCCTACTTGGAAAGCAGAAAGAGAACAAGTAGATTTCAATATTACTAAAGGTTAATTCATTTAAACAATGAGTAAAATACTATTAAAGAGGTATTTACCAAAAAATACGAATAGTTATGTTTTAGAACTCTTAGTTCGGTATCCAGTAAAATTTAAAATCGTAAACCCTCGTAAATCTAAATTAGGTGATTTTAGAGCGTCTAACCGTTCTGGAAACTGTCAGATTACCATAAATAATGACTTAGAGCCTCTAAACTTTCTAATCACAACGATACATGAAATAGCCCACCTATACAATTGGGTGGAGTACAAAGGAAAAATATCTCCGCACGGACAAGAATGGAAAAACGAATATATAAAGCTATTCAAGCCATTACTCACCACAGAGTATCTATTAATAGAAGAGATCTCCATTCTAAAAGCTCATTTAAACAACCCTAAAGCTTCTAGTTGTTCAGACGTTACACTTACTGATTATTTTAGAAAAGATGGAGTTAAAAGAGTTGAAGAGCTTTCTATAGGTACTTCATTTATTTTAAACGGAAAAACCTATACCTCGGAAAAAAAACTAAGGAAACGCTTTCTTTGTATAGAGCAAAAATCTAGTCGAAAGTATTACGTCAGTGGCATGGCAGAGGTAGAGGAAGTTTAATTTAATAGTAATAAAAAGGTCAACCGAAGAACATTCTTCAATTGACCTTTCTCCAGGGTAATATTTATAAAGTTTAAAAACTAAAGCTAATCTTAACCAGCGTTTTTTAATCCCTCAGCTTTACATTCCTTCAGCCTTTTAATTCCTTCTTCTACATGATCCATATTGAACTCCTCTAATGAATCCATCTCTTCTGTAGAAGTAAAACTATATGACCCATGCTTTCTTTCGCAACCATAGGCGTCTCCAGCCTCTTTATAACAATCACATAAAACATCTATGTGTTCGTTAAATTCCTTCACTGCTTTATTAAATGCAGCTAATGCATTTTGGTGTTTATCTTCTTTTTCAGCTAGTTCTGCTGCACCACAAGAGCTAAAGATTAAAGCAAAAGTCATTATAGAACCTATTATTATCTTTTTCATTAGTTATGATTTAGTTTTTAATAAAACCAAAAGCGAATAACTAAATCACCCGCCTTTGATATAAACTTATTATTGGTTTAATTTAAAACCGTCACTCTAGTATTCAATCCTTTATTGTCTGAGACAATATAAACTCCTTGCTTTAATGCAGATAAGTCTAATTCAGAAACGTTAGAAAAAGAACCAACTACTTTACCATTAAGATCTAAAACAGAAACTTTTTCAACGTTCACTCCAAAATAAACTACTCCAGTTGAGGGGTTAGGATAAACATTAAGTTTTGCTGAGTTTTCTTCTATTGAAGTTGGGTTTCCTCCACCTCCAGTGCTTGCTTCAAACTCTCCAACAGCGATTCTATTTTTATACTTAATGCTATTATACTCCATGTGAGAAATAATATACTTTCCGTTTTCATAAGCCATAGAAACTTTATCAGATGTTAATGTTGCATCATCAATAGCAACTGGAATCATTGCATTCATTTCTCCTGTAGATGAAACCTGTACCTCAGTAAAGTAAACTCTGTAAGGAGCATCTTGAGTAACCCAAGTAACACCATACTTTTCTCCTTGAGTTACCACTTCTATATCTTGAAATAAATAAACTCCGTATTGATAAGGATTAGATAAAATCAAAGAATTATCATTACTGTCAAAAAATGGACTAGTACCATTATTAGTAACTTGATCACCAGTTTTAGTTAACTGACAAATTCTTGAACATGGCATTCCACTTCCTGCAGAAGGTTCTCCTGGTATTTGAAAAGTTCTAAAATCTTTCCAAACCAATACAAAACCAGCTCCATCAGCTTTAATAATAGGGTCAGTACTTAAAATCGTATTGTCATTTATTACATCCTTATCAGGAGTTAATAAAGAACCTGATGCATCTAAAGCAACAAATACAATTTTAGTATTATTTCCTGTTCCCCAGATATAAGTAATTCCCCAAACTTGTTCTTGGTCATTCCAAGCAACATGTGGCTCTCTTGCTCCAAAATTACTTACTACAGTCCCTGTTAAAGTGTTAGCTGAAGCTGCTGGAGTAACAACCCCTGTAGAAGCGTCAACAGTTTTAAAAAGAATTTGTGAGTTTGTAGAGTTTGCTCCGTCACTCATGTAAACAAAACCAAATGTATTATTTGGTCCAGCTGCCATTTCCCAAGCTGCTGGAAGGTCATTAGCATAATCCATTGGTCCTTCTATTAATAGTTCAGCATCTGAAAAATCAGAACTACTAAACGTTTTTCCTTTCAAAGAAAAGTCTTTTGTTGCAACTGTTAAGTTATCAGCAAATCGATATATAGCACAAAACTTATTTGCATTCGCATTGTAAGCTGATCTCAATTTTGTTCCATCACCATCTGAGTTTAAAATCCTAGTGAAAGCAACGACTGTATCAATTTGACTTCCGATATAGTTAGCATTTAAGGCAGTATGGAAAACTCCTACATCTCCAGAAACACCTTGCGTCCAAATTACAGATTTTTCTCCATCTTCACTAAATACTTGTGGCCAATACTGAGAAGTATTTCCTCCTTGTGGTAACCCATTGTTAGTAAAATTGTAAGTTCCTAAAGAGGCATCTCCTACAATTTGAGCTGATACTAAAGATGTAGCGCATACACCTAAAATTAGTAATTGTTTTTTCATAGTTTATTTATTTTATTGGTTATTAATTCTACTCTATTTTTAAACCCTGTTTTTAATAAAACTTTAGACACATGTGTTTTCACAGTATTTATACTTAGCTGTAACTCATCGGCAATTCCCTGATTTGAAAGGCCTCTAAGAATTAGTTGTTGAGTTTGTTTCTCTCTTGATGTTAATTTTGAAGACATTTTTTAGCTCTTATTAATTTTACTCTACAAATATTTATTAATTAGAGTAATTTTTTGTCATCCTAAAGAATGATATTGATAAATTAACACCATGTCATCCTAAAGGATGATAACTGATTATCATATCGTTATATACTACAGTTCATTTTTCTTAGAGATTAAGTCTTTTTGTTAATGATTTCATATTTAGTGAAATGTTCTGTGCTTAGAGAGTTCATTATTTCTAGTTTTACCTTATATTTAAGCTCTTTAGAAAAAATTATGTTAGTTAAAACTTTCGGTAGTGCTGTATATGGTGTCGACGCCCTGACCATAACAGTAGAAGTCAATATCGGAAAAGGCGTTCGGTTTTATTTAGTCGGTTTACCAGACAATGCAGTAAAAGAAAGTCATCAGCGAATTTCTGCTGCACTGAAAAATAACGGCTATCGAATTCCTGGAAAGGAAATCACCATAAACATGGCCCCTGCCGACATTAAAAAAGAGGGATCTTCCTACGACTTAACAATAGCCATAGGAATACTAGCTGCATCTGAACAGATTCAACAAACGGAAGAAGTCAGTAATTACATCATTATGGGCGAACTCTCTTTAGATGGATTATTAAGGCCAATTAAGGGAGCTTTACCAATTGCATTAAAAGCTAAAAAAGAAGGCTTTAAAGGAATTATACTACCAAAAGCCAATGCAAAAGAAGCTGCAGTAGTAGAAGGACTTGCTGTTTATGGAGCTAATAATATAGAAGAAGTTATTCATTTTTTTGACGGTAAAGAAAGTTTAAAGAAAGAAGAAAGCTCTACCGATGAAATCTTAAATCATACGGGGTTTAACTTTGGTATTGATTTTTTAGACGTTAAAGGGCAAGAAGATGTAAAAAGAGCTCTAGAGATTGCTGCTGCTGGAGGGCATAATGTAATTATGGTCGGACCTCCAGGGTCTGGTAAGTCTATGCTTGCTAAAAGAATTCCAACCATACTTCCTCCATTATCTTTAGAAGAAGCCTTAGAAACAACACAAATACATTCTGTCTCAGGTATCTTGAACTCAGAAATAGGTTTGGTAAATAATCGTCCGTTTCGTTCTCCTCATCATACCGTTTCCGATGTTGCACTTGTTGGAGGAGGATCAAATCCTAAACCAGGTGAAATATCATTAGCCCATAACGGAATTTTATTCTTAGATGAGTTACCAGAGTTTAAAAGAGCAGTTTTAGAAGTTTTACGTCAACCTCTAGAAGATAGAGTGGTAACAATATCTAGAGCCAAAATAAGTGTCGATTATCCAGCTAACTTTATGTTGGTTGCTGCGATGAACCCCTCGCCAAGCGGAGACTTTTATGACCCTAGTGGAATGAGTGGAGATGCAGAACATGTAGTAAAACGATATTTAGCAAAGATATCTGGACCTTTAATGGATAGAATAGATTTACATATTGAAGTTCAGCCTGTACCTTATGAAAAGCTTTCAGACAAAAGAGAAGGAGAATCTAGTACAACTATTAGACAGAGAGTTTTAGAAGCTCGTAAAATTCAGAAAAATAGATATAAGAACTATAAAGGAGTTCATAGCAATGCTCAACTATCTCCAAAACTGACTAAAAAATACTGTGAAATAGATCAACCTAGTGAATTACTCTTAAAAAATGCCATGGAAAAGCTAGGACTTTCCGCACGTTCTTATACTCGAATATTTAAAGTTGCTCGCACCATTGCTGATTTAGATAATAAACAAAATATAGAAACTCACCACATAGCAGAGGCTATACAATATAGAAGTCTTGATCGTGGAGGAATGTTGGGGTAAAATAATAATAAAAAAATTTATATAAGTTTAATGTTTTTTTAACATAAAAACATTGTGAGAGAATATAAAAGGGTATATTTTAGCCATTAATTAACATTTTTAATGGATAACCTATGAAAACACTTAAACCATTACCAAAAGAAGTTCAAGAAGAAATCATGAATATTCTTGAAAGTCAAAACAGAGAAGATTTTATTAAAGCCTCGAAAATAAAACAAGCTCGAATTATTATAGAGCTTCGTCAGAAATACGATTTTAAGAAAAAATCACTAGGAATGAATTAACAAAAAGCCACTTTAAAAGTGGCTTTTTTTTGTGGGGTTAATAGTTCTCTTTTTAACTCTCACTTTAGCTTAATATAGAATTAATTCTAGTTTCTTAATGAACCCCAAAGTACTAAACATAAAAAAACCCTCTTGTATGGATACAAGAGGGTTTTTTAAACTAAAATTATTTATCGTTTAATTCTTTATAAACCTATTCGTAACAAAGTCTCCATCAATTGTTTTAAGTTGATAAAAGTAAATTCCATTACTCAAGTTGCTTACATCAATTGAAATTTTTTGTGAGCTTGCTTTATTTGTAAATAATGTTTGACCATTCAAATTAAGGATATAAACTTCACTAATTATTGTGTTAACTTCTATATTTAAATAGTTATTTGTTGGGTTAGGGTAAGATTTTAAAAATAAGGCTTCACTTTTTTCTTCCTCAATAGAAACAGGCTGACCAGACCCAATAGTAATAACGTTCGTTTCTGAACAACCTAAGTTATCTATAACAATAGCAGTGTATACATCTGGTGCTAAATTTGTTGCTGTTGCCGAACTTCCTCCAGAAGGAGACCAAACGTAAGAATATGGAGATGTTCCTCCACTTGCAGTTACTGTTGCAGTTCCATCATTTGACCCAATAAA
>JAGXIB010000021.1 GCA_024635865.1 Flavobacteriales bacterium
ATCCTTACATAGGCATTGAAAAAATGGTCATTCTAATTATACTGTTTTTTTCTTCTTCTTCTATGAGTTTTTATTCGCAAGATGAAAACTTTAATACTATAATAAGAGAATCTCATGGAGACCTTAACGAAGATGGTTTATTAGATCAGGCTATTATTTCTCTGGATACTATAGGAGCTAAAAGACCATTGAGGTTACAACTGTTTTTTTCTCAACCAAACGGAAAAGCTAAATTAGTTTTTTCGTCTACCGAAATAATTCAAGCCATGTATCCCATTGAAAAGAATGGTGAGTATAGTGGAAATCAAGTTCCAGATGTTTATATTGTAAACGGAAAATTAAAACTTGATTTTTACATTAAAGGGAACTCCTCTTATGATTTTATTTATCGAGATGGAAATTTTGAGTTAGTCCATTTTACTCATGTATATTGGGACAGTATAAACATTACCGAAACAGTTTTTAATCTATTAACAGGAAAATATACGCAACAAGTTGAAGTATTAAAAACAGCTGAAGTCACTTCGAAAATAGAGAAAGTAGTGATTTTAACACCACTACCTCTACTTAAAAACTTTAAACCATTTGAAAATGAATGGTTCTAAAAAACTTAAAAAAATAGTCAATAGTGATCTGTAGAATACGAAATTTTAATTATTTATGATGCTATATTTTGATTACTGGAAATCTAAACCTACAAAACAAACTTGCTATAGTTTTGAGTATAACGATTCGATAATTTCTGAAAACAGGGAATTCACCTTATTTTTTCAAAAATTAGGGACTAAAGGAGTCCTATTAAAAAATGGAACAATCTTGAGAAAAATTATAAGAGCTGATTACCAAGCCTCTTACTATGAGTTCCCTGCAGCTTTTTTTACTTTTAAAGAGCGGACTTATTTAATTCATTGTCCGATTGAATATTGTAGACTTGATATTGAAGATGCTGAGACTGGAGAAATCTTATCAAATAAAATAGAACGAGAAACTGTTGATGTTTTTTATTCCGGACTTCTAGTAAGTCAAGACAATAAATACCTTTTAAGTAATGGTTGGATGTGGCATCCAGTTGACTGTATAAATCTTTTTAACCTCGAAAAATGCATGGATGATTTTAAACTTTTGGATGACTCAGTTGTTATTCCAACGGAGCATTCTGTAGTTAATTTTGGAAGTTTTATTGATCATAGTAAGGTGTGGGTTACCGAAATCCTATTTGATGGAAATGAACGGTTTGGGGTTTGGGAGATAAACTCTAATGAAATGAGTAGTTTTTTAGAAGTTTTTGGGGAGTATGAGAATATCTATACTATTGAGCATAGGAAGAGCTTGAAAAGCTATGAATATTCTATAATAATTGATTTATTGATGCCGAAATAATAGGTTAATTTAAAGTCTATTCCTTTAAAGACAAGTTTAACAAATAAAAAAACAGTATTTTTAATGTTCAAAGTGAACTTTTTTCTTAAGGATTAAATTAGTTCATTCTAAAAGAAACCTACTACATGTCAAATAAACAAAATACAGGTTCTGATTTACAAGGTCTAAGTCGTTTAATAACAGATGCGACTATAGGAATTACTGATGTAGTTGAAGCAATGCATAAAAGAGTTATCCATCCTCCTTTTCTCCCTTCAACACCAGTTCAATATTTGATTTCAAACATTGCAGCTCTCAGTTATAAGAATATGAGAAGGACAACTAAGTTTATAGGAGAAGGTTTAGATAAAGGGATAAGACAACTAAATCCTTTGCTTAAAGAAATAAAAACAACCGATGAGCGGGAAGCTTTTCGTTCTGTCATCAATGGAGTTGTTGGAGATTATTTAGGAGATACAGAAAACCCTTTAAAGATTACAATGCAATTTAGGTATCAATCAAAAGCAATAAGGTTAGATAAAAAAAGCATTGAAGAGGCTTACCCAACAATTAATGGTAAAATTCTACTTATGGTTCATGGGTCATGCTTGGGAGATACTCAATGGAGTAGAAAAGGGCACAACCATGGAGAGGAAATGGCAGAGGAGTTTAATAAAACACCTATTTATTTAAACTATAACAGCGGTCTTCATATTTCTACTAATGGTCAAAAATTTAATCAATTATTAGAGGAGTTAGTAAAGAATTGGCCAGTTCCTATTGAAGAAATTATTGTCGTTGCTCATAGTATGGGAGGCTTAGTAATGCGTAGTGCATTATATTATGGTAAAAAAGAGCAGAAATCTTGGACAAAACACCTTAGAAAAATAGTCTTTATTGGAACGCCACATCATGGGTCACAATTGGAACGAACTGGAAACTATGTAGATGTTATTCTTAATTCAATTCATTACACCAAACCTTTTGCTCGATTAGGAAAAATAAGAAGTGCAGGGGTAACAGACTTAAGATACGGTAATCTAATTGATGAAGATTGGAATAGAAATGATCGATTTGAAAGAACAGGTGACCAAAGAGAGTATCTTCCATTACTTGAGGAGGTAGATTATTACTCTATTGCAGCTGTAACAGGAAAAAAGCCAAAATCTAAATCTAATAGAATACCAGGAGATGGTTTGGTCAATATAAGAAGTGCTTTAGGACAGCATGTAAACCCAGCTAAAAATTTACATTTTAAGGAAGAAAACACATTAATTATATACGAGACAGCTCATATGGATTTATTGAGTAGTCTTACTGTCTATGCTAAATTGAAGGAGTGGTTAATTTCACCAAATTTATAAATCATTTAAGTCTAAATGCTTACTGAAAGAAGCCTAATTTTTTTCATTTTCTAATAGCAAATATAAAACCGTAAACATACTCTTATATGAACTACCTTCGGTAAAAAAAAATGTCAATAGAGCGAAGAGTAGAATTGGTTGAAACCCTTTTTGACCAATTAGATAAAGAGAGCGCTCAGTTTAAGGAGTCTTCAGGAATTGGTTGTGATTCAGGATGTGGACAATGTTGTACTTCCCCAGAGATAGAAGCTTCTCCATTAGAGTTTTTACCTTGGGCATTTCACTTGTTTTTAAATGGCGAAGCAGAAAAAATGCTTGTGAAGATTGCTGAAGCAGATGGTTCAACTTGTGTCATTTATAAACCACTATCTATTCATAATCAAGGTCGTTGTAGTGATTATAAATACAGAGGTTTAATTTGTCGTTTGTTTGGATTTGCAGCAAATAAAGACAAGTATGGAAATTTAAGATTAGTTACTTGTAAAATCATTAAAGAAGGTCAGTTAGCTAGTTTTAACATCACTAACGATTCAATTAAAAAAGGACTAAAGGTTCCTATTTTTACAGAATATTACATGCAGTTATATCAAATAGATTTTAAATTAGGAAACCTAATATTGCCCGTAAATAAAGCACTTAAAATGGCTTTGGAAGAAGTGTTACAATATTATGCTTATAGAACTTTTCCAGAGTTAAAGAAAAAATGTGTTTAATGATAAATAAGAGGTAGCAACTTATAGGATTGATTTAAAAGTTTTAGCCTTTAATAAACCCTTCTAATAAATTTATATAGTTCTTATACCCCAAGTTCTGAGGAACACCATCTGTTCCATGGTAAGCATTTGGAACACGCTCGAAATGACCATTTGCCCCAGCATAATTGTTATAGATTATTTCTCCATTAGAAATCTTTAAATAGTCATCTAACTCTCCATGCAACAAGTAAAAAGGTTGTTGTACTTGTTTTATCTTTTCAGCATTATCGAATTCTAAGGTAGATAAGAAGTCAGCGCTAACATTTATTATCGTCGCTTCTTCCGCTAGGTTAGCTGCTGAAGCCATTGGAGATTCTAAAATTAGTTTACTTGGCTTAAACTCGTTAAAATTTGCTGCCATATCGGTTGCAGGAACACTTCCTAAGCTAAACCCATAAACGATTACATTGTTTTTACTAACTCCTTTGTCTTTTAACCAACGTAAAACGGTTTTCATGTCTTCATATAGCGTAGCTTCGGTTGAGCTTCCTTTAGATAAACCATAACCTCTATAATCGAACGTTAATACACCATAATTATTTTTTCCTCCAATGTTAGCAAGCAGCTTAGTTCTGGGCCAATAAGCATCCATATGTAAAGACTGACCATGGCAATAAACAATGATCGTATCGCTAGTTATAGTTGCTAAATCTCCAATGTATAAGGCTTGAATTTCTGTTGCTTCAGATTCTGACGAGAGTTTAGAAGCTAATGTAAACAGGCTAATAAATTGTTCGGAGATGTTATATATTACTGGAATATCGTCCATGTCCGTTTCTCCTTCATAATCTTCTAAAAGATAACCATCAATTTTTTCTCCTCTAAAAACTAATGGATCTAGTTTTGCACAAGAAATAAAGAGGAGAACTAGGCTTACAAATATTAGGGTGTAATTTATTTTTTTCATTTTTAAAACGTTTTAGTAACTCCAAAATATAATCCCATTGCTCCTTTATTATTTGATAAGCTCTGATAAGGAACAAACACATCATTACTATTGATTCCAACGGCTAATAATTTATATTCTATATTAAACTGAAAAGTTTTTGTCTTGAATGTTACTCCAGCTTGAGGGTTTGGAAGCCATCTTTTGATTTGAACTTCATCATTAGCTCTTTGATTTCTTAATTCAAACCAATTAGAAACTCCAACGTACCAGAAATGATTTCTTTTAGAGAAATTCCAATATCCATTTAAATCTACTTGAGGCCAATAACGAGTTGTACCAGTTCTTAAGCTTGTAACAAGAGTATTGTTTAAGGATCCAGATAGGGAAGGGGTGTACTTTGTTTGATTAATAAACTTGTAGGTTAACCCTATGTCAGTATGAAAATTGTTAAAGATTAATGAGGTTGTATGTAACCCCCCAAAGGCTGTTAAGTTTGAATCTAGTCCGTAGCCATAGACGATTGACGACAATGGTGTAGGAATGGTAGCTCCTCCAAAATTAATTAATGGACCTCCAAGGTTTACACCAATGGCATGTTGTTTTTTTGCTAGTGGCTCTACAAAACGAGAACTTGAGCAAGAGTTTCCTGTCACAAGCATTACCGAAGCGCTAATTATTAGACTTAAATAATTTTTCATGATGATAAAAATAATCAATCTAAATGAAAAAAGCACCTTAATCATTTGATTAAGGTGCTTTTTATAAGTTTTAAGGCTTAACTAATTAAGCGTTTGCTTCTTTCTTTTCTGGTTTTGGGATAAGAACTTTTCTAGAAATTTTTAATTTTCCATTTTTAGGATCTTTACCGATAACTTTAACGTCTATGATTTCACCAGTTTTTAAGTATTCTTCAACTTTTTCAACTCTTTCATGCGCTATTTCACTCACGTGTAATAAAGCGTCGATTCCAGGTAAAATTTCAACAAATGCTCCAAAAGCAACAATGTTTTTAACTTTTCCAGAATAAGTTTCTCCAATCTCAGCAGTAGGAGGGAATGCAATTGCTTTAATTCTAGACATTGCTTCATCTAAACCAGCTTTATCATCAGAATAAACTTCTATGATAGCCATTTTGTTTTCATTTGGCTCTCCTATAGAAATAGAAGTACTTGTTTCTTTTTGAATTGCTTGAATCGTTTCTCCACCTTTACCAATAATTCCTCCGATACACTCGTCTGGAACTTCTACAGTCTCAATTCTTGGAACATGAGCTTTATATTCGCTTCTTGCTTCAGTAATTGTTTCTTCAATTTTATCTAAGATATGTAAACGACCAGTTCTAGCTTGAGCTAAAGCTTCTTCTAACATAGAATTATCTAAACCTTCTACTTTAATATCCATTTGACAAGCAGTAATACCATCTCTAGTACCTGTAACTTTAAAATCCATATCACCTAAGTGATCTTCATCTCCTAAAATATCAGATAATACGACATAGTCTTTACTATCAGTAATTAATCCCATTGCGATTCCAGAAACTGGTTTCTTCATCTTAATACCACCATCCATTAAAGCGATAGTACCAGCACAAACTGTTGCCATTGAAGAAGATCCGTTAGATTCTAAAATTTCAGAAACTAAACGAATTGTATAAGGATTATCTTTTTTAGCAGGTAACATTGGCTTTAATGCTCTTAATGCTAAGTTTCCATGTCCAATTTCTCTACGACTTACACCTCTTATTGGTCTAGCTTCACCTGTAGAGTATGGAGGGAAGTTATAATGTAAGATAAAATCTTCTTCTTTTTGAACTAATGGATTATCTTTTCTTTGTACATCTAATTTAGATCCTAAAGTTAACGTCATTAATGCTTGAGTTTCACCTCTTTGAAATAATGCAGATCCGTGAGGACTTGGTAAGTAACCAGCTTCTGACCAGATATGTCTGATTTCATCCATTTTACGACCATCTAAACGAATTTTTTCGTCTAACATACATCTTCTTACACCGTCTTTTTGAGCTTTCTTAAAGTAAGAACTAATTAAGTATGCATTTTCAGTAGCTTTTTCTTCGGAAATAGTTTCTATGTAAGCTTTTTTTACATCTCCAAATAACTCTCCTCTTTTAGCTTTGTCGTTAAGACCTTGCTTAGCAATATCGTAACATTTTTGAAAAGCAAAAGCATGAATTTCTTTTTCTAAAGCTTCATCTTTCTTTTCGTGATTGTATTCTCTTTTTACTAAAGATTTTTTTACTTCAGCAGCTAATTCATTAATAGCATTACACTGAATAATAATCGCTTTATGAGCTTCCTTAATAGCATCTAACATTTCAGCTTCAGAAACTTCTTGCATTTCTCCCTCAACCATTACGATACTATCTAAAGTACCAGCAATCATCATGTCTAATTCAGAACCTTCTAATTCTGCAAAAGTAGGGTTAATTATATATGTACCGTCTTTTTTAGCTATTCTTACTTCAGAAACAGGTCCGTTAAAAGGAATGTCTGAAACAGCTAAAGCAGCAGCAGCAGCAAAACAGTTATATTGATCAGGCATGTTTTCTTTGTCAGAAGACATTAATTGAATCATTACTTGAGTATCTGCATGATAGTCGCTTGGAAATAAAGGTCTTAATGCTCTATCTACTAAACGCATTGTTAATATTTCTTCATCAGAAGGACGTGCTTCTCTTTTTAAGAATCCACCTGGGAAACGTCCTGTTGATGCAAATTTTTCTCTGTAATCGACAGTCAAAGGAAGAAAATCCATATCTTCTTTTGCGTCTTTGTTTGAAACAGCTGTTGCTAATAACATGGTATCACCAACTCTAACTACAACAGCACCATCTGCTTGCTTCGCTAATTTTCCTGTTTCGATGGTAATCTCCTTTCCGTTACCTAAGTTAATTGTTTTGTTAACTATATTCATTTGTTTTATTTGTTTAATAAAGAGCCGAATTGCACTTTATTTCTGTGTTTACTTATTATAACAAAAAAAGGACTAGAGCACAATTTTGTACAGAAGTCCTTTCTTTTATATTTTATATTGAGTATAGATATTATCTACGTAATTCTAATTTCTTAACAATCGCTCTATAACGATTAATGTCTTTTTTCATTAAGTAATCTAAATGATTTCTTCTTTTACCTACTAAAGCGATCAAAGATTTTTGAGTAACATAGTCTTTTCTGTTTGTTTTCAAGTGCTTAGTTAAATGAGCAATTCTGAAAGTAAACATAGCTATTTGTGCTTCTGAACTTCCTGTGTTAGTTTCTTTTTCTCCAAATTCTTTGAAGAACTCTCTTTTTTTTTCTCCTGTTAAATACATCATGCAATACTATTTTAAGTGATTGTTATGTTGAATACCATTTTGGTTTTCCGACTGCAAAGATATAAAGAATATCTTAATTGCCAATTTAATTGTTAAACATTTTAACGACTAACGTCAACTTCTTTTTTAATTCTCTTCTATCGATTATGAAATCTAAGAACCCATGTTCTAATAAAAACTCAGCTCTTTGAAATCCTTCTGGTAAATCTTTTCCTATTGTTTCTTTGACTACACGTGGTCCTGCAAAGGCAATTAACGCTCCTGGTTCTCCAATATTAATGTCTCCTAACATTGCAAAAGAAGCAGTAATACCTCCAGTTGTTGGATCTGTGATGTAAGAAATGTATGGTAATTTCGCTTCTGATAACTTTGTCAATTTTGCAGAAGTTTTAGCCATTTGCATTAATGAAAATCCTGCTTCCATCATTCTGGCTCCTCCAGATTTAGAAATCATTAAGAAAGGGCACTTTTTTTCAATAGCCATATCAATTGCTCTGGCAATTTTCTCTCCAACTACTGACCCCATAGAACCTCCTATAAATGAAAAGTCCATTGCAGCAACAACTAATGGCTCCCCATTCATCTTACCATAAGCTGTTGATACAGCATCTTTTAGTTTCGATTTCTTTTGAGCTTCGACAATTCTGTCTGTATACTTTTTAGTGTCTTCAAATTCTAATGGATCTCCAGATTCTAAATTAGGATCTAATTCTTTGTATTTATTTTCATCAAAAATGATTTCAAAATAATCTGCTGAGCCTATTCTAGTGTGAAAACCTTCATTAGGAGTAACAAACGAATTGTCTTTTAATGCTTTTGTTTCTATAATTTCTCCTTCAGGTGTCTTATACCAATAACCATCTGGTGCTTCTTTTTTTTCAGTTGTTGGAGTAACTACTCCCTTATCTTTTCTTTTAAACCAAGCCATTTCTATCATTATATGTTATGAAATTAAGAAGTTCTTATTCTTAAGCAATTGTTATACTTTTGTCTAAATAAACATCTTGTATCGCATTTAAAAGTGCTACACCATCTTTCATTGGTTTCTGGAATGCTTTACGTCCGGAAATTAAACCTTGGCCAGCAGCTCTTTTATTGATTACAGCAGTTGTAACAGCTTGTGTTAAATCCGATTGTCCATCTCCAGTGGAAGCTCCTCCTGAATTAATTAATCCTTGACGTCCCATATAACAGTTTGCTACTTGGTAACGACATAAGTCAATAGGGTGATCGGTAGTTAACTCGCTATAAACTTTAGGATGAGTTTTACCAAACCCTATATTTGTATAACCTCCGTTATTTTCTGGTAATTTTTGTTTAATAATATCTGCTTGTAAAGTTACTCCTAAATGGTTGGCTTGTGCAGTAATATCTGTTGCAACATGATAGTCAACTCCGTCCTTTTTAAAATCAGAGTTTCTTAAATAACACCATAAGATAGTAGCCATTCCTAATTCATGCGCTCTTTCAAAAGCTTGTGCAACTTCTATAATTTGTCTATTGCTATCTTCAGAACCGAAATAAATTGTTGCTCCAACCGCAGCAGCACCTAAATTCCATGCTTCATCTACACTTCCAAACATGATTTGTTCGAATTTAGCAGGATGAGTTAGTAACTCATTATGATTAATCTTAACGATAAAAGGTATTTTGTGTGCGTAAGTTCTACTTACTGAAGCTAACACTCCGAATGTAGAAGCTACCGCATTACAACCACCTTCAATTGCTAATTTTACAATGTTTTCTGAATCGAAATAAATAGGATTTGGGGCAAAAGATGCACCTGCAGAATGTTCTATTCCTTGATCTACTGGTAAGATTGAAACATATCCAGTATTCGCTAAACGACCATGACCATAAATAGCTTGTAGGTTTCTTAATACCTGTGGGCTTCTATTTGTTTGACTAAAAATTCGATTTACAAAGTCACCTCCAGGCAAATGAATTAAATCTTTACTTATTGTTTTACACTGATGATTTAGTAAGCTATCAGCACCTGCTCCTAAAATATCTACCGTTTTAGACATATTTATTTCAAATTAATTGTTTTCAGACGCAAATCTAAAAAAAAAGAAACGCTTCTAACATTTTTTAACTGCATTTCTATCTGCTTTTTTGTAAACATTGTCATTATAACATAAAAAAGCGACTGAATTTCAACTTCAATCGCTTTTTTAAATCAGACTTAAAAAATATTACAAGACCAGTGTTTTTTCTTTATCATAAGAGATACTATAGCTATAGGTTATTTTCTTAGTTTCTCTCGGGTTAATGGTCATATTCCAAGTTAAGAACCCTTTATACTCATTGTACTCCGCTTTTCCTTTATCTATTAAATGAACTTTTATTTCTTCAACATTTGTTAATGGAATCTGGTCCATTATGGTTAATTTAATATGAGCACTCTTTAAACTCTTAACCGTTATTTGATAAGTAAGTGTAGATTCTTTTTCATTCGATAACTTCTTAATTTTTTCAACATTAGAAATTTTCTTTTGTTCGATTACAATTCTACTGTCTCTTCCTAGTGCTAATTCTAATGTATCTGTCATGCTAGAAGGAGAAATTCTTGTTTGTCCTACGTAAGTCCCATCATAATAAATGTTAGCTATTGCTGGTAATAGGTTTAAATCTTCCCAACCTGTCAATTTTGCCATTAAAAAGGCCTCTCTTTCTTGTTTAGGGACAGCAAAATATTCATAATCGGCTTCTATTTTACTTGAACTAACAGCCATTAAGTGTTCTTTTCCATCAGAAGGAATAGAGTAGGGAATGGATAAGTCAAATTCTACCATAGCCATATTATTGTTCATTTGGGTGAAATTTGAAATGTGCTTTGCTTCAACTTCTTTATTCATCGTTCCTAAATCAGTAATTGAAGGCATTGATTCTGCTGCTGATTCTAATTTAACGTCATCTCTCTGATAATTAGTTGCTCCTCTTTGAATAGGACTGTAATAGTTGATGTACCATGGCGCTAGAACTGGCTTGTTGTTATTTCTATTAGGGTTTATCGTTGATAAAGTGATATTAACATTGTCCCAATCTGTTCCTGTATTTTGGTATATTTTCGCTTTGTAAGTTAAACTAACAGGTTCATTTATTTGATTAGCTCTTAAATCGTAAGATGGAGACCAGCCTGCACTAGGAGAATTATAGCTGATTTCAAGTGAACCAGATGTTGAAACATCAGCTGAAACAGTTACGATTATTTGTTGAACAGGTGAAAGTGATTTGTTATTTGTGACTGATTCTATATTATTTCTCCAATTTGTTAAAATAATCAATCTACTTTTCAATTTGGTATTTAGAGTTGTTTCAAACTCAATGTTTTTTTCTGTTTCTAGTATTAACTTATTGATCTCAATCAATTTTGTTCTTAAGTATACTAAGGCATCTTTTAAAAGTGGAATAGAGTCGTTTTGATTTTGACCTTTTATAACTCCACTTGAAAGTAAAATGTTCTTCTCACTATTATAAACGTCAAGTGAAGAACGTTCTTGTTTTAGTGTCCAGTTTGATTGGCTTAAAGAGTCGGTTACATAATTTATTTCTCTTTGAGTTTTGATTGGGATAGTAGAAGGAATTTGGACTTTATCTGGTAAAGGGTAAAAAACATTATGGCTAACATCTAAAATAATAAAATTACCTCTTCCTTTTGCTTGAATACTATTTTTATTAAAGTTTTGAGTTATTCCTTCAAAGACTAATCTAGTAATTCCCTTTTCAATATTAAAACTTCCTTTTCTTTGAATTTGTGCGCCTTGTAAAAAAACGGTTACATTTTCTATTTTTGAAGTTACTTTCCTTTCTTTTTCTGCGCCAAGAATTGATAGTGTAATAAAAAATACTGAGGCTATTGTTATTGCTTTCTTCATCATCTTTTGTTTTAGTTTCTTTAATAACTATTACAAGCTTGATTTAGAAAGGTTCAAAAAAAAAGCAGAAAGATTAATTTCTGCTTTTTTTTATGGATATGCTTTTTTTAATTCTTAATCACTTTAAATGTAGTGTCTTCATCATTTGAACCAATAATTCTCACGTAGTATAGTCCATCAGCATAGTTAGATAAGTCTATGTTACCATTCACTAAATTAATATTAGCTAATTTCAGACCTAACGTGTTAAATACTTCAACAGCTATGATTGTAACGTTTTCAGAGTCAATGGTTACAATTCCATGAGTTGGATTTGGGAATAAAGAAATATTATTTAACAAGTCTTTTTCATTCACTGTAACAAATTCTCCATCAACATAAATAGCAATGCATTCTATGTTATTATTTTCATTGATTTCACTCACCGCATTGTTATCATCAGATACAAAGAGAATATAGTAATTACCAGATTCAGTGTTTATTGGTATTACTAAACTTTCAGACTCAGGGCTAGAAGTCGAGTTACTTCCAAGGTTAGAAGCATCATCTCCTAAGAACGTATCATCAGGACTCAAAGAACAGTCTGTAGACAAATAATAGTTCAATTCTACAGAAGGAAGGTTATTTGAAGTTTGATTTCCTGAGTAATTTTGAGTAGAAGAAACATCAATAGGCTTTCCAGCGACAATACTATCAACACTTACAGTAACATTACTTAGACTTATATCATTGTTTCCTGTTGCTCCGATAACAGTAACAGGCACACAAGATGTGTTGTTTGTTTCATCATTCTCTACTACATCTTGACCATTATCGCCAACAAAAATAATAAAGTAGCTTCCAGGGGGAGTACTTGAAGGAATCCCTACATTAATTGATTCTGTACTCGATGGATTATCAACTCCTAAAGAAGAGTTACTTCCTCCCAAATAAACATCATTAGTACTATAATTACAATCTGTTGATAGAAAATAATCAATGGTCACGCCGTTAATATCAGAAGTATATAAGCTTCCCGAATATGAATGTTCTGAACTTGTTGTTAAGACTCCTCCAGCGTTAACTGTACTTGGTGAGATTGAGGCATTATTTACAGTTACATCTTCATTATTTCCTCCTTGTGCTTGACACTTAACAATTAAGTCATAAGCACTTCCACTTCCATTATCGGAGTCAACGACAACGTAATAGGTTTGACCACCAATTACATTTGCAACAATTGCAGAATCTTGAAAAACAATTCCTTGGCAATCAGTTGGATCACAACTTGCTAAAATAAAAACATCTAAATCTCCAGTAAAATTACTGACAACAGCTGTGATAGAACCGTTGCTCAATGGAGTAATAGTATGAACTCTTTCTGGTCCTGATTGATTTGAACCATTGCAACCATAGTTAGAAACATTTGAGTTAGCTGAAGAGCTTGGTCCACTATATAAGACACCGCAATCTAAAGCAATTGCATTAGAACAATCTAAATTATTTGGAGGAGAGGTACAATTTACTACTAAATCATAAGAACTACCACTTCCGTCAGCAGCATCAACAACGACATAATAAGTTTGTCCTGCTACTGCATTATTGTAAGTTGCAGAGTTATAAGTTATTGAACCTAAACAATCAGAACCATCACAACTTCCTAATATATAAACATCTAAGTTGCCTGCGTAATTTGAAATTGTAGCTGTTATAGGTCCGCTTGTTGAAGGAGTTATTGTATGAACTCTTTCTGGACCAGAAGAATTTATTGAAGTAGCACAACCATAAGTATTTGTTTGTGATGTTGCAGTAGAAGCTGCTCCTGAATAAGTTACTCCACAGGTTAAGGCAACAGCATTTGAACAGTCTAATACTTGAGGAGTTGTACTAGCACAAGTTACTACTAAGTCATAAGCACTTCCACTTCCGTCATCTGCATCAACAACAACATAGTAGGTAGAGCCTGCTACTGCATTTGATACAACCGCTGAGTCTGGATATACAGTCCCTAAACAATCATTTGGATCACAACTTCCTAAAATATAAACATCTAAATCACCTGTATAGTTAGTCAAACTTGCTTTTAACTTTCCGTTTCCGTCAGCTACAATTGTATGAACTCTTTCTGGTCCTGTTTCCGTCCAAAAATTACATCCATAAGTAGAAATAGCAGAAGGTGCAGTTGATGCACCACCACTGTAGGTTACACCACAAGTTAAAGCAACTGCATTTTGACAATCTAAAACAGGAGGAGTAGAACCTGTACAAGTAAAACCAAGGCTACTTTCAAAAGCTTCTACATATGCTTGTGCAAATGCATTTCTATAAGTATTACTTTCTAGTTTAGCTCTATCAGATGCGTTATCAGCAAAACCTATTTCACTCAAACAATGAATTGCATTTAGATTGTTTAATACACCTAAATGAAAGGGTAGGTAACTTCTGTCTTCAACAACTCTTCTACTACTAAAGCCTGTCTCTTATACACATCTCCGAGC
>JAGXIB010000022.1 GCA_024635865.1 Flavobacteriales bacterium
AATTAATACGGCACCATCAGAAAATTCCAATTTTTTTGATGCTAATAACGGCATTAATAAGGATAATGGATTAAACAGTTCTAGTTTTAAAAAGGATCCTCAACCAGTAAAAAAGAGAGAAAATCCATTAGGAATTTTCACTCAGGTTAGCACCTTTCTGTTGTTAATTGGGGGCGCTTTTTTGGCTTATATATCCCAGAACGACTTTACCCAGTTTAGATTAGAAAGATGGAATAGCGATTGGGGTTTTGTATTCTTAATAATTGCAAGTGGTTTTTCCATATTTAAAATGGTTTTTTTCTTCTATAATTTATACTTGTATTTCCGGTATAAACCTATTAAATCGGTTACAGATGAGTTATTACCAACTTGTACGGTGATTGTTCCTGCATACAATGAGGGAAAACAAGTTTGGGCAACTTTAATGAGTTTAGCAGAAAGTGATTTTCCTAAAGGAAAACTACAATTACTTGCTATAGACGATGGAAGTAAGGATGATACCTGGTTTTGGATGAAAGAGGCTAAAAAGGCTTTAGGGGATAGATTGTCTATATACCAACAACCTGTAAATAAAGGTAAACGTCAAGCCTTGTATAGAGGCTTTAA
The DNA here is from genome assembly GCA_024635865.1 of Flavobacteriales bacterium. Classification (GTDB taxonomy): domain Bacteria; phylum Bacteroidota; class Bacteroidia; order Flavobacteriales_D; family Parvicellaceae; genus S010-51. The sequence goes on from JAGXIB010000022.1 coordinate 607, forward strand.
TCTTGGTACCGGAGAAGTATTTGTAACAGTTGATAGTGACTCTATTGTAAAGAATGATACTTTGAGAAATTTAGTTAGCCCTTTTGTTACTAACGAACGATGTGGTGCGGTTGCAGGAAATATTCGTGTGCTAAATAATGAAAAGACTGCATTACTTCCTAAAATGTTAGACGTGAGTTTCGTGTTAAGTTTTGAATTTGTGCGTTCTGCAGAAAGCAGATTAAACTCAGTATTGTGTACTCCTGGAGCATTGGCAGCTTATCGTAGTAAAGCAGTTTTTGCGAGTCTTCCAGAATGGATCAATCAGACCTTTATGGGGCAAAAATCGGATATTGGTGAGGACAGGGCAATGACAAATATGATCTTGAAACAGGGATATCACGTTTTATTTCAAAGAAATGCATACGCTTATACCAATGTTCCGGAACAATATAGCAGTCTTTATAAAATGTTTATCAGGTGGGGGAGAAGCAATGTTAGAGAAAATATTGCGATGTCTAAATTTATATTCACAAATTTCAGAGAGGGCTCTAAACTAGGATCCAGAATACTATTTTTAAATCAAATTTTCAAGATCATACTTAGTTATCCATTTATGCTCTTTATGTTATTTTTTATTATAACCAATCCGATTTTATTCTTAAGCTCCACTCTTTTAAGTATATTAATTCTGTCGAGTTTTTCGGTATTATTCTATGCTAAAAGATATAACCTATCTGAATCCTTTTGGGCGTATTCTTATAGTATCTTATATACCTTTGGTTTGTTCTGGATTACTCCCTATTCCATAGCTACAGCAAGTAAAAGTGGTTGGCTAACTCGTGAGTTAGCTGATAAGAAATAATTTTTTTGTATGTGTGCTGGTCGGCCGCTAGCTTATGGGTTGTCTTGGGTAGGCAGAAATCTATTTTAACTGAATCAACTTTGAGATTTTTATTACACTTCCAAGTTATTTCTTTGAAAACGATGAAGGAAGCAATGTTTTACATAGTCGAATTAAATTCTAGCTTCCGCCCAATGGGGTTCCGAAAACACCAACGGCTAATTCAGCCCAAATAAGGAGGAGGACTGCAAGTAACCCTAAACAAATTGCAACTCGAGCTTTTACGTTTTTTATCTTCCTTATTGCCAGTTCACACATTAAACCCGTACCCAGCAATAGCACTCCTGCTACAACAAAATCGGAAAGCATCCAATTTACTTCCGAGGTAAACTGCATCGCTATTAATGGTATTAGCAATAGAATTGCTACAATGAATACTAAAAAGAAAATTCTTCTGTTCTGCATAATTTTAAGGTATTAAAGGTTTAACAAGAGGAGCAACTGTCTAATCTAAGCGAAAGTTTTTAAACCGCTTTGTTTTTTTATTCCTCTATAATTCTCCAACAAAGTGATATCCCAAAACTCCAATTCCAATTGAAACTACTAATAAGTTCATTGCGAAAAGGGTATGTTTAAATACACGTTTTTCAAATTTTTAGGAGGTAATATGTTTTTATCTTTTTGCTTTTTCATTTGATTTTGATAGTTCCTCCAAATAATCTAACTGCAGTTCCTGGATATCCAGCATTCTTTTATTTTGATGTATGATGAGATGATCTAACTTTTCGTGTAATAGTCTTATTTCAAGTTCTGCCTTTAAATTAATCTTATAATCATTTTCACTTCTCGCTCTATCTTTTTGTTCTTTCCTGTTTTGACTCATCATAATAACAGGTGCTTGTATCGCAGCTAAACAGGACAATATAAGGTTGAGAAGAATGAACGGGTAGGGGTCAAAAGGTTTGGTAGAAAGAAACCAAATATTTATAAGCATCCAAATTAATAGGAACGAAAAAAAGAAGATTATGAATATCCAACTCCCTCCGAAGGTTGCAATATTATCTGCCATTCTTTGACCTGTCGTAAGTTCTGCGTCAATTTCCGGTTCAATATTTTCAGATAACAAGGTATTACCATGAATGGCCTTTATAACTTGTTTTTCTAAATTGTTGAGTTCTTTTTTCTCCTTAGTAATCAAGGATTCTAAATATTTTTTTCTGTAAGCAGACAAGCTTTCTATCGAGATGTACTTTTCATCAGAAAAACCTGGATGGTCTTTTTGTATTAAAGCAATTATTTGCGGTTTTAATGAAAAACCCTGAACTAGATTATTTAAATCATATTCAGTATTGGTTATATAACAACGTCCTTTTTCCATTTGTTTTGTGTAATTATTTAGCCCACATTCACATTAAATAAATATCCAACTAGAGCGGTTAATCCCATTGCCACTGTTCCCCAAAAAGTAATTCTAATAATTGCCTTGCTTATACTTGATCCCCCTGTTTTAGCAGTCAGTGTGCCTAGAATGATTAGAAAGAAAAGAGCGAAACCATATAGAGAAACCTCCATAGTTTTTAATGGTAAAAATAGAGTGACGATAAGTGGAAGGATACCACCAACTGTAAATGCTGCTCCAGAAGTAAGAGCAGCTTGAATAGGTTTTGCTTGACTTATTTCATTTATTCCTAATTCATCCCTAATATGTGCCCCTAAAACATCGTGCTCAGTCAATTCTCTTGCAACAGTTAGTGCTGTTTCGTTTTTTAACCCTCGTTGTACATAAATCTCAGCTAATCGCTGTAATTCAAGTTCGGGTTCTTCTTTTAATTCTATTTTCTCTCGCTCGATATCGGCTTTTTCTACATCTGTTTGAGAGCTTACAGAAACGTATTCCCCTGCTGCCATTGATAAAGCACCAGCCACTAATCCCGCTAAAGTTGCTAATACGATTGGTTCCCTAATATCTGTTGCAGCTGCAATTCCTATTGCGAGACTGGCTGTAGATAAAATTCCGTCATTAGCGCCTAGAACAGCCGCTCTTAACCAATTACTTCGGTGTATGAAATGATTGTCTAAATAATCGTCTAAAATCTCTTTTTTCTCTGTCATTATTTTAATTTATTGAAAATAAAAGCGAATACAGAGCCAATAATTCCCCAGAAGTATTTTTCATATTGTTCGATTTAATCTCGATTGAGGGAGGACTCTATTAATCCCTTTAATACTTTCACATCGATCTCCTCCAACTTATTTATATAGAGGCAGCCAACACCGGTCTTATGTTTACCTAATTTTTCAAGAATAGCAGCCTGTTTCTTAATATCCATCATAAGGTAAAGAGATAGATTTGCTTTACGGGGAGAGAAACCTATCAATAGCCAATCAACTTCTCTACCAGTTGTAGGACTTTTGTATCTCTTCTTTCCAAAACCAGTGAGCGAAGCACCCCACATTTTCGGCTCTTCTCCACTTGCTTTTTTCATCATTTCCAAAAGCACAAAACTGTCTTTACGTTTTTGTTCATCCTTAACCGAATTAATAAATTCCTCCACACTTGCAGCGGTTTGTTTTGTTTTTATTTCAGCTAGTTTAGATTTTTTTTCGGCCATTTGAAATCGTATTTACTTGACTATGTTTTTAAATATATTTGTTTGTCTTTAAAATTATTGCAAACAGTTATGGTTAACTTAAATAGTGGGATTAGGGAGGTTTCCCTATTGTGGGATTAGTTGTTCATTACTGGATATCTAAAATATCACTTTTCAATGAAATTTTTGCTATTTGTTATACATGATGTTAGCTGCCGGCCGGTTTATTTCAAAAATCATGTTTTCTAAATTATCCTGATCTAATCTTTTTTGATTTAATCGGAAATTATTTTTGATTAGAAGACTTTTCGAATTTTCATTTTTTTTATGTGTAAAAGCTTCTATTTTATCTAGACTTAAAATTTGAAAACCAAAATCCAGCACCTTTATCATAGCCTCATTCATAATTCCTTTATTCTGAAATTTTGGACCTAAGTCATATCCAATTTCTGCGGTTTTATTATCTTTTGAAAAGTTCCAAAGACAAATTGAGCCAATCATTTTTTGATCATTTCTAAATGAAATACTCCAGTAGATTAGCAAATCTTTAGTGATCTTTAAATTGGTATTTTTAATAAAGTCAAGAGCTTTCTTATTTGTATCTGCGTTTGCACGTTTTACAAATTGATTTACAATTTTGTCGGACCGTAAATATGAAATACTTTCCCAATCAGATTCCTCTAATTTTCTAAGAATTAATCTTTCGGTTACTAAGAGAGGGAAGTCTATAAATTTCATTTGTAAGTGTAGTAAAAGGCTTTCTGCCAAGGAATTCGTGTATGTTTCGTTGCGTTGGCTAAATCTAAATTAGTAAAAGAAAACGAACCCGAGGAAAATCCGTGGTATTTTTCGAGTAGGCGAGGAGAACCTGAAATTAACTAAACACGTTATTGTAACATGTTTTAACTTTAAACAATTGATTATTCAACCAAATAAAAATGAGTTAACTAAAAAGGCTAACTCATTTTTAATATAGATGTATCTATTTATTTCTAAGTCACTTTGACATATTCTTCTTAAGATTTACGCATAAGTCAGAAAGCGTAAATTTTGATTTAACCATGGAACTTCATTTAACTTTTTACTTAAACACTCGTATTTTGCGATAGCTGAGATTATAAGCAAGTTGTTTTAATTACTATAAATAGGTGTAAAGTCTTTTTCGAAAAAACTTTTAGGAAAGATACCATTCATAGCTAAGGTAGCAGCAATGAAACCAACGCCGTCAGAATTGCCACCACTCCAGCCGTTCCCTACTGCTAAGAAGGATCGGTCCTTTTTTAGTATTCCGATATATGGATTTTCTAAAGGATGCTTTGTTCTTGTTAGAATACACCTTTTAGAAAGTATGTTTTTTATCTTTAAATCTGGAATTATCTTCAGTAAGTGTTCTTTAAGAATAGGAATGTTAGCATCGCTATCTCCATTCGCAAACCGATTCTTTATATCCACTAATTCTGAAGTAAAACACATATCATTTGGAGTATTGGCACCCAGCTTTAGATAATAATTTCCATCAGGATATTTTATAGGCTGAGTAGCGTAGATTCCTTCTATCAATGGAGTGTGCATTTCGTATAATAAGGAAGGCATATTGCTTAATCATTCTGCTTCATCATTATCAAGTTGTGCTATAATTACGGTTTCACTTTTAAGGCTAAGGTCCAATCTTCTTTTTATCAAGCCAAAATGATTCGTAAATGCACCCATAGCAAAAATTATTTTTCCTGCTCGATAAACATGGCCGTTTGATGTTTTGACTAAAACACATTCTTTTTTGTAAGTAACACTTTTTACAACCTCCTGAATGATATCACCATTATTCTTTTTTACAACTTTTAATTGTGCTTTTATCAATTCCCTTGGGTTTATATGACCAGATGGAGTAGACTCGAACATTCCTTGTGATTCTTCCGGGTAATTTAGAAAAGGGAAATCTTGAGAAATGGATTTACTATCTTTATAATTATTTACTTTTATACCATGTGATATAGCTCTTTGTTCTGCGG
>JAGXIB010000219.1 GCA_024635865.1 Flavobacteriales bacterium
CAACAGGAGTGTTTAATATGTCTGCTTGAAACTGCATTAAATAGTTATTTGCAGTAGCTCCTCCATCTACATTTAATGTTTTTAGTTTAACTCCAGCATCTTTCTCCATTGCTTTTAGCACATCTTTACTTTGAAAAGCTAATGACTCTAGAGTTGCTTTAGCTAATTCAGGAATTCCAGTGTCTCTGGTTAACCCGAAAATTGCACCACGCGCATACATGTCCCAATAAGGAGCACCTAAGCCAGCAAATGCTGGCACTACAATAACATCACTATCTTCGTCAATAGATTCTGCTAACGCTTCTGTTTCACAAGAAGATTTAATGATTTGTAAACCGTCTCTTAACCACTGTACGGCAGCTCCAGCAATAAAAATACTCCCTTCCAAAGCATAGACTATTTTACCATCTATTCCCCAAGCGATGGTATTAATTAAACCATGTTCACTTTCTTTTTTGGTCGACCCAGTGTTCATTAACATAAAACATCCAGTTCCATAGGTGTTTTTAGCTTCTCCAACTTCAAAACATCCCTGACCAAATAGTGCAGATTGTTGATCTCCTATTACACCTCTAATTGGTATTTTTATTCCTTCATATTCCCAATATCCAAAATCATCTGAGCTATTTTTTACTTTGGGTAAGATAGACCTAGGAATACCCATTAAATCCAAAGCTTGTTGATCCCACTCTAATTTATTAATGTCAAACAATAAAGTTCTCGAAGCATTAGAATAATCAGTAGCATGAACTTCTGAGTTAGTTAAATTCCAAATTAACCAAGCGTCAATGGTTCCAACAATTAAATGATTTTGCCTCAATAAGAGTTCAGCTGCTTCACAATTATTCAGTAACCAATTAATCTTTGTCCCTGAAAAATAAGAATCAATAAATAAACCGGTTGTTTTTTTTAAATAATCTTGATGTCCAGCAGCTTTTAGTTGATCGCAAAAACCAGCAGTACGTTTATCTTGCCAAACAATGGCATTATAAACAGGTTCACCGGTTGTTTTATTCCACGCAACAATAGTTTCACGTTGGTTGGTTATGCCTATTGAGTCGATTTCGGTCGCAGAAATATTATTGTTTTTAATTAAGTCTGTTAACACCTTTAATTGAGTCTCTAGAATTTCATTCGGATCATGTTCTACCCATCCAGATTTAGGATAAATTTGAGTAAACTCTTCTTGTTCAACAGCAACAGTTTCACCTGCCTTATTAAATAAAATAGCTCTACAACTTGTTGTCCCTTGATCTATCGAAATAATATAACTCATAATTTACAATTAAAGTTTTGGGCGTTTCCTCTCTTAAAATCGAGGTCGAGCTAGCTGCTATATCTATTTTTTAGTCAGTTCGAGTGTTTTTATTTTCAATAAAAATAGATCGAGAACTTTAAAAAAATAGGTTGTCGCTTTTATCTCTAACGCAACTACAAAAATACAAGAAAACTCGATGTTTATAATAGAATAAACAGTTATTTATTTATACAAATAATGATGCTAGGGAAAAAGGTTCTAAGAACAGCGCTTTAACAGCTTAATTACCTGTTCTATTTAGATTAAAAATTAATTTTATAAAATGTCTTTTGGCAAAATTTTTCTTGTCCAAGTTTTTAGTCGCTTATAATTAGCAACTTCACTATCAGGGTTATAATCAAGTGTTGTTTCCCAAGAATTGTCAATGTTAAACTCAATTTCCATGCCTTCTAGAACGGGAATAGCTACTTTTTCAGAATTAATAATGACAATGCATTCAGTATTTAAATTTGCACTTCTTGGGTCTAGATTAAATGTGCCAATCACTACTGTTTTACCATCTATCACCATCGATTTAGCATGCAAACCAAATATAGGCTTCTCACTTAAACTGTCATCTAACTTTCCAGTCATCATTTTTGTTCGCTCGGCTGCATCTGGCTTAAATTCAAAAATTCGTACTCCAGTTTTCAGTAAAGTTGTTCTATCACTCTGATAGCTACTAAATGCTTCAAGGTTATCGGTTGAAGCTAAACTATTTGTTAAAATTCTAATTTTTACTCCTCGCTCAGTTGCAGCTTTAAATAGGTCTTGGCTCAATTTTGAAGTAATTAAGTAAGGAGTTTGTATTTCTATAGTTTCTTTTGCACCTTTAACCAATTCTATTAAGGTGCTGGTAGAGTTTCCTCCTCCACCTAATCCTTGTGTGCCATCGTTCTTTCCTGGGAGATCCGAAATAAAACTAACATCCTCTAGCCAAACTAATTTCCCAGATTCTTTTATAGCCTCAAAGGCTGTCGGAAGATTTTCTATTTGATTTTTAATTTGAGGCCAAAAGTTTTCTGGGTTACAAGCATATTCGTGCAGGTTATTAAATCTACCTTCATCAGTAACGTTTAAAGGAACATCATCTGAAATTTCAGATACATTCATACTTAAACTATCTTTCCAAAATAAATTAAATGAGTTTTCTACTTGTTGGGTTTCTTTTCCAATAAGCAAAACATCTCTATCTCTAAAGTTATATTCGTGGTCATAATCAAAATATTCATCTGCAATGTTTCGTCCACCAGTTATTACAACTTTATGATCTACAATAAATGTTTTGTTGTGCATTCTTTGGTTGGCAGATCTAAAATCTAAGGCAAACTTTTTAATTTTTCCTAAAAGGCTTTTCCCTAAATTAACACCTGGATTATAGATTTTAACAGAAATGTTTTCATGTGAATCGAAAGTGAAAATATCTTGTATGTCACTGTCTACCATAAAGTCATCTACTAATATTCTGATTTTAACTCCTCTATCTGCAGCTCTTACCAAGTAATCACAAGCAATGAGTCCGATGTTGTCAGTTGAGAAAATAAAGTATTGAATATCAATCGTTTCTTCTGCTTTTTCTGTTAACCAGGCTCTTGTGACCATAGACCCTGCTCCATCTTCTAGAACATAAACTCCTGTTTTGGTTTCCATTTTAGTTTCTAAATCTTTTAGCTCTTCTGAAAGAGAAGAGCTATCAGCTGATTTATGAATCTTCGAGCAGAAATCTGTTCCAGAAATTAAGACATTTTCTTTTTCATTGCCACAAGAAATAAAAATCGAGTAACCTAAATAAAGGAAAATTAAATGGTAAAATTTATTCATTAGATTTTTTTTGTTAGAAAGTTGTTATATAGGGTAGGAGAGAGTTGAGTTGTCTTTTTAAAGCTACCTAAATCATATTTGTCTAAAACAAATAATTCTTTTAGATTTTCAAGTTGTATCGAGTTAATTTCTTCGGGATTATCAAAATAATAATCATAAAACCAAGTCCAATAACCTATTGTTAAACCCAGGACATATTTTTCTTCTGAGAAAGAGAAAGCAAAGTATGTTTTTTTTGATTCAGTCATTTTAATTCAGATTAGATCACTTTTCTAACTCTTTACTAGCGCTTATTTTTTTCAATTCAGTATTATTTATCCAATCAATACTGCAGTCATAAAAACTTAAAGTGTTTCCTTTAATTGTTGCTTTTGTTTTATTAAAGTTGAATTTATGAGTGTCATTAACATCAGTTTTTTCATTTACGTTAAAGATGATTGCGTTATTTTCTAATTTCCACTTCCCTTTAGCTCTCTCATCATCTATATAACAGATTTGATCTTGATAAAAGTGAAATAAGAAAGTGTTGTCAGCGTTCAATGAGAGTTTATATTCAATAATGAATTCAGCATCTTTATCAGTTTTATTCTCATATACTCCAACAAAACTTTTTGTTTGTGAAAATAAATTATAGGCTAAATTTAGTAGTATTACTATCAAAATATTTTTCATAAAATAATAAAGTAACAATTAAATTCGCTTAATAAAGTTAAAATTAGTTAGCTAAAATATTACAATAACAATTTAGCAATAAATCTTTACTATTTTTTACTTTGAATCTACTTTCTCAGCTAATTTCCAAAAATCACCAACCAATTCTAGTCCTGCAATGTCCGATTTGTCGGTGTAAATTAGTTTTTCCTTCTTATCGAGCAAGGTGATTTTTATTTCAGCATCAATGCTTTCAGGAATTCTTCGATCCATTTGACCAGCTACTGGAGCTTTTAGCATTCCCATATTGTTTCGTTTCGCTTCAATTAAAAGAGTCTCTTTTCTGTTTCTTATTTCCACTTTAACGGTGTTAGAATCTACAATCGCAACGGTTAATTTTGAGTTAAGATAGGTGGCAAAACGATAGACATTGTCTTCATGATAAAAGAACCCTAAGAATCCATCGAATCCTTTACCGATAAAAGGAACATTTGCAATGGAAAGCATAAATGAACTATTCGATTTCTCGAAATGATTAGTCTGCATCCAAATCCAATAAGAAGGCATACTCGATCCCCAATCTTTCTCAATGTATCCTTTGCCTTTGTTAAATGTGTGTTTATTATTGTTTATGGTTAACTGTCCTTTTAGATCATGGGTTAAACTTACCACGCCATGATAACACTCCATAAAAGGGACTCTTCTATACCAACCCATAATTTTTCTTTTCCCTATTTTCCGATCAGAATAATTTGTTATGTTGGACATAGTCACTTCTCCAGATATAGAAGTACTGTCATCTTTTATATTTAGAATTAATTTTTCTTTTGAAAAGTAATTTTCTCCAATTCTGACAGCAAACTCTTTTTTTGAAAAATAAAAGTCCTCAATGGGAAAGGTATGATAACTAGTTTGTGCAGTCTTTCCATTTATTATTTGGATAAAAGCATGTTGTTTTTCTCCTTTTTCTGATAATGAAATTCCAGGTATGACACTTATTACAGATGCTCCATCTTCTGCTACCATTTTAAAATACCAACCTTCGAAATAGTTTTTCTTTTTCTTGTTTCCTTGAAAAATAATAGTGTTTCCACTTTTTTTTAGGTTATATAAAGGGATGAATTTATGATTTGAAAAACGAACTTTCTTCTCCATTTTATTTGAAGAATCTTGAGGAAAAATAGTGAATGTAAATAGTAGAATAATGAATAGGACAATGAAGTTCTTCATAGAGGTATAAAGCTAGTAATTACTAATGTATTAATTGTTTGACTTTAGTCAATTATTTACTTAAGTACTTTTTAAGTATTCCACCTTTTACGTTGTTAACATCAAACTCTATGATAAATGCCTTTTCATCAAGTTGTTCAATTAAACTATAGGTTCTATTAATGTCAATCCTATTGATGACTGTATGGATAACCTCAGATTCTTCTTTATGACCTCTTTGACCATAACCTTTGGCTCCCTTGTAGACCGTAATTCCAATGCCTATTTTGTCAATTAGTCCAACCTGTATTTCATCGGCCTTTTCAGATACAATCATGAGGCCAACATAATCTTCAAAACCTTCAATCATTAAGTCTATTATCTTTGCAGTAACTAAGAAGGTGAGTATAGAATACATAGATACTTCAATTGAAATTAAAGCAGCAGTTATAGCGAAAAGAATAATATTAAAGAGTAGTATGACTTTTCCTATACTTATTCCAAAACGACTATTGATATAGATTCCAAGAATTTCAGAGCCATCTAATACAGCTCCATTTTTAATCGTAATTCCTATTCCTGCACCTAAAAATAAACCACCAAAAATGGCAATAAGTAGTTTGTCATCTGTAACTGAACTAAAGTTTTCAAAATGAATAAATACTGCTAAGATTGTAATTGATAAAAAGGATTTTAGAACGATTCTTTTTGTTAATGTCTTCCATGCAATAAATAAAAAGGGAAGGCTTATTACTAGAAGAACATAGGAAATATCAATTTTAAATAACTGACTAATTAGAATAGCAATACCAGTAACTCCTCCGTCTAAAAATCCATTAGGAAGTAAAAAAGCCTTTAGTCCTATACTAGCCAATAATATTCCAATAGAAATTTGAAAACTTTCAGATAATAGTTGTTTGATTTTAATCATTCTCTGCTCTTCTTTCTCCTAATTCTTTCACAGAATTGTAGACTAACTTTTTTATTGTAGGTATTCGTTTAGTCGATATGACTAAAAATTGATATTACAACTTCAACTTCAAATATAATCATTTATATTTTATTTTAGAAAGACTATTTATGTCGGAAAAACTTCAATTCTCCTCTATTTTATTTCATCTAAAATCACTCCTATTTCTAGTGCGAAATTAACAGGGTCATTTGGCATCATATGCTCAATTTCATAAGTGTAAGTACCTTTTTCTTTAAATAATTTATTGGTCTCTATCACATGTTCACTATCAAAAAAACTAAGCGTAGGGTCACCGACATAATCTCCATTTTGATTGATGATCTTTAATTCATATTCTTTGGACTCTTCTTTCCCGCTGGGACTATTTTCAGTTACTTTTACTTTTAATGTTTTATATTGATATCCATGAACATACCTAAATGCTAGACTCATTTTGAATTCCTGATTTTCTTTTTCGATAGGAACCTTGAATTCTATCACATCTTTTTTTAGCCACTCTACCAATGGAGATAATTCTTTATGCTCTACGTATTTTCGACCTTCTGGCTGACATCCAAATATTCCTATTGAAATCAATAAAATTGCAACTATTTTTCTCATCGTTATTTAATTAGTTTACTCGTATAATGTAATTATTCGAATAAGGTACGGTTATATTATGTAATCAATCAAATTTCATCAATAGTATTAATCGTCCCGGAAATGGAACAGGACAAATTTACGGTGTTGTAAATGGTGCCAAACTTTTCAATGTTCTTTTTTAGTAATGATGTATTCAGTTTTTCGTCACTACTGTAAATGGTTAATTTGTAAGTGAGGTTATCCATCCTTGGTGGGTTTTCAAGACGAGTGGCATTGACTTCAACAAAGGCTTTTGTAAAGCTAAATTTCATCATACCCGAAAAACGTTCAACATTTTTTAATAGACAAGCAGCAAAAGCACTCAAGAATAATTCGGCAGGGTTTGGCAAGGTCTCGGCAGTGTTTTTAGTAGTGCCAAAATCTATAGTTGATTGATTGATCTTAATTACTGCATCTTTATTTGAGATTGATGAAGCTTTGATGTTATAATTCATAGTAGGTGTTACTGTTCGTTTAAATGTGATAATTCTTCGTTTTAATAATAATTAAGTTAGGGTAACATCCTGTCTTTTTTATTAACTCTTTAGTCAAATATCAAAAAAATGCAATTCTTTTTTATGAATCATCTTTTTTTATTATTCATTGTTTCTGTTAATTTTTAATTATTTGGAAGCTTAAAAAGAAACTTACCACCAAACAACAAAAAATGTTGAATAAGCATCTTTATGTTTTTGCCAACATAATAGGGATTGTTTTTCTTCAATACTGGTCTTAATTTGTTTTTTTACACCAAGAATATCAGTCCAAATTTTGTTTTCAGCTGGATCCATTCCCCATTCCTTTTTTTTAGGAATATAATAGGCTTTTTCTAAATTATCAAGGCGAATAAGTGTTTCAAGATTAAAATAATAACCTTTTATGGCTTTTTCATAAGTGGGATTAAAACTTGCTTTGTAGTCATAAGGGATATATAATGAAACCAATAAACACAACGCTTTAGAAACTTCGCTAATTTTTATTTTATTAAACATAGATATAGAAGACTTATGATTTAATAAAGGAAATTGTTTGCTTTTTAGCTTTTCTAATTTCTTTTTCAAAGAATCATTCCTATTTGGACCAATCCAATTGTTTACTATTTCCGAAGAGATGTTTGGATCAAACAGATAAAACTTATAGGCTAATTCTATATGGGTCAATTGCTTTGTACTTACTTCTTCTATAATGAAATCAATTTCACCTATGGTTTTTTTATCTTCTATGATTTGAATGTTTTCATAGAGTACTTTATAGTTGTTAGATGACTTAATTAATTTAGAAACAATTTTTTCTGCTAAATGCCCCAATCTTAAATTGGTTGGTAGTTGAAAATCAAGATCTTTGGTTAGGTTTAATTCAGATAAATTAAAATGCTCTAAACCAGTTACTGAAGAGTCTAAATAATTAGCTTTTAATATTGATGTTATCCTTGACTTAGTTTTCATTTTGTTTATTCCAAATAAGTGCTTGTGAAGTTTCTAATCCATTTTTTTATCATGACCTTATTCATAATCACTTAGTCTTAGCAAGATGGGAGGCATTGACTGGCCTCCCTTGTTTTAAATCTGTTTAACAAACTCTAAAAAGACTTTTTTATGAAGCTCAAGATCCATATTAGGAGAAAGTGATACACGTGCAATATAGTCTTTGTCGCCTTCTTTAGTTGTCCCTTGAGTCGATGTAGCTGGTATCGTCCAGTAACATCCACCTAATTGTCCATAACTCACACAATACTTACTTTCATTAGGGATTTGAGTAATCATCATGTTAATTAACTTATGATTTAATGCTCTTTTATACGATTCTCTTTCTTCATGCGTATTCCCTTTAGTAGGTAAGTCTAATGAAAACACAGAAGGAGTAAAACCTTGACTTGCCAATTCTTCGGAAACAAAGTTGATTTTTGCTTCTGGTAAAGTTTCATTAATGAAGGTTACAAATTCACGCGTATTAATATAGGCAGCTTGAATTCTTGCATTCATTG
>JAGXIB010000220.1 GCA_024635865.1 Flavobacteriales bacterium
CAGTGGTGGAAGTATAGCCTCCATTACACCCATTGCTATATGAAGATGAAAATACCAATACATTACTATCTACGTGCAATGGAATGGTTCCCGCCATTGATGAAACATATTGACGAACATGAATGTATGCTCCAGTAGCCATCCCTTTCATTATAGGATTTAAATTACCTGCCCCTCCAATTATTCCAGTGGTCATATCTCCGTGCGTCCCTGTTAAATCACTAGCGACATCTAACTGATTTGTTCTTCCAGTAAAATCAATATGAGGTCCTACAAAACCATCGTCATTTATTGCAACACTTACTCCTTCTCCATTGTATTTTCTTCCTCCAAGATAGTCAACATCAATAGCGTTTGATCGATGTAAGTTTCTACCATCATTTGATTCTGCTTTTCCAGCTTCTGAGATGGGCTCAACATAATGAACATAAGGTAAAGCTACTAAGTCTTTAACGTTAGACCGATCTATCTTTCCAATGATTAAGTTAGATGATTCGATTGTACTTGTTAATTTGATACCAAAATCTAGCAATTTTTCTTTAAAAACATTGAACTCAATATCTTTATAGGTTTTTACAACAATTTCTACCACATTGCCATTAATTGCCCATAAGGGGTAGTTTTCTAACCAAATAGCTTTACTCATTTTATTTTCTAAGCTAATTTCTTGAACAGACCTGATGTTTAAATTATTTAAATCATAGTCTTTTATCTTTGTTGATAAAGATGCTATATAAGTGTTTTTAGGAATGTAATTAAGAAGCTTAATACCTTTAGAATTTAAGATCTCTATTTCTTGCTTGGATGGAATGGTATTGAATTGAATAAACTTGTAAAAGCGCTTTAAAAAGACTTCTTCTTTCTTTACATTTTCTTTAAACGTAAAGCTTTGATTATTTTTTTCAAATAATTGATTTCCTGTTCTTAAATAAACCGTTCTTTCTTGGGCATGACTAAACATAAAGAGTGAAAAAAAAATGCACAGTAGTAGTAAAGCCTTCATAAGAGTTTTATTTAAAATAAATTATAACACTTCTAATATAAAAAGAAAAAACAGAATAACTTACTGTTAGTTTCTAACAAAATAGTTAATAACATTATATTTGTGGCATGTCAACAAAAGTACTTTTAGTCACTCCTCCTTTTACTCAACTAAATACTCCCTACCCAGCGACGTGTTATTTAAAAGGGTTTTTGAATGCTAAAGGAGTTGAGACAGACCAATGTGATTTAAGTGTTGAATTATTTAATGTGCTTTTTACAAAAAAGAATATTAAACGGATTTTTAATGAAGTAAAAAATCAAAAAGACATCCAACTTCCTCTAATCTGGGAACAAAGGGAAGATTACATTAATAAAGTAGATACTGTTATAGGGTTTTTAAAAAAACATGAAACTACTACAGCTTACCAAATATTACACGATAGTTATTTACCAAAATCACATCGTTTCGAAAAGTTAGAAGATGATTTATCTTGGGCTTTTGGTAACCTTGGGATTTTAGACAAAGCCAAACATTATGCTACTTTATTTGTAGAAGAGCTGGGCGATTTTATAAAAGCTAATGTCGATGAATTCTTTTCCTTTACTCGTTATGCTGAACGAATTGCTTCTTCGGCTAGTAGTTTTAATGAATTGAATGAATACCTTTCTTATGAGACAACATTAATTGAAGAAGAGTTATTAAAACTATTAGCACAAAAAATAGAACACTACTCACCTAACCTTGTTTGTTTTACTATTCCATTCCCTGGTAACCTTTTTTCAGCTTTACGATGTGGGCAATATCTAAAAGAATATTACCCTTCAATAAAAATTGCTTTTGGTGGTGGTTATTGCAATACCGAATTACGTTCACTAACAGATGTTAGAGTATTTAATTTTGTTGATTATATTACTTTAGATGATGGAGAAGCTCCTTTGTTAAAGTTAATTGAACATTTAGATGGAAAAATACCTGAGAAAGAATTAGAAAGAACCTTTTTAATACGAAATAATAAAGTAGTTTATCAAAATAAAACACCAAATACGATATTTCATCATAAAAACTTACCTGCTCCTAGTTATAATGGGTTAAAGCATGATTTATACCTCTCTTTTTTAGATGTGATGAATCCCATGCACCGTTTATGGAGTGATGGTAGATGGAACAAATTAACTATTTCTCATGGTTGCTATTGGAAGCAGTGCTCTTTCTGTGATGTTACTTTAGATTATATTGGGAATTACGAGAATACTACTGCCGAAGATTTAGTAAATAAAATAGAATCTATCATTTCAGAAACAGGCACTTCTGGTTTTCATTTTGTAGATGAAGCTGCTCCTCCAAAAATGTTGAGAGCTTTAGCAAATAAACTAATCGAACGAAAAGTCTACATTACTTGGTGGACAAATATTCGATTTGAAAAAACCTTTACTTCTGAATTATGCGAACTATTAGCTAAGTCAGGGTGTATTGCTGTAACAGGAGGTTTAGAAGTTGCTTCTGATCGTTTATTAGAAAAAATGAAGAAAGGAGTTGACATTGGACAAGTGGCGAGAGTAACTAGTGCTTTTGCTGATGCTAATATTATGGTTCATGCTTATTTAATGTATGGTTTCCCAACAGAAACAGACCAAGAGACCATTGATTCTTTAGAAGTGGTAAGACAGTTATTTGGCAATGGTTGTATTCACTCTGCTTTTTGGCATCAATTTACAACAACGGCTCATAGTCCAATTGGTAAAAACCCAGAAGAGTTTGAGATTA
Source organism: Flavobacteriales bacterium (assembly GCA_024635865.1). GTDB lineage: Bacteria > Bacteroidota > Bacteroidia > Flavobacteriales_D > Parvicellaceae > S010-51. The sequence continues at coordinate 2,750 of JAGXIB010000220.1, forward strand.
AAATTACAGGTCCTAAATTTGAAGGATTTGCTGAAAATGATTTAACTCACGAAGATCCAAAAGGAGCTTGTCATACAGATTATACTGCAGGGTTAAATTTAGCTTTAAATAATTACTTAAATGGACTTGGTTTAGAGGATGAATTACAAGAGTGGTTTGAATTTCAAATAGATTCGGTATCTCTTCCAGAAGATTTGATTAGCTCTGCTTTAGAAAATTAAACTTTAACACCTATTACGCAAATATCATCTACTTGTTCTAGATCTCCTTTCCAATTAATATGGTCATTCATTAGGATTTCTTTTTTTTCTGTTCCGCTCTTACTATCAAACCCTAAAAGTAGTTCTTTAAATGGTTTATATTTATACTTTTTCCCCCTTGGACCTCCAAACTGGTCAGCATAACCGTCCGAAAACAAGTAAAAGCTATCTCCTTTAGCTAATTGAATGGTATTTAATTGATAAAGATTTTGAGTATCAAATAAGCCTATTGGCATTTTATCTCCTTTGACTTCAAACAAATTTAATTCACCACTACTTAAGTTAGGATGCAATTCAACATTGTTAGCAATTTTAAAATTATCTTTACTAACAATCCAAACAGGGTTATTTGCTCCAGAAAACTGCAATAAATTAGTTTTTTTGTCTAAGACTCCGATAGCGATGTCCATTCCATCTTTCATGGTTTTTCCTTGACTGTTAGTCAACGTTAAAATCACTAATCTTCTTAGTTCATTTAAAATTAAATCTGGACGTTGAATATTTTTAGAATTATGTACCTCATTCAACAGGATAGTTCCAATCATTGAAATAAAAGCACCAGGAACACCATGACCAGTACAATCTGCCGCAATGAAATATTGGAGCTCCTCTTTCTCTTCTAGCCAGAAAAAATCTCCTGACACTTTATCTTTTGGAATAAATAAGACAAAACTATCCTCTCTTATATTCTGAATGTTACTAGAAGGTAAAACAGATTTTTGAATTGCTTCAGCATAATTGATAGAATCAGATATTTCTTTGTGCTGATGTTCAATAATTTCTTTTTGATTGTTTACTGCATCTTTTTGCTTTTCAATAATATTTTTTTGGTTTGAAGTGATTCTTAATCTTCGGTAAACAAACAGTAAAAAGGCAACGATTAAAATTAAGATAATAGAAATAGAAATGATTATTATAATCTGATTTTCTTGTTTTGCCTCCCCTAGGGCAATTTTTTTTTCATTTTCAACTCTATTAATTTTCTCTTGTTCAAGGTGTCTAATACTATCTTGAAACACTTTACCTTTATAATCATATTCAAACTTTTTTTGAAAAATATCTTTCTGATTTTTCGAATTAATTAAACTATCATTATACTTAAGATAAACTTCATGCATTTCTAAACTTCTACTAAAGTTTTTGATTTGCTTATTCGTCTTATACAAAAAGTTAGAACACTTTAATATTAAATCTATATCATTTACTTTATAAGCAGTTTTCAAACTATTACCTACAATTTGATTTGCTTTAGATATACTTTTACCTTGTTTAACAAATACTTTTGCTTTTTCAAGATTAATCCTAGCTATAGCTTTTATACGATCACTTTCTATATAAAAAAAATGTGCTTTGTCTAAATAATAAAGTGCAGAGTCATATTTTTTTAAATCAAAAAAGTTAGTCCCTATGTTTTCATTGGCTAAAGCAATACCTGCTCTATCATTTACTTTATTAAAAAGAACAAGTGATTTTTTATAAAATATTAAAGCTTCAGATTTACTATCAGATAAAGTTCCTAAGTTTGATAAACTGTATGCTGAAATTACATCATTGTCTAATTTCAGAGCTTTATTGTAACAATCTTTTGCTCTTTCTAGCTCTTTTTGATATTGATATAAACTACCTAAGTTTAAAAGAGTATTTGCTTCTCCGTCTTTATCTTTTCTCTTTTTTTGAATAGATAAACTTAACAAGTAAAAGTCTATAGCTTTAGGTATATTACCTTGATTCTGATAAATATATGCTAAGTTATTATAAGAAGAACCTAAACTTTCCTGCTCATTTATTTCTTTTCGCAACTCTAAACTCTCAAGGTAATAAGTAATTGTTTCATTACTCTTATCTCCATAACTATATGCATAACCAATGTTGTTTAAGGCTGAAGCTTTTAAAGATTTATAAACATTTATATCTTCTTTATTCTTTAAAGCAATAATATTTGAGTCCGCTATTTCTATTGCAATTTTTGCATAATATGTTAGAGTATCTATATTCTCTAAATATAGAATTTCAGATAAATATAATAAAGATTCAGCTATATTAGAATCTACATTAGAGGTTTCTACTACTAGTTTTAATGAATCTATTTCTTTAAGTTGTCTTTCATTATATTGAGAATAATAGTTGAAACTTAGAAATAAAAAAAGAAAACTATTCAAAAAATAACTTATTTTCATTTACCCAATGTCTTACTTATTAATTAAAGTCTATTGTATCAGCATCAATCATATCGACTTGCTTTTTCATTTTCTTTTGAATTACCTTAAAGTGATGTGCACTTTCTTCAGTAATTAAAGAAAAAGCTTCTCCTGTCTCCCCTGCTCTACCTGTTCTACCTATACGGTGGACATAATCTTTAGGAGAACGGGGTAATTCGTAATTTATAACACAAGGTAAATACTCAATGTCAATACCCCTTGCTAATATATCTGTAGCTACCAGAACTCTTAATTGTCCATCTTTAAATCGTTGTAAAGAAGATAGCCTTGCTCCTTGGCTTTTCTTTCCATGAATTGCCTGAGCATCAATTCTATTTTTACGTAACTTATCTGCTACATTATCTGCTTTATAAGTAGACGAAGTAAAAACCAAGACTTGTTTAAAGTTGTTCTCTTTTATGATATACCTAAGCAAGGGTCCTTTTTCTTCCTCTTTACAAAAGTATGCTAATTGTTTAATTAAATCTACCTCTTGTTTTTCTACTTCCTTTACTTTTATCACTAAAGGGTTATCTAATAAGATAGATTCAATCGCTGCAACATCTTCACTTAGCGTTGCTGAGAACAATAAGTTTTGACGTTTTTTAGGTAATAAAGAAAAGATTTTATCCATCTCTTCTTTAAAGCCAAGATTTAACATTTTATCTGCTTCATCTAAAACCAAAGTCTCAATACTCCCTAATGAAGTTGCATTTTTTTCTACTAATTCTAATAAACGACCAGGAGTAGCAATTAAAACATTTACATTTTGTAGTTTTTGCATTTGAGGATTGATAGCAACTCCTCCATAAACCGCTAATGATTTAATTCTTACTTTGGTTGCTTGCCCATAAGTTTGAAATACCTCATGAACTTGAACCGCTAATTCTCTTGTAGGAACAAGAACCAAAACATTAACATGCCTATTCTTTAGCCCTTGACTTTTTTCTAAATTTGCTAATATTGGTAAAACAAAACTTGCCGTCTTTCCCGAACCTGTTTTAGCTATCCCTAATACATCTTTTCCTCTTAAAATACTTGGAATAGCATCCGCTTGTATAGGTGTCGGCTTCGATATGTTATTGGCTGCTAATAATTTTACAAATAAATCGGATAATCCTAAAGATTGAAATGACATAAAATATCTAGTTAAATTTGAATATAAAGGTAAGGGTTTTATTAACTTTATCATATCACTAGAAGTAAATTAAGTTATGGAATTTTCAAAATTAAAAGTTGTCGAATTAGCAAGTGTATTAGCTGGTCCTTCTGTAGGAATGTTTTTTGCAGAAATGGGAGCAAATGTTATTAAAATTGAAAATAAAAGAACCAATGGAGATGTAACAAGGAGCTGGAAATTAGCAAACGAAAAAAAAGAGGCTATCTCTGCTTATTTTTCAAGCATTAATTGGGGAAAAGAACACCTCTTCATTGATTATGGAAACATAGAAGAACATCAACAAGTGCTGCATTTAATAAAAGAAGCTGACATTGTCATTTGTAATTTTAAAAAAGATGCTGCAGAGAAATTTAACCTTGATTACAACTCGTTAAAAAAGATAAACTCAAAATTAATATACGCCCAATTAAATGGCTTTAAATCTTCACCAAAACGAGTAGCTTTTGATGTTGTACTCCAAGCTGAATGTGGTTATATGTTCATGAACGGACAAACAGATTCTCCTCCTACAAAAATGCCTTTAGCTTTAATGGATATTTTGGCTGCTCATCAATTAAAAGAAGGGATATTAGTAGCCTTATTAAAACGTGTTTCAACAGGCAAAGGGTCATTAGTGACTTCTTCACTAGAAGAAACTGCCATCAGTTCTTTATCAAACCAAGCAACTAACTGGTTGATGAACAAAAAGATTCCACAACGAATTGGTTCTTTACATCCTAACATAGCACCTTATGGAGACGTTTTTATAACTAAAGACCAAAAAGAAATTGTTTTAGCGATTGGCTCTGACATACAATTTCAGAAATTTTGTACTATTTTAGGAAATGCTTCTTTAGCTGAAAACGATTTATACAGCACCAATGAAAATAGAGTTAAATACAGAACTGAACTTCAAACTGAGTTAGCTCAGTTTGTTAATCAATTTGAAAGAGACCATTTAATTGAGCTATGCATTGATAAAGAGATACCAATGGGTGCTATAAAAAATATGCAAGAAGTTTTTGATTCTCCTACAGCTCAAAATATGATCTTAGAGGAAGTTGTTAATGGTCAAGTAACAAAAAGAGTCAAATCAATTGCTTTTGAGATTAATGAGTAAAATAATCCATGTTCTCATCATCATAAACAATAAAAGCAAGTCTATAATTGAGACTTGCTTTTATTTTAAGTGATATTGTTGTTAGCTAGATTACTCTCCTTGTCCTAATGAAAAGCCTCTTTTACCGTCAAATTCATATAGGTTTTCTGTTTTTATTACCTCCATGTTCGCTTTTAATAAACTAGACATTAGTTCAATGATTGAATCATAACTAACTGTTTTGTAAGCATCTTTTGTAGAGTCTACAGCTATAAAACGACATCTCCAGTGATCTGTACAATAAGTTTCTGGTAGTCCATTTGGAAATACTTTAACTCCTCTGTTGGTAATCATCTTTAATTTTAGTTCAGAAGATTCAATTTTGGTAAGCATTTCTCCTATTTCATCAGGATTAGTTCCTTGCCAATTTATAAAAATATCAACACCGACTAAAGTTTGTTTCTTTTCTTTTCTAACATATGGAGGAATAGTTATAATTCCTTTACCTTCAACTAACTTACTCTCTGCTAAAGATTTAGGTATAGCTCCTAAATTAGAAATAACTTTTTCAGCAAATTCATCAGTATTTACTTTTTGCTTACTTACACCTTCTTTATAAATATCAGCTGTGTGATAGCCTTGTTCTATAGTTGCTAACCAAGCATTTTTGATCTTGTCTGCCGTTTTAATTTGACCAATATGAGCCAACATCATTACTGAAGCATTAATTAGCCCAGATGGATTAGCTATTTTCATTCCTGAAATATCTGGTGCAGATCCATGAATGGCTTCAAACATTGCTACATTTAATCCTATGTTTGCAGAACCTGCCATACCAACAGAACCAGCAATTTCAGCCGCTACATCAGAAATAATA
>JAGXIB010000221.1 GCA_024635865.1 Flavobacteriales bacterium
ACTGACCATATACACAATTAAGGGTGAACAGTATTGCCATGAACAGTGAACTGCCTCTCATGCTAAAGTGGTTTCAATGAAAGACCAGGAAAATGAAATATGGTTACAGTCGAATTAAACAATAACTACCCCAACCAACTGACCTTTTACTTCCCAAGCTAAATGCAGTAAAAAAATTGAATTACAGCATGAAGAAATCAGTAAAAGCATAAGGTACGCCGAGAGAATACAACAAGCCATTTTACCTTCAAAAGAACTGGTAGACTCCTTATTTCCCAACAACTTCATTATGTACCGTCCAAAAGATGTACTGAGTGGAGATTTTTATTGGGTATCAGAGGTCATTACCAACAAAAAAGAAAAATTCTGCTTAGCATCTGTAGCAGACTGCACTGGTCATGGTATTCCCGGAGCACTAATGAGTTTAATTGGCAATAATTTCTTGCGCCTGTGTGAAAAAGAAACGTCTGTTAACTCACCCGCTGAAGCACTTGATTTTATTAACAAAGGTCTTTTCAAGACTTTAAGACAGGACGCTAATAACGCTACAATAAATGATGGAATGGACATTTCGTTTATTGCCATAGATTATAACACCATGAAGCTCTATTTTTCTGGTGCAAAAAGTATTATTTTCGTTTCTAAAAAGGGAAAAATCATTAAATATAAAGGAGACAGTCATCCTGTAGGTGCTTTTATCTCTGATGAAATCATGGGATTCAGAAATCAAGAGATTGACGTTGAAAAAGGAGATCTAATTTATTTAGTCACAGATGGTTATTTAGATCAATTTGGGGGGACTCAAAATAGAAAATTCATGGTCAAACAATTTATGCAACTACTATCAAAAATCAATAACGATAAGATGGAAGATCAGTTACTTTACCTTGAGAACACTTTTAACGACTGGAAAAGACACTATGAACAAACTGATGATGTCTGTGTTATGGGGATAAGAGTTTGATAGAAATAATTACAGAGTAACTAAAATACACCTAGGGATGCTTCCCTTAATTAATCACAAAATAAGCAAAAAAAATATTTCTACTTTAAAGCTACTAACTACCGAAATGAAATAAACTCATATAAGCCCCATTCAAATAATCATATTTTTTTTACTATTTAAGGGATTATAACCATATATTTATAGCACTACATATTAAAATAAACACAATGTTAAAAGACGTATTAATTAAAAGAAAAGTATATACAAGTGAAGAGCACCTAATGTTAAAACAAGGTGTTCAAGATTTTATTAAAGCTGAAATTCTTCCTCATAACGAAAAGTGGGAAGAAGAAGGAATGGTGAGTCGAGAGCTATGGAAAAAAGCTGGAGAGATGGGACTACTATGTATTGACATGCCTATTGAATATGGAGGAGCTGGATTAGAGTTTTCTTACAGCGCATTAATTGTCGAAGAAATAAGTAAACATGGAATTACTGGACCAGGATTCTTTTTACACTCAGATATAGTAGCTCCATACATTTTACATTATGGAACAGAAAAACAAAAAAAGAATTATTTACCTGCAATGGCTAAGGGAGATATTATTGGAGCTATAGCAATGACTGAACCAAGCTGTGGAAGTGATTTACGCTCTCTAAAAACAACCGCCGTTGATAAAGGAGACCATTACGAAGTAACAGGCAGTAAAACTTTCATTACTAATGGGTATATGAGTGATTTGTCCATTGTAGCGGTAAGAACAAACCCTGGTACTGATGAGGAAGGGATCTCTTTATTGTTAATGGAATCGAGTATGGAAGGTTTTAGCAAGGGAACTCCTTTTAAAAAGATAGGAATGAAAGCTCAAGATACTTGTGAACTTTTCTTTGATAAGGTTAAAGTTCCCAAAGAAAACTTACTTGGAGAAGAAAAGATGGGCTTTAAAATAATGATGAAAGAATTAGCCCGAGAAAGGCTAATCGTAGCCATAATGGCAATTGGAGGAGCTAAAGGAGCTATTGAACAAACATTAAAATACACGGCAGAAAGAACTGCTTTTAAGCAACCTATAGCAGGTTTTCAGAACACTCAATTTAAATTAGCAGAAGCTACAGCTAAATTACAAATACATCAAAGTTTTTTAGATGATTGTATTTTATTATTAAACAAGCATGAATTAAGTGCCGAAGCAGCTTCATTAGCTAAGTTTTCGGCTACTGACATGCACAGTCAAGTTGTTGATGAATGTCTTCAACTACATGGAGGTTACGGCTATATATGGGAGTACCCTATTGCTAGAATGTATGCAGACAATCGAGTTGCTAGAATTTACGCAGGAACCAATGAGATTATGAAGCTACTAATTTCAAGAGGACTTTATAAAGACCTTTTATAGAATAATAATTAGAATTAGATTCAATTAAAAAGCCCTTCAGAAATGAGGGGCTTTTTTTCTTGTTAAAACTCACAATTCCTGCGAACGAAAAAATTAGATGCAATTACTCTTATTAGAATGAATTTAGGTCAATCTAAGAATTTAAACATAGATCCAATCCGATTTAGTAAAACATATTTTCCCTACTTTTGCATCATGGATTTCAAACTAAAGTCGAACTTCAAACCAACAGGAGATCAACCACAAGCTATAAAACAAATTGTAGAGGGAATAAAAGAGGGAGTTAAAAATCAAACATTATTGGGTGTTACTGGCTCAGGAAAAACATTTACTGCAGCCAATGTAATTGCTCAAACCAATAGACCTACTTTAATTTTATCTCACAATAAAACCTTAGCAGCTCAACTTTACGAAGAATTCAAAGCTTTTTTCCCAGAGAATGCAGTTGAATATTTTGTTTCATACTACGATTATTACCAACCAGAAGCATACCTTCCTACCACAGGAACTTATATTGAAAAAGATTTATCTATAAACGACGAAATTGAAAAACTAAGATTAAGCTGTACCTCATCCTTATTATCAGGTAGAAAAGATGTTATTGTTGTATCCTCTGTATCCTGTATCTATGGAATTGGAAACCCTGCTAGCTTTAAAGAGGGAGTGATAGAAATAGCTGTAGGACAAACCATAGCTCGAAATAAATTTTTACATCGTTTAGTAGAAAGTTTATATTCTAGAAGTACAACAGGGTTGGAAAGAGGACAGTTTAGAGTGAATGGAGATACTGTTGCTATCTACTTAGCCTATACCGATGTTGCCTTACGTGTTATTTTTTGGGGAGATGAAATTGAGTCGATAGAAACATTTGATCCAATCGATAATCAGTTAATTGAAATTTATGAAGCTTACCAAGTATTTCCAGCAAACATCTTTGTCACCAGTAAGGAGACGATTAAAAGTGCAATAGAAGAAATTCAAGATGACTTAGTCAAACAACATGAACATTTTTTAACAATTGGCCAACCGTTAGAAGCTAAACGTCTATTAGAGCGTGTCGAATATGATTTAGAAATGATGCGAGAACTAGGCTACTGTTCTGGAATTGAAAATTATTCTCGATATTTTGATGGAAGACCTATTGGAAGCAGACCTTTCTGTTTATTAGATTATTTTCCCGATGATTTTTTAATGATGATTGACGAGAGTCATGTCACTGTTCCCCAAATTAGAGCGATGTATGGGGGCGATCGCTCTAGAAAAGTAAACTTAGTTGAATACGGTTTTAGACTCCCTTCGGCTATGGATAATCGTCCGTTGAAATTTGAGGAATTTGAACAAATTATTGACCAAACACTCTTTATCAGTGCTACTCCTGCAGATTATGAACTAGAAAAGTCTGAAGGCGTTTTAATTGAGCAAATCATCAGACCTACTGGTTTGTTAGACCCTGTTATTGAAGTTAGACCTAGCTTAAATCAAATTGATGATTTATTAGAAGAAATACAGCAAGTCATAGAAAAAGATGAACGTGTTTTAGTCACGACTCTTACCAAGAGGATGGCGGAAGAGTTAGATACTTATTTTTCTAGAATGGGAGTCAGAAGCCGTTATATTCACTCTGATGTCGACACGTTAGATCGAGTTGAAATATTAGCTGATTTAAGAAAAGGTATTTTTGATGTTTTAATAGGGGTCAACTTACTCAGAGAAGGACTAGACTTGCCTGAAGTTTCCCTAGTTGCAATATTAGATGCAGATAAAGAAGGATTTTTAAGGAACAGACGTTCATTAGTCCAGACTACGGGAAGAGCAGCTCGAAATGTAAACGGAAAAGTAGTGATGTACGCCGATAAAATGACAGATTCTATGATTGCGACTATCGATGAAACAAATAGAAGAAGAGAGATACAAATAGAATATAATACCAAGCACGGACTAGTTCCTACTCAAATTGTAAAAAACACTGACAAAGTGTTTAAAAATGAAAAGCAAATGAGTAGCTATGAGATTAACCAAAAGTTAACTGCTGCTGCAGAACACCAAGTAGCTTATGCTAATAGAGACGACTTAGAAAAAGCTATAAAAGATGTAAAGACAAGAATGCAGTACTCTGCAAAACAAGAAGACTTCATGGATGCGGCCAGATTGAGAGACGAATTATTTGAATTACAAAAAGAGTTAGTTGAACGATTTTAAAAATAATTCATTAGTATTGTAACAAATAGACCGTAATAACCGTCACACATTTAACCATGAGGATACTCTTCCTATTTATAACTCTATTTCAAATAAACCTTGCCTATTCAGGTGCTATAAAAGGGACGATAACAGACATTAATAACGATCCTCTTCCATTTGCTAGTGTTTACGTAAAGAATACTAGCTACGGCACAACAACGAACATCAAAGGCGAATACTTTTTAGAATTAGAAAAAGGAGAACACGAAATTGTCTTTAGCTTTATAGGGTTTAAAACAGTTGAAAAAAAAATAACGATCAACTCTACAAAACAAACGTTAGAATTAAACATCTCATTGAAAGAGGATATAGAGTTGTTAGCAGGGGTTGAAATTGTAGCGAAAACAAGAGATAGAGCAAAGTCGATCATGCGAGAAGTTAGAGCAAAAAGAGCTGATTACCTTGAAGAAATTGAACAATACTCCTGTAAAACTTACCTTAAGTCCTCTTTAGAAAAAGAACCGATCATCAAAACTTCAGCAGACAGCTTAAACTTGATATATACCGCTGAAGAAAAACTAGATAAAAAACTAAAAAAAGAAAACTTAAACCTTATTGAAACGATTTCTACCACCTACTTTAAAGCGCCAAACCGATACAGAGAAGTAATTGAAGCCCATCATGATTATGCTGAACTAGATGACCCTATTGGAGGGACAGAAATCACTTTTGGAATGGACATTGGTGAACCTGACATTGCACAAAGAGAAGGAGAAAGAAAAAACCCTTATCTAATTTATACAGACATCTCAAATTCTGACTTTAATTTTTATGAGAACAACATTTCCTTTACTGCCATTTGTCCCAAGCCTATTATTTCACCTTTAGCATCAACTTCTGCAGTAAACTATGCTTATGATTACAAAGGTTCGTTTGTAGAAAACGGGAAGAAAATTTATCAACTAGAAGTAATTCCTCGCTTTAAAAACGAGGCTTTATTTTATGGATTCATATACATTGAGGACAGTACATGGGCATTAAAGTCAGTCGACTTAAACATTAATAAAGGTGCACTGCTTTTTTGTAATGAATTTAAAATTATTCAAAACTATAAAGCGGTAGAACCTAACGCTTATTTACCAGTTAGACGAGAACTATTTTACACCATAAAAGAGGGGGCAGATAATATTATTGGAAACACAAGAGTCAATCACTCAGAATATAACCTAACACCTGTTTTTCCTAAGAAAACATTCAATAGTGAAATTAAAAGATATGAGGTAGACGCCTTCGATAAAGACGAAGCTTTTTGGACCAAAAAAAGGCCTATTATATTAAAAGAAAATGAGTTGACTTTCATTAGTGAATACGATAGCTTAGTGAGTTTATATAGTAGTGCAGATTATTTGATAAGAGTAGACTCCGCTTTTAACAAAATCAATATTTGGAGCTTTCTGTTAACTGGAATAGGTCATAAAAATAGTTTTAAAGGAACTGAATTTCGATTTAGAGGATTAATCAATCAAATTGTACCACTTGGTGTTGGAGGGTATAGACATCGACTAGGAGGGTATTTTAATAAAGAATTCGATAACAATTTTTTATTAGAAACAGAAGCTCAAATTGATTATGGATTTAGAAATAAAGATGTAAAAGGGAAAGTTGGTGTTGGCCTAACTTATATTCCGTTAAAATTTGTGAGGACTTTTATACGGTTTGGAGACTATTACGATCTGATTAATCAAAATGCAGCGTTTACAGCAGTATTAAGTCGAAGTAATTATGTTAGAACAAAAAACATTAGTATTTCTCAGCGCATGGAAGTCGTTAATGGACTTTATGCTGAAGCAACTGTGTCTTTTCAAAATCAAATTTCTATCGCTAACCTTCAATTAGCTGACTATTCTTTTTTGGCATTTGGAGATACAGCTGATCAAAACACAATTGAAACGTTAAATACGGCAACTGGTTTTCCCGACTATAAAAAAACTGAAGTTTCTTTATCATTAAAGTACCGAATGAAACAAAAGTATTTCATTAAAAACAATAAAAAAGTAATTACTGAAGCTAATTATCCTACCATAGGATTAAATTATCGAAGAGGAATCCCTTCAATAT
>JAGXIB010000222.1 GCA_024635865.1 Flavobacteriales bacterium
GAATATTGCCTTAGGCTCATCTTTAGGATCAGCTACAATATCCAATGGTCTCATTTTTATCATTGGCCATAGACCTCCCTTTAATAATAAAGATTTAGCTTCTTCTTTAGATAAAGAATCAACAAGCTTAACTTCAACTTTTTCGTAATCAATAGTTGCATCAGCATCTATAATCACTTCTAAAATTTTACGTTTAGCTCCTCTTTTTATTTCTTTCACTGTACCACTCACAGGAGAGACATATTGAATTTGCTCTCTATACTTATCAAAAAAGATTGGTGTCCCAGCTTTTACTTGCTCTCCCTCTTTTTTAACCATTTTAGGCATTAGTCCGTGAAAATCGGTAGGTTTAAGAGCAAATGTTTTAGCTACAGGAGCATCAACTTTTACTTTTTCTGCCTCACCTTTCAAACGGATATCCAATCCTTTGCGGATTTTTATCGTTTTTGACATACAGTTATTTTTCAGAATTTCCGCAACAAAAATAAAAAATAGTTGTTTACTTTGTTAACTAATGCAACTTTATAAATCTATATATTTACAATTTAGAATGATTCTAAACAACAAGGCAAGCATAAATATAATCCTCTTCTCACTGATCCTACTGTTATGTAGTTTTAGTTGTTCAATAGCAGAACCAACTCTAGACAACAAAAATGAGATTAATAAGAAGCAAAACGAAGCAGCAAAAGCAGCAAAATTGCCAGAGAAAATCTATTCGAGAACTTACAGAGACAACATTGCCTCAGTATTACTATACAAAAAGAACCTAGATTTATCAGACCCTGTAATTCAACTAAATAGTAACGAATATTTTGAATTTCATTTTGATGTTTTAGATGAGGATTTTGAAAGTTTTCAATATAAAATTATTCATTGTAACGAAAACTGGAGTCCTAGTGATTTAGACGACATGGAATACATCAATGGGTTTAATGATAATTACATTGAATTTTACAAACAATCTTTTAGTACCACACAACAATACATTCATTACTACTTAGAGTTTCCAAATGAAAATTTAAAAATAACAAAATCTGGAAATTTTGCTATTGCTGTTTATCCAGAAAATAAACCTGAAGAAATAGTATTAACACATCGTTTTTTTATCACTGAAAACAATATAAATGTGGTTCCTAATATAAAATACCCAACAAACTTAGATGACAAGCATTATAAACAAGAAATAGACTTCAACCTATTTTTCTCTCCGAATCTTATTACCAACCCATTTAGCAACCTAAAGGTGGTAATAGAGCAAAACCATAGACTAGATAACAGCTGTAAGTATTTAAAACCTAACTACGCTAGACAAGATGAATTAATATTTGATGATGACGAAGAGAATGTTTTTGAAGGAGGAAACGAATATCGACACATTGACTTAACAACAATTAGAAACAAGACAGATCGAATTGCAAAAATTGAAAGCAACAATAATAAATATAAAGTTTACCTCATTCCAGACCATAAAAGAACTTATCAAAAGTACTTGGAATACCAAGATATAAATGGTCGTTTTTTGATTAAAACAATAGATCAAACAGATTATCATTTAGAAAGTGAATACCTTGAAGTACATTTCACTCTTCCATACAGAGAGCCTTTTAGCAAGGGTGACTTATATATATACGGAGGCTTTACTAACTGGGGAATTCAACCAAAATATAAAATGAACTATAATTATACTACCAGATGTTATGAAGGAACAGCTTACTTAAAGCAAGGCTATTATAATTATACTTACTTATTTCAGTCTGACAAAAGTAAAGAAGCCAAAATGAGCACGATAGAAGGCACTCACTTCGATACTGAGAATGAATACATCTTTAAAGTATACTACTCTGATCCTGGGGATTTCTATGATCGATTATTACTCTATTATATCGTAAACTCTAGAGACAGTTTTTAAATTACTGAATAATTGATTCTTCAATTGAAATTAAATCTTAATACAAGTCAATTTTTCTATTTCAACCTTAGTTTTAAAAAGACCAAACAAAACAGTCACTGAGTTTTTATCTATAGAAACAACTTCTCCAATCTGCTTACCTCCTTGCTTTAACTTCACTTGAGAGCCAACTTTAATCGGCTTTTCTGGCTTTGCTTTCTTTTTTTTCTTTACTTTTTTCTTTGGCAGTCCTTCTTTTGACTTAAGTACAGCCAACTTATTTGCTTCTTCTATTTTAGACTTTTCTACTGCTAAAAACTTAAGCAACTCATCTAGTAATTTTTTATTCGCTTTTTTATTGTTTGTTTGATATTTTTCAACAAAGTGGTTTAGTTTATTTCCATTTGTAATTAGCTTGTTGTTTTTTTCGCTAACACTATTATTTTGAGCAAGCTTTTCTGTCAGCCTTTTACTTTTAGAACGGTATTCTTCTTCAGCTTCTAATGACTTTTCTTCTACAATTTCAAAGGCCTTTTTAGCTTGGGACAAACTGATTTTCTCTTGTTGTAATTCCGAAAGAAGTTCATCCATCTTCACTCGATTAATGTCTAGTCTACTTTTAGCATCAATGATTAACGCTTCTGGGATACCATTAATCTTAGCTACTTCAAAAGTAAATGAAGATCCTGGCTGTCCGATTGACAACTTAAAAAGAGGGGTTAAAGAATCAGTGTCAAATAGCATACTTGCATTAACAGCATTTCTTAATACTGAAGCCTTTAGTTTTATATTTGCATAATGAGTCGTTATAACTGCAAAGCTTTTCTTATTGTATAATGTTTCAAAAAACACTTCAGCCAATGCTCCTCCAAGCTCAGGATCTGAACCTGTACCAAACTCATCTAAAAGCAATAAAGTTCGCTTATTGGCTACTTCTAAGAAGTAATTCATCCTTTTCAGGCGGTAACTATAGGTGCTTAATTCATTTTCTATGGATTGATTGTCTCCAATATCACTTAAAATAGAATTAAACCAACCCATTTTACTATTTTCATTTGCAGGAATAAGTAAACCACTTTGATACATTAATTGCAACAAACCAACAGTCTTTAATGTAATGGATTTTCCACCTGCATTTGGGCCAGAAATAACCAACATTCGGCTATACTTATCCATTTGGATAGATTGCGGTAGCGTTTTCTTATTTTCTTTTATATTGTTTAAGTATAATAAGGGGTGAACTGCATCAATGATATCTACGGAGCTTTCTGGAGTTGACTTTGGAATGTTAGCCTCTAATAAAATAGCTAACTTTGTTTTGGCTTGTAAAAAATCTACTCTAACTAACAAATTTTGATAATCCTTAATCAATATCAAATGTTGTTGAACCTCTTCGGTAAGCGCTTTTAATATTCTAAAAACTTCCTGCCTTTCTTCCTCTTCTAATCGATCTAGGTCGGAATTTAATTGTTTATTCTCTTGAGGCTCTATATATGATAAGTGTCCACTTTTAGAGGCACCAAACTGTTTTCCATCGACGGTTCTTTTGTAACTAGAGATCACAGATAAAACTCTTCTTCCGTCAAAAAAGCTTTCATTTGTATCTCCCAAATAACCTTTTCCTTGATATTTTTTTAAAACACGATCAAAATTTCTATTGACTTGTCTCTTAGTAGATTTAATTTGTTGTCTAATTTCAGACAAAATCTTAGAAGCATCATCTTTTACTTTTAATCGTTTATCCAATACTTTTTCAATGGGGTCAATAATTTCTTTTGTATAATATACCGAAGAAAATTGTTCTTTTAAGTGAATGAATTCATTTTCCCTCTTCTCAAAAAAAACAAGCATTTCATTTACCAAAACACTTGCATCATATATCTTTATTATGCTTTCTACTTCTAGAGCAGAACCTTTTATCCGTAAAATTTTCAGTTCTTTATCTAACTCTTGAAACTCTAAACGAGGAAAACTTAAACCTGACTGGTTCTCCTCCTTTATTTCTTTAAAATCATTAACCGTAAGTAACTCTTTAATTACTGAGTCTTGACTTTCAAAAGGCTGAATTAACTTTATCTGATCTGTGGCTGACTTTTCGAGACAAAAATTGGTCAGTAGTGATGTAATTTTAGAAAACTCTAAATCTTTTATCGTTTGTTGATCAAACATATAATCCAAGTTATATTTTGATTCCAATCATTAACACATCATCCATCTGGGGCTCTTTACCTCTCCAAGTCTCAAAAAATAATTCAATTTCGTTTCCTTGTTTCTCAAAAGGCATTTGGCAAACTTGATCTAACAGTTCATTTAAAACTGAAATCTTCATTTTACGCCCTC
Organism: Flavobacteriales bacterium; assembly: GCA_024635865.1. GTDB lineage: Bacteria > Bacteroidota > Bacteroidia > Flavobacteriales_D > Parvicellaceae > S010-51. The sequence continues at coordinate 4,232 of JAGXIB010000222.1, forward strand.
TTGATCCTCCAAACTGGTCTGGAAATCCATCACTAAACATATACAAAGTGTCATTATCATCTAACTGATAGGTTTGGGTTTCAAATTCCTTATCATTCGTCCCAATTCCTCCTACTGAATGTCTATTCCCTTTTAATGTATTTCTAATTCCATCTCTGTAGATATACAAAGGTCTCATTGCGCCAGCATATGAAAGCACGTTAGTTCTAGAATCTATTACACAAACCCCTAAATCCATTCCATCTTTATTGGAGTCAATATCGTCTTTTTGTTTAGAACATTTACCAAACCTTGGTCAATTTCATGCAATATTACTCCTGGATCTCTTAAGTTTTTAACAGTACAAGTTTCTCTTAATAAGATTCTTCCAATCATACTCATAAACCCACCTGGAACTCCATGACCTGTACAATCGGCAAACACAATAATTTTCTTTCCAAAGTATTCGGCAATCCAATAAAAATCTCCACTTACAATATCTCTAGGCTTAAGAATAACAAAGTTTTGCGGAAATAATTCTTTTACAAGCTCCTCTTCCGGAAGAATTGCTTTTTGAATTCGTTGAGCATAATTGATACTGTCTGTTAAATCCTTATTAATTTCTTCCATTTTTTCCTTTTGCTCAACCAGCTCAGAAGTTCTTAGGTCTAACTCATTAGATAATTTTTTTAGGTAATTTAGTTGTTGACGTTCTCTATATTTTATTATAAAGACTAATGTTGAGATTGTGATTACTAATAATGAGATGTAAAACCACCATTGCTTGTAATATGGATATTTAATATCTATTTTAATTAAAGTCATATTCCCCTCTACTCCATCATCATTAAATGATTTTACTTTAAAAACATATTCACCTTCTCTAACTTTTGTGTATTTCTTTATATTACTTTCCGTAAACTCTGACCAATCATCGTCATAGCCTTCTAGGATATACTTATACTTCAAACCCTTTGAGTTTTTCAAGCTAATTCCTTTATATATAAATTCGATGTTGTGCTCTCCGGCTGGTAATGTAGTATCTTTTAGCGTTCCACTTTTTTCCTCATCATTAAAAACAATAGATTGAAAAGAGGTAATCGGAGGGACACTATTTTTCATTACTTCTTTTGAGTTATATTTTACCACTCCGTTTTGAGTCCCGAAC
>JAGXIB010000223.1 GCA_024635865.1 Flavobacteriales bacterium
GTTAAATGAAGAATCAAAAGTGATCATAAAAAATCAAATCAACTTACCTAAAGTAAAGAGCGAGAAAATTACTGATATTATAGCTCTTTATCGTTTTTTTGAAAGCGAATTAATGCAGTTACAGCTAAAGTTAAGCCAATCTACCGAAGCAAAAGTAATAGCAGAAACTATTTATTCAATGGCGCAATTAGAATCAGATAGACAACAAATTATTTTGCCAATCGCTAAACGTCTTTTTTTAGGTAGTGATAGCAGTAGTTTTGAAGTTAAACTATCAGAAGATACTCAAACTGGAGTTATCATCTCAGAATTAAAACAATACGATAAAGAGCAAATTACCGAGAAAAAAGACTTACTTTTGTTACCTAATTTTGAAAAAGATTTACAACGAATTTTAAAGTCAAATTAGAATAAAAAAGACTTATGTTTAAAGAATTATGGCGAAGTGGTCCAATAGGGCATGTTGTGGCAGATATCTTATTGGCATTGTCTCTGATCGTTTCTGCTTATTTACTATTTATTGCATATCGTAAGTTGGTAGCATACATTGGCTTAGGGCATGTAAGAAAAACGACCGTTCCTTATGCTGTTCTTTACGATCTTAATTCAGCTTATGCAAAAGGTGAAATTCAATTTGGATTTGAATTAAAAGAGTTGACTCAAATAAAGCTAGAATTACTAGACAAAAATGATAATACATTAAAAGTATTTAAGGAAGCATCATTAGAAGAAGGAATTCACCCAATAAACTTTAATACAAAGGACTTTCCGAATGGAGAATACTTTTATCAATTAATTACACCCTATCAAAAGATTACTAAAAAGTTTTTTATTGTAAATTAGCCACATGAAATTTAAAGTACTTACTATTTTTATGCTCTTGATGCTGATTGGAACTGATTCTTTTGGACAGTATACTTCAGGTTCAAACAAAAAGAAAAGAAGCAATGGAGGAAAAGATGTTCACCACTCAGTGATTAAAGGAGATTTTAAACTGCCTACACCAATATCAAATAAAGCCTTTAGAGGAGTTTTAAACGGTGTAACGGATATGGACTTGTCATATAATTATCGACTCATTAGTGATTTTACTTTTGGAGTTGGATTTAAATATGGATTTTGGGACATAGATGTTAATTCTTTTCCATCTGACAAAGTAACTGGTAAAATGAAAGTCTTGAATCCATTTATTAGTGTTAGTAAAATCTTTCAGCAAAATAGTCAATTTTTTATTGAAACAGAATTAAAAGTCGGCTATAATTCAATGAATACAACAGGGACTTATAATGTTAATACTTTTGACCACAACCAAACAGGAATTAATTTTGAGCCAAAAATTGGACTTTATTTACAAACTCCATCCGAATTATTAGCTTTTGGCTTAACTATTAACTATAATTATATCGGAGCTGGTTTTTCTGAAAACAATTTAGAAGTAGATAAAATACCAGGAATAGATGCTGGCACTAACAATGGTAACTCTCAATATTTTTCAGTAGGGTTTGGTTTCTACACCTTTTTACCAAATAAAGACGATATGGCCGCTGCCAAAGAACGTTAATAAAAATAGATTATATGTATAATTCAGATGTTGAAGGATTAGATGCTTTTGTTCAAAAGTATAACACTTTAAATAAAGAGATTAGTAAAGTAATCATAGGACAAGAAGAAGTCATAAAAGAAGTTTTAATTACTGTCTTTAGTAAAGGGCATTGTTTGTTAGTTGGAGTTCCAGGATTAGCAAAAACATTGTTAGTCAATACAATTGCAGACGCTTTAGGGTTAAAGTTTAATCGTATTCAATTTACTCCAGATTTAATGCCTTCAGATATTATTGGTTCTGAAATATTAGACGAAACAAAACAATTTAAATTTATAAAAGGACCTTTATTTGCTAATATCATTTTAGCAGATGAGATAAATAGAACGCCTCCCAAAACACAAGCTGCTTTACTAGAGGCAATGCAAGAAAAATCGGTGACTACTGCTGGACAAAGTTTTGAACTAGATAAACCGTTTTTTGTATTAGCTACTCAAAACCCAATAGAACAAGAAGGTACCTATCCGCTTCCAGAGGCACAGTTAGATCGTTTTATGTTCAATGTATGGGTAGACTATCCGTCTTACGAAGAAGAGTTAGCTATTGTAGAGGCTACGACATCAAATAAAGAAGTTGAACTAGAATCTGTATTAAATGCAGAAGAAATTATTTATTTTCAGGATTTAATACGAAGAATTCCTGTTCCAAAAAATGTCTTGGAATATGCCGTTAAATTGAGCGTAAGAACAAGATCAACAGACGCTTCAGCGCCAGAATTAGTCAAAAAATTTATATCTTGGGGTGCTGGTCCAAGAGCTTCTCAAAATTTAATTTTAGCTGCTAAGTGTCATGCAGCTATTAATGGAAAGTATTCGCCAGACATAGAAGATGTTCAAGCTGTTGCAATTCCTATTTTACGTCACCGTCTAGTGCGTAACTATATGGCAGAAGCAGAAGGATACTCTATAGAAAGAATTATCAAAGAAATATTGTAATAGTGACTGTTTATGTTCTTTTCAATAAAAAAAAGAAACAAACTAAGATTGGTTTTACAGATGACTTGACTAAGTTTGTAGTTAAATTACAGCAAGAAGATAAAGCTTGGACTTTAATTCAAAAGGAATCTTATACTTCAAAAAAAAATGCGTTAATAAGGGTTAAACAACTTAAGAATAAAATCAAATAAGTCTTCTTTTTATCTATCGTAAAAAGGGTTAAACAAAAAATATGAAATATACAATAGTAATAGTAGTCATTGCCATGAGTTTTTTTATTAATTCAGTTTCAGCACAAAACTATGAGACAAGTGTTGGATTAAGAGCAGGTTTTTATAATGGAGTAACTTTTAAACACTTTTTGAATGAAAAAGCTGCTTTTGAAGGAATATTAAGTTCACGTTGGAGAGGATTTAGATTAACTGGGCTCTATGAAGTACATAACTCTGCTTTTGATACAGAAGGCTTGCAGTGGTACTATGGAGGAGGAGCACATATCAGCACATGGAACGGAAGATACGTAAACTGGATAAATGATAATGAAAATTATTTAGTTTTTGGACTAGATATTATATTAGGGTTAGAATATAAGTTTTCTGATGCTCCAATTAATGTGAGTATAGACTGGAAGCCTGCAATTAATTTAATTGGTTATTCTTCATTTGTTGCAGATGGTGGAGCATTATCTATAAGGTATTGTTTCTAAAATAAAAAATATAAAACAAAAAAGGCTGTAAAATATTTTACAGCCTTTTTTATTTTAATACTCATCCTCATTAAAGAAGAAGTCATCTTTGGTCGGATAATCTGGCCAAATGTCTTCTATTGTTTCGTAGCTTTCCCCCTCATCTTCTAATGCAGATAAATTTTCTACTACTTCCAATGGAGCTCCAGTTCTCATAGCAAAGTCGATTAACTCTTCTTTGACTGCTGGCCAAGGTGCATCTTCTAAATATGATGCTAATTCTAATGTCCAATACATAATTAATTGTTTTTATATGGTAATTACCTATTCGTTGTTTGTAAAGTTACAAGCCGCAAAAGTAATTTTTTTATGGAATTAAACAACTTTTTTTAAAAATAGTTATTGAAAGTTTAGTTAAAAAAATATAATAAGTAGTTTTTTTAACTTTTTAAGTCAATTTATTCTATTATTTTTTAAGAATAAGTTTGAGATTTAATGATTTTGTAAGTTCAATCTACTACTGTTACTTCGTGTTTTTAACAAATTAACGAAGCAAAGTGTATAAATACTTAGAAATATTTAGTTCAAATTCTTGTAGAATAATAAAATGTGTTATTTTTGCACAAAATTATTATAACAATAGCTATTAAAATTAATAAAGAATGTCACAAATAAAAGGAAAAGTATCTCAGGTAATTGGTCCTGTAGTCGATATTAACTTTGAAGGTGCTGGTTCATTGCCAGCCATTTTAGACGCTGTAGAACTCGTAAAAAAAGACGGTTCAGTATTGGTGTTAGAATGTCAACAACATATAGGACAAAACTCTGTAAGAACTATTTCTATGGATTCTACAGATGGAGTAAGTAGGGGGATGGAAGTAGTTGGAACAGGAGCTCCAATTTCAATGCCAATTGGAGATCAAGTAAAAGGAAGATTATTTAACGTAATTGGAGATGCTATTGATGGTATTGGAGAATGTGACAAAACAAACGTTAGAAGTATTCACCAAGACGCTCCAAAATTTGAGAATTTATCTACTTCAACAGAAATTTTATATACAGGAATTAAAGTAATTGATTTAATTGAGCCTTATGCAAAAGGAGGTAAGATTGGATTGTTTGGTGGAGCCGGAGTTGGTAAAACTGTATTAATTCAGGAGTTAATTAACAATATTGCAAAAGGATACGATGGTATTTCTGTATTTGCTGGAGTAGGTGAACGTACTCGTGAAGGAAACGATTTGTTACGTGAAATGATTGAGTCAGGTATTATTAAATACGGTGAAGCTTTCGAAAAATCTATGGAAGCAGGTGGATGGGATATCAATGCTATCGATAAAAAAGAATTAGAAAAATCTAAAGCAACTTTTGTTTTCGGACAAATGAACGAGCCTCCAGGAGCACGTGCTAGAGTTGCATTATCTGGATTAACATTGGCTGAATATTTTCGTGATGGAGATGGAGAAGGTCAAGGAAAAGATATTCTTTTCTTTATCGACAATATTTTCCGTTTTACACAAGCTGGATCAGAAGTGTCTGCATTATTAGGACGTATGCCTTCTGCAGTTGGTTACCAACCTACATTAGCTTCAGAAATGGGGTCTATGCAAGAGCGTATTACCTCTACAAAAAGAGGATCAATTACATCTGTACAAGCAGTTTATGTTCCTGCAGATGATTTAACAGATCCAGCACCAGCAGCAACATTTGCTCACTTAGATGCTACTACTGTATTGTCTCGTAAGATTGCTGAGTTAGGGATTTATCCAGCAGTAGATCCTTTGGATTCTACTTCTAGAATTCTAACTCCTCAAATTTTAGGAAACGATCATTATGATACGGCTCAAGCAGTAAAAATGAATTTACAGTCTTACAAAGAATTACAAGATATTATTGCAATTTTGGGAATGGATGAGTTGTCTGAAGAAGATAAATTAGTAGTTCATAGAGCAAGAAGAATTCAACGTTTCTTATCACAACCTTTCCACGTTGCAGAACAGTTTACAGGTTTAAAAGGAGTTTTAGTTTCTATTGAAGATACAATCAAAGGGTTTAAAATGATTTTAAATGGGGAAGTTGATCAATATCCAGAAGCTGCATTTAACTTAAAAGGTTCAATTGATGATGTAATTGAAGCTGGAGAGAAAATGTTAACTGAAACTAAGTAATCTTAAAATAGAGAAAAGATGAACGTTGAAATAATTACACCCGACGAAAACTTATTTAAAGGAACTGCAGATAGTATTGTTGTACCTGGGATATCTGGTTTAATAGGGATATTAGATAATCACGCACCATTCATAACTACTTTGCAAAAAGGAAGTGTTGTCATTACTACAGGTAATAACAAGGAAACCTATGATGTAAAAGGAGGAGTTGTAGAAGTGTTAAATAACAAAGTGATCATTTTAGCAGAATAAAATTATTAGAAGTCATATAAAAAGTCCTGTTATACTTATATAACAGGACTTTTTTTTGTTAAACTAGTGGTTAGTTAATAAATAATGAATTCAAATACTAGAATTCAATAAATGATAGAGTAATATTGTTTCTAATAAAAATTAGTAAATTATGATGAGAATCACAATCGATATAGATGTTACTAACCCAGAAGAAGTGGTTAAGGCTCATAAAGGTGACTTAGTGGGGTTGATTTCAGAAGTTATGCTTTCTAAAGTTAAAAAGAAAAAGAGGGTAGAGAGAGCTGTTTGTGAAGAAATTATTCGAATAATGGAAGAAGAGTTTCCAAAAGGGTTAGATCAGGAAATGGTTAAAGCAAATGTTGATTTTGGTATTGTAGATATTTATGAAGAAAACTTATAGTAAAAATAGAAGTTGGTTTTCTCCAGATTTTATAACCTTTTTTAAAGAATTGGCTAGCCATAACAATAAAGATTGGTTTGATCTTAATCGTGAACGATATGAAACAGTCGTAAGAGAGCCTTTTAAATTATTTGTTCAAGAATTAATCTCAAGGATGAATGAAATAGATGATTCAATAGCCATTCAACCAAAAGATGCTATTTTTAGAATAAATAGAGACATTCGTTTTGCTAAAGATAAATCACCCTATAAGATCAACCGTTCTGCAATTATCTCTTCAAATGGAAGGAAAGATAAAACGACTCCAGGGCTTTATTTTGAGTTTACTCCTGAATATGTTAGAATTTACGGAGGAGTATATCAATTAGCAACTAACCAAGTTAAAGCCATTAGAGAAGGAATAGCAAAAGACTTAAAAGGGTTTGAAAAAATAGTTACAGCTAAAGACTTTATAGCTACTTATGGAGAAGTAAGAGGAGAAAAAGCGAAACGACTTCCTAAAGAATTAAAAGAATTAGCAGAAAGACAAGAGTTACTATTCAATAAAAATTGGTATTATTTTGTTGAACTACCTCCAGAGACCATCCTAA
>JAGXIB010000224.1 GCA_024635865.1 Flavobacteriales bacterium
GAAGATATAGCGCTTGTTTTTGACGGACAAATTAGTGCTTCTTTAATGGATATTGAAAGCATACCTACAGAAGGTTATGAAGGAAATGTAGCTTTTAATCAAGACAGGCCTAAGGTTCTTGTTACATGTGGTTTGAAAGATGCTGAAAAATTATCTACGCTTATGACAGCTATCCCTAATGTTAAACCCATTAATAATTACTTTATAACCGACGACATCTATTTGGGTATTAATGAAAATAAATTATTTATTTCTCTTAATGAAGAGTTGATTAAGAAACTAGTAGGTGGAGAAAAATTAGCTAATTACTCTCCTAGTACTAGTATAAGCAAGCCTCTTTATTTTAGTATAATTACTGACATGGATAAATTACCGATAAACTACAAAAACTCTCTTTTAAGAAATGGTGGTGAAGAGGTTTTAAAGTTTTATAATCAACTAGAAGGAATTGAGTTTAACGGCGATATAAACCACACAGAATTTAAGGTCGACTTTACCGAAAAATCAAAAAATTCTTTTGAGGTTATTTCTAACTCCGTATTAAAGAATATTTTGCCATTATTAATGACATCATTATAAAAACTAAATGAAGGTTACTAGATTACCTTATTTGATCATTTTTCTATTTGTTTTTATCTCCTCATGTAAAAAGCAAAATGAAAGAACATGTATTAAAGGGAGTGGTAATCATACAAATAAAGTAGTAGATTTAAACCAACTTTCATTTAAAGGTATTTCTGTATTTAATAATCTAAATGTAAATCTTATTCCAGACTCTATTGACTACGCCTCAATTACTTCTTTTGAAAATACAATAGACCTTATTTCTTTTGAAGTAGTTGATTCTTTATTAGAAATTAGAGATGGAAACAAATGTAATTTTTTAAGGAGTTTTGATAAACAATCAACCATCGACTTTCATTATAAACAACTGACTGTTTTAAGCTTAAACGGAAATGGAAACATTAGAACCTTAGCTCCCATCGAAAACGATGTAGTTCATGTCTATTCTCTTTCTTCAAACAGTGATATAGACCTTGAAATTAAAGCCCTTAGCTTCATTGTTAAACTCGTAAATGGGACTTTAAGTGGAACAATTAGTGGCAGTGGAAAAAACAGTAATATATTTCATTCTGGTCATAGTAACATTGATTTTGAAGATTTAGAAGTTGAAAATTTAAGCTTCACCAATAAAAGTGATGCTGACGTATACATTAAAAGTACAACTACTTTATTTGCCGAATTACTAAGTATTGGAGACATCTATTATAAAGGTAACCCAACTATACAAATTACTAAAAATAGGTTTGGGAGTGAAATAGTTAACAATAATTAATGAAAATATCATTAAAGCACTTAATTCTAATTATTGTTTTATTATTTGTTAGTATTAAGCTACACCATAAAGAAATTAATGAATTTCCTAAACACATTCATGCTTGGGCACAAAGCGATTATTATGCTATTTCTTTAGGATTTATAGACAATCAGTTAGATTTCCTCCATCCTCAAAACTTTGTTCAAAATCCACAGTTTCCAGATTACTTTAAAACGCCAAAAGATAATGGAATTACGGCTGCGGACTTTCCTATTCACACCTACATTCCTGCCATTCTAATGAAATCGATAGGAACTGAAGAACCTTGGGTATTTAGATCTTATATCTTGTTCTTTAGCATTGTTGGTTTATTTGCTTTGTTTTTATTAATAAAAGAATTAGAAGGCTCAGATGTTAAAGCCGTTTTTGGTGTTCTTCTACTTCTGTTATCTCCAGTATATCTTTATTATAGAGCCGGTTTTCTTCCTTCAATTCCTTCATTATCTAATGTTATTATTGCTTACTATTTTTATTTTAGATACCTGAAAAGTAATCGATCTAGCTATTTTAATTGGGCTATATTCTTTTTTACACTAGCCGCACTAAGTAGAACTCCTTTTGCAATCTTTCTAATTGCAAGCTTTTGCCAAGAAGGCTTGGAAGTCATTAAGAAAAGAAAAGTAAGTTTTAAAATTTTAATTCCTTATATCGTCTCCTTTTCTTTTATTCTTGGCTACTTCATTTACAATGCATATTTGCGTCAAAAATATGGTTCTATCTTTTTAAGTAAGCCACTTTACCCTAACTCTTGGAGCGAGGCAAAGGAGTTAATTTCTAAATCTTTAGAAAATTGGAAATTTCATTATTTAACTAAGTGGCATTATCTTTTTATCGTTTTAGCTGTTATAGTAGCTGTCATTCAATACATTAGAAAAAAAGAAATTGCTCCTCTTCAAAAGCAACTATTAATTCAATTGGGTATAGTTTTTATTGGAGTAATTATGTATTCAATATTGATGCTTCAACAATTTGTAGCTCATGATTATTACTTTATCGATACCTTCTTAACTCCTTTTATCCTTTTTACCGTTTTCGCTCTAACTTTTATTAAATTTAATCAAGTCTACATGAATGTAATGGTCTTTTTATACCTGTCTTATTCCATTTATGGAATGACTTTACATTCTCTAGATGCACAAGCTCAAAGACATGAAACAGGAGCTTGGGATAACACCTTATTTACAATACAAAACTACACTAACGGTAAGAAATTACTAGATGAATTAAGCATTCCCAAAGATGCTAAACTTTTAGTTTTAGACTCTGAAGCTCCAAACATTCCTTTTATCTTATTGAGAAGGTATGGTTATACTGTTCATTCCTTTACTAAAAATGAAATTGTAAATAAACTAAGTTGGAATTATGACTATATAGTAGCTCAAAACGCAAACATTCAAAAATTACTATATGATGTCTACCCTGAACTAAATCAAATCATTGAAAGAGTTGGAGGAAATAGTTCCTTTTCTATTTATAGAAAAACCAAAAAGCACCAAGCAAAAACGATTGATCAGTTATTACAATTAGATACAAAAACTCCTTTCTACTACAATTCTATCACTATAGACTCTAATTGGGCCAATGAAAACAAAACTATAGATTCATCGGTAGTGATCTTGCCTGAACAGGAATATGGCTTAAGCTTAGAAATATCGAACACTAAGGAACTAATAAACACGGCTACTTTAGTTAAGTTAACTATAAATATAACTAATAAGGTTCAGTTTAAACATACGAAAGTCGTTTTAGCAATTTCTGAAAAAGGCAAAACTATTTTTTACCAAGACAGAGTACTATTAAGCGGAAAACATAACTATATCTTTACTACTACTCCACTTGAAAGTATAAAAAATAAAATAAGTCTTTACATTTGGAACCCGGAAAAAGAGACGATTAAAGTTGAGGATTTTGAAATAAAAATTTATTAGTTTTTTATATATAGCATCATTCTGACATCCTGATTAGTGTAAACCATCTTGTAATTATTTTGCAGTAAAGAATCAATTTTATATTGATTGGGTTGCTTACCATAACAAAAAACATAGTCAACTTGATTAATACTGTTTTTAGACAATAACAACTCATCGCTATCTAGATGAAAGCTATTTAAATTATCACCTCTCCATTTAAGCGGAAAATAGGTCAAATAGGCTTCATAATTGTCTTTAATGATAATCGTATTGTCTACTCCTAAATAATTTGAAGAATGAGAAGTTAACCACTCCTCTTTTGAAGTATTTATTGGTAATAGTGTGCTATATTTTTTTATGATCTTTGAAGCTTCAATATAAGCTTCAGCATAAACAGTAAATTCTTTATTTTTATTAAAATACACTTTTACCAAAGCAATATTTACATAATTTATAATCAATAAAGAAACAATCAATAACCATTTTGGATACTTAAGAGTAGCTAAGAAAATGAATAAAACAAAATAGATGAATAAAATAAACCGCGTAGAAATAAATCCAAACTCAGAAGTTCCATTAGGAAAAATAAAAACACATGCTGTTACTACAAGTAATATATTTCTCCATTGTTTAGACACTAAAGATGATTTACTTGTAGAATTTCTAAAATAGCTGATAAGCTGATAAATAAGAAATATAAGGATTAAAATAAAGACCCATTTAGTGAAAATTTCTTCTTTACTATAGATTAAAGCTTTGGCAGGTTCTACGTGATAAAACATCCCAAATATACTTTTTAGAGAAAGGTAATCCATTGCTGTCTCTCCTCTTTTGAAAAGAGTTGATAGATAAAACATAAAAAAAGCTAAAGAAGGAATAAATGCAATTAGACTTTTTGAATAGCTAATCAATTTTAACTTTCTCTTCTTCTTATCCTTTATTTCTGAAAGAACAGTTGCACTGGAAATAAATAAAATTAATAGTAATACTGAATAGATAAAGACATGTGAAAAAAAGATTATACAAGATAATAAACCGATTATAAAAAGCGAATAATAAGAGTTCTCTTTTTTGACTTGTCTAAACCAAAAGGTTAAAGTAAAGAACAAAATCACTATTCCTATATGGAAATTATAAAAGCCATAATAAAACAGAAAAGAATGTGTAAAAGGAATAATAAAATAGACAAAGTATTTTGCCTCTGGCTTTAGTGTCATTAATAACATTCTAAAACCTATAGGAAACAGGACTAAATAACTAATTATAAGTGTTTTTTCTGCTAAATAAGCTGGTAGAAATTTTAATAAAACTCCTAAAATAATATGACCCGACCAATTTGGAGAAAAAGAATTATTAAAAACAAAGTATCCATTTAATATACCATTAGGATTTTCTAATAAATCAACAATTAAACGCGCATTATATAAATGTGCAGGACCATCTACAGTTAGTGTATACTTAGAAACTAATACTGGTAAAAGGTTGAAAATCAATATAAATAAAAAGATTGTTTTTTCATGTTTTACCAAAACCTGAAGAAAATCATTAAACCTTTTCATGCAGAAACTTGTGCAATATATTTTCTTAACTCGTCCTGAATAAGAAGACTCTTTGATGGAGAGGTAATGGAATAAGAAACCTTAACTTTTCTTTCATGATCTAACTCGTCATTAAAAACCTCTATACTTACTCCGCTTTTTATAACTACCCATGGAGAAGACAAAGCCATAATAGTCAATTGCTTCTTTAAATCATCAATAGAGACTTTAGCAGGCAATTTTTCTAAAAAAGTTTCTACCTTAATCTGTTTGTTTGTAATCGGTTTTACTAAAACTTCTGTAAATAACATTTGATAAGGAAACTGTACTACCTCTCCATTATTCAGCTCTATACTTAATTTAGTTTCTCCCATTTTTAGGACGACTCCTTTATAGTTCTCGATTTTCACCTCTTGACCAACAATGTCACCTTTCTGAAACCTAAAAATAGTACCTTGTACAAAGTCTCTTATAATAGTCCAGGTTAGCGCTAGTGTTACTCCTGTTATAAACAAGATTAAAATTGGTTGGTAATTACCAAAAGTATAAATCACTTTTATGGCAAATAATACCCAGACAACATTTCTAATTAACGGGATATAAAATGCGAGCCAATCATGCC
>JAGXIB010000225.1 GCA_024635865.1 Flavobacteriales bacterium
GAGCAGTACAAATGTTTGACGTTGCTTTACCTCTTTTAATGTGCTGCTCTCTAGTTTGTAAAGCCATTCTTAAGGCTCTATTTCCGTCTACATCAACAGAGACCCCAATAATTCTTCCAGGTACTTGTCTTTTATTTTCTTCTTTTGTCGCAAAATAAGCGGCGTGTGGCCCTCCATAACCCATTGGAACTCCAAAACGTTGCGTTGAACCTACGACTGCATCTGCACCCCATTTTCCTGGAGGCTGCAACAGCACTAAACTCATTATATCTGAGATAACAGCGACCTTAGCATTTACTTCATGTAGTTTATTCGTAAACGATTCGAAAGAAGTAACTTCTCCGTTATTATCTGGGTATTGAACAATTCCACCAAAGTACTCTTCTGTTGGTTTAAAATCAAAAGGGTCTCCAAAAACAAGTTCTATGTTTAATGGGGTTGCTCTTGTCTTTAAAACATCTACCGTTTGAGGGTAAATAGAGTCTGCTACAAAAAACTTAGTAACTCCTGCTTTTATTTGTGCTCTACTTCTTACATGAAAAAACATTAGCATTGCTTCTGCAGCTGACGTTCCTTCATCTAACAAAGAAGCATTAGCTAACTCCATTCCTGTAAGATCGACAATCATCGTCTGGAAATTCAGTAAGGCTTCTAAACGACCTTGTGAGATTTCTGCTTGATAAGGAGTATAAGCAGTATACCAACCTGGATTCTCCAATACATTTCTTTGAATGACTGGAGGAACAATTGTTCCAAAGTAACCTTTTCCAATGTATGACTTAAATTGTTTGTTTTTGCTTCCAATTTCTTTGATATGAGCTAAGTACTCATATTCAGAAAGTGCTGGCGCTAAGTCTAGTTCCTTTTTCAGTCTAATATTACCTGGAATAGTTTTATCAATTAAATCATTAATTGAGTCATAGCCTATAGCTGTTAACATTTCATTTTGTTCTTCTAATGAAGGTCCAATGTGTCTTTTTGAAAAGATATCTTTGCTCATATTTTAAATCTAAAAGTGCAACAATTTTATGAAGGCAAATATACCAACTATGAATATATATTCTAATTGATTTTAGATATTTATTAATCTATGTTCTCCACATTATAAATAAGAAGCTATCTTTGTTTAATGTTATACTTTTTAACTATGAAAAAAGACTTTTTTATTTTACTTTTTCTGTGTGCTTATTTTACAAGCTTCAACAGCACAGCTCAAGACAAAATACTTTTATTGAATGGTAAAAGTTTCGAAGGTAAGTTTCTTGGAAGCTCAGCCGAATTGGTCAACTTTGACTTTATAAAAAAGTCAGGTAAAACTAAGTCTTTTTCATTTGAAAATAACCGCGTTTATTCCTATACAAAGCAGGGTGAAGAAGAATCTGTTTTATATAGAAAGGATACGTCGATTTACCTTTTCTACTCACAATATGAAATGCGCATGTTTATTTATGGTGAAAAAGATGCATACGAACGTTTTAAAGTTATAAAACCTTGGGCTACCGGATTTGCATTAGGTTTGGGTGTTTCAATGTACGACACCTATTTAAGTGGCAATTATGTATGTAGTGACAAGCATGAAGTTAGTGGAGGGTTTTTTAAGAGACAACCATCTCTAGCTCAATTCATCATTCCTTTTGTTGTACCCATTTTTACTGGAGCAATTAAACCTAAGATGAAAGCAAGACACGCCTCTGACCCTACTTTTTTAGCAAACGAGCAATACATAGAAGGATTTAAGAAAATACGTCGTTTTAAACGTGTTAAATCATCTTTATTTGGAACGGTATGCGGAGTTGCAGTAGGAATGCTAGCATATACTTTAGCTCCAAAACCTTGTCAATAGTAAAAAAGTTATCGGAGTTTATTGTCTTTAGTAACCTATGGATTGCTTTATGTGCATCAGGTCTAACATTCAACACCTACCTTGTCTTAGGTAAAAAGGTAAACATTGAAGTTGTTGTACTTGTATTTTTATCTACCTTCTCTATTTACAATCTACAGCGTGTCATTAAGCATTATTTTCAAAAGAAAAACTATAACAATAGACACTTATGGGTATACAAAAATAATTTTATTCTTTCTTTTTTTGTTGGTGTTTCCTCTATCTTGGCAATAATCATCTTCTTTAATATTTTTTCTTTAAAACACTTTGTATACTTACTTCCATTTAGTCTAGTTTCCGTATTTTATGCTATTTCTATTTTTTCTAAAAACAGAGCATTAAGAGATTTACCTTTCGTTAAAGTTTTTTTAATCGCTATTACTTGGGCAGTAAGCAGTGTGACTCTTCCATCTATTGAGTTAAACCTAATCTACCAAAGCAGAACAATTTTTCTTTTTATTTTTAACTTTTTATTTATTCTTGCTTTAACAATCCCTTTTGATATTAGAGACATAAAGTTAGATCATGAAAAAACAAAAACTATTCCTCAAGTTTTTGGAATCGAAGGAGCAATAAAAATCATCTCTATCTTCTTATTTTTATGCCTAATTATTTCTACTCTTTTCTTAAAGGAATACTTTTTTTTCGTTCCATTAATAGTAAGTTATATTTTAATTATAAAAACAAAAAAAGAAATGCCCGAGCTTTTTTACTCAGGCATTTTAGATGGTGTTATATTATTATTCCCCTTAATTAGTTTTATTAATTAGAAAGTAGGGTTTCTATCAAGAAGTTTAATCTCTACACGACGATTAATCGCTGCAGCCTTTGCGTCAGATTTTTGTAAATCACAGTCGTTTAACATTTGTGTTTTACCATACCCTTTAGGCACTAATCTACTTTTGTCTATTCCTTTATCTATTAAGTAGTCATAACAAGAGGCTGCTCTTTTCTTAGATAACTTTAAGTTTTGAGAAGCACTACCTATACAATCCGTATGAGCACTTAACTCAACAACAATTGTTCTATTTCTCTGTAAATACTTATATAAATTATCTACTATTTCATATGAATCGGGCTGGATATCACTTTTCCCAAATTCAAAATAAATATTGTCTATATTTATAATGTCTCCTATTTCTCCAACATATGGACTAAGCTCCATTGTTTTCATCTTGGCCAGTAGTTTGGCTCTATCCTCATCAGACATACTGTATACCGAAGGAACTCTGAAACTATAGTCATCATAGCCTTCTCGAACTACATTGACTTTATATTCTTTAGTATTGTCGATTGAATGCAACCAGTTCCCATTTTCATCGGTAAGCACAGAAGCAACTTTTTTCCAAGTTCCATCTTCTTGTTTTTCAAAGAGCTCTACCATAGCATTTTCTACAGGCTTGTTTGTTATCGCATCAATAATTTGACCAGATAAAGTAGCCATATTCATCTCTATACCCATTAACATTTCGTTAACTTTTGAGGAACGTTCTGTATCTTTACTATAGATTTCTACTGCCTGCGACTCGTATCTATTGTGTTTAAAGACAACCTTTTGATCTAAATTTCTTTTAATGTTAACTTTCCATATTCCACTTTCATCTGTTACCTCCGACTCTTTTAAGACCCATTTACCTTCTTCTTTAGTGTAAGTTTCTACAGTTACATCAGTTAAAAGTTCTCCTGTAACTCGATCTATAACAACACTTGTCAAGTCTACAGCTTCTTTATTCTCAACTAGCTGTAGGTTAATGTCTTTACTATTATCCCAATTTTCATCAACTGTAATTCTTTGTCTAGAGATAAAACCATCTGATGTAGTTATCAATAATTCATATTCTCCTGGTGGAACTTTAAATGCATACCTCCCGTTTTCATCAGTATATGTCTCTGCTAAAACATTTCCGTCTAAGTCTAATAACTGAACCAATGCTCCAACTAATATATTCCCATCCTGATCTCTAGCAATACCAGAAATTAACTGTTTCCCAAACTTAAACAAGTATATATCATCATCTCCTTGTCCTCCAAAACGATTCGATGTAATGTAGCCTCTAGTCTTTTTATCTCTAGAATAAATAAAACAAAAATCATCTGCGGGCGAATTGAATGGCTCCGGAAGAATCTCTGCTTTCTTAGGAAAGTGAAAGTTTGTAACTTTAGCCTTAAATAAATCCAAATTTCCAAAACCTGGAAGTCCATCTGAAGCAAAATACAAAACATTTGAATCTGAAATGGTAGGGTAGAACTCGTCTCCTGCAGAATTTACGTTAGGTCCTAAGTTTTTTAAACTATCTACTTTTTTCCCTTTCAATATCCCAGAGTAAAGATCAAACCCTCCTTGACCTCCTTCGATATTTGTTGCAAAATAAATGATGTTCGTATCTTGTAATACACAAGGATGCCCAGTAGGAATACCTTTTTTTAAACCATCAAAAATTAGAGGTTCTAAATTTTCCACTCTAAGGTTTTCAATATCAAGAAACCCAACCCAAATGTGTGGCAACTGTTTATATTTAGACCATTTTTTTACATAGTCTGTTCTTGTAAGATAAATTAAATTTCTCTTGTAGTCAATATCAAAAGCACCAACGTGAAAATCATCAGGCAATGAGATTTCTGTTTTTCCTTCTTTGGTAGAATAGTAATATAAAGAAGCTTTTGGCCTTACAACAGAACCATAAGCTAACTCATCTTTTTGAGCTAGCGTATCACTTTGTTTTAAAACTAGGTCGCCTCCTCTATTTGGGTCTTCGGAAACAAAAATAATACCCTTCTCAAATGGCTTTGCAAATAAGTTTGCCGCTCCATTATTAATGCTTTTTAAGTCAAATAATGAGACATCGACTTCTTTTTCTTCTTTATAATAATCTCTTAAAAATTGAACTTCTTTTTTAAAGTCTGTAATAAAAGATGCGTCACTTAAATTCTTAGGTTTTTTAGGAATATACTTTAAAGCGTCATCTAGGTACTTATTGTTCTTAAGTGACTCTGCATAAATAATAGAGTCTTCATAGTTTAGTTGCTTTGCTTCTGCAATTTGTTCAAATATTCTATCAGCATTTTTATAGTCATTAACATAATAGTAAGACAGTGCTAACCTTTTAACTTCACCTTGTCTCAAGAATTCAGCTTTACCATAGTATTTGATTGCTAAATTATACTCATAGTTGTCAAACATATAGTCACCAAGTTCTACTTGAGCTTTAGTAAAGAGAATAGTAAAAACCAATAAAAAGGAGATCCAATACTTCATTTAAATCTTACTTTCTATCGTTAGTATAAATTCTATTTCTTCTTTTCCATGCTGAAGTTTTTGGCGAAGTGTCAACGTTTATTTGATACCCAATTACAACTTCGTGAGTTCCATTACTTATTGAGTTTATATCTGACAATGTATAATCATAGGCATAACCTACAACAAACTTTTTAATCTCAAGACCGGCTTCTATAATTAGCGCATCTTGACTTCTATATCCAGCTCCAGCCCATATTAAATCATTAAACATAAGTCTCAGGTTTCCTTCGTAAACAATGGGTGCTTGAAACATATATCGAGTAAAAACACTAGGAATCAAATCTATATTTTTTGACAACCCCAACTTAATACTTCCATCTAAATATATCACTCGATCTAACGTGTTATTAACCGTAATAGAGCTTAAATCTTTTTTAGTTTGCATTAAATTAACTGCAGATAGCCCCAACCTAAATTTATCTCCATAATAGTTTAACCCAAAACTTGCATCAGGAATAAAGTAGCTTAAATTTGTGCTTAATAGCGCTAAATCGTTTGGGTTTTGAGTTACAATCTTATCTCTGTCAAATGAAAACTGTGTAAACATTGCAGACAAACCAAAAGCTAAATTTGCTTTCTTAGACGTTTTAATGCGAAAACTAAAAGCTAAGTTTCCCCCAGTTCTATCTGTTATTCCAGTAACCTCATTATATAATTGAATTCCTAATCCTAACTTTTGTCCTATTGGAGCATGAACTGATACATCTTGGGCTTCAGGAGCATTCTCTACTCCAATCCACTGTCTTCTTGCAGACAAGTATACAGGGATATAATCTCTAGTACCAGACTCTGCTGGATTATATGACAGCCTGTTATAAAGGTATAAACTTTTTAAAGGAATCTGTTGAGCAACAATTTTTACCCCGCTTAAAAAACTTAGCAACACAACAACCAAAATTATTTTATAAGTTACTTTCATATTTATTATTTAATAATTGTGATTGACCCTGACTGTTGTTCTTTTTCTTCTCCAAATTTAATTAGGTAGTAATAAGTTCCTGAAGAGACAGTATTTCCTTTAAAGGTAGCATCCCAATTCACAATAGCATTGGTTGTTTGAAATATTACACTTCCCCATTTGTTAAAGATTGAAACTTCTGGATTTGAGTATTGTGAAAGATCTAACTGCCATGTATCATTGACACCATCTCCGTTTGGAGTTATAGTATTTATACCTCCAGTAATGTCATCTCCAAAGTAACAATTTAAATAAACTTCTATTGTATCATAAATAGGGACATAACAATCCACTAGACCTTGAGTCATATCGTGATATGTATACAACACAGGGTGACGGCCAGCCCCCACAAGAGCAGGCTCAAAATTATCTCCTACCACTCCTGGACCTGAGAACACTCCTCCAAGAGGTGACGCAGCATCAGATAAGTCTACAGGATCAAAGACTCCGCAGATTGTGTCCTGCCAATCAAAGGTTACTAACCCAGACAACACATTTATATTAATATCTTTACAGTCAGAAGGCTCACAGTTTGGTCCTTCTGCTCTAAGATAATATTCTGTTGAAACAATTGGAGCCACAACTAGTGAATCTCCATAACCAACCAATTCACCACCACAGCTATCAGTATACCAATACCATAAATCATTACTGGCTAAATTAGATCCAAAAAAAGTTAGTATGGTTGAGTCTCCTCCACATATATTATTTTGGTTTGACACTAGGTTAATTGGAGGAACTGATAAAGAACCAGTATTTATTGTAATATCTAAACAAGGGTCAAACGATTGACAAACTCCATTTTCTGGTCTAAGATAATAAGTTGTTCCTATCTCAGGAGCCACAATAATCGTATCTCCAATTCCCACTAATGGACCATCACATGAATCTGCCCTCCAGTACCAATCGTCTCCTTGTGCAAGAGCTCCTCCATCTACATATAAAATTGTGGTGTCTCCACCACAAACTTTAGATCTTCCAGAGTGTAATTGATTTGGGAAAGTTGAAATTGAGCCTACTGAAACTAAAACAGGCAAACAAGTTTGAGGAACAGGGCAATTACCATTTTCTGTTGTTACATAATAGGTAATGTCTGCTGTCGGTGTTATATTAATAGAGCTCTGGCTTGAAACAGGTGTCCCTCCACAAGAACCAGTGTACCACTGCCAGTTAGCTCCAGTTCCAAGCTGACCACTATTAATTGTTAATGTTGTACTATCTCCAAGGCACAATACAGTGTCTCCTGAAACAGTTGTTGGTGTTATAGAAACGGTATTATAGGTTATTTCTACTGTATCTGTTGTAAACCCACAACAAGAGCCTCCGTCAATTTTCCATTCTAAAACTGACAGCCCTTCTAAAAGCGTTACTGAAGAATTTTCTTGATTTGGGTTAGCTAGAACAGCTCCACCAGATATAACTGTCCAAGTCCCTATACCATTTGAAGCTGTGTTAGCCCATAAATCGATTGTATTTGTATTACTACACACTATAGAGTCTACACCTGCTTCGGCAATATTTGGTGAATTATTTGAAACATATGCAAAACCATTATAAATATCAGTTCCATATGTAATTGTATGTCTGTCTAAAGAATCTAATGTTGCTGAAGAATTTGTACCTGTATTAACTATTGTTGTTGAATTATTACCAAAGACCCAATTGTTTGAAGTTGGTCCTGAGAATTCAAATGTATCTTTCAAGCATAAATTATTTTCCATTGTAATGATTGGCTGTGCAGCCAAATTAAAAGTCTCTTCTTGAGTAACTGGAGCAGTTCCTCCATCTAAATATATTCTAAAAAAGTCTCCTGTCACACCTGTTCCTCCAGCACCTCCATTTCCTCCATTTCCTCCATTTCCTCCATTTCCTCCTGCACCAACTTCATTTGTGTATGGATTACCTAAGCCTCTTACGCCTCCTGAGCCTCCTGAGCCTCCAGCTCCGCCTAAACCTCCTGAACCACCTCCTTGAGATGAAATATTATCTTGATTAAAGTATCCATTTGCACCGTTATTAAATAAATAAACTCCAAAAGAGCCACCTCCTCCGGTACCTCCAGCACCTCCAGCACCACCTTGACCGCCGCCACCGCCGCCGCCGCCGCCAGATCCAGCTCCATCGTCTACAAAAGTACCATTTTGGGCGCCGCCACCGCCGCCGCCACCGCCGCCTTTTCCTCCATTTCCGTCAGTCCCATTTCCAGCAGACAAACCTGGCACAAAAAACCCTCCAACATAAGTTCCAGATGGTCCTGAAGCACCTACAGGTCCATTTTGACCGTTTGTACCACTTGAAGCTCCTGCTCCATTTCCACCATCATCACAGCCTCTATTTCCTCTGTTTGTTAGGGTTGTAAAAAGTAGAGTTCCTCCTCCACTGCCTCCATAACCTCCACATCTGTCTTCACCTCCTGC
>JAGXIB010000023.1 GCA_024635865.1 Flavobacteriales bacterium
AGGTAAAGTTGTTCCACCACCAACAGAACTAATAGTTACTGAATCTATATTATTTCCATTTCCGTCAGTTATGTATAGTTGGCTAGAAGCTGAGTTGTAGTCTAGCATTTGCCCCTCATATTTAGCTTTAAAAGCATAAGGAACTGCAGCTAAATTAACTGTTCCTATGTCTTGAAATCCACTACCAAAGTCAGCTTCTGTTTGGATAGATATAGCAAGTTTCCACAAATTAGCTGATAAAGTGTTATAGGTGCCCGACCCTACAGTCCCATTGCCAATAATTAAAGTAAACAACCCAAATTCGTTTGTTGTAATACTTGGGTGAGTTTCTGAATATAAGGTTGGGTCTGCAAGGTTAGCTATTGTAATTCTTACTTCTAAAGTTTCTCCAGCTAATATTTCTCCATCAGCATCTCTAGCTATACCTTGGTAGTTAATCCCTGTTATTTCTGTCGGTACTTGAGCTTGGCAATTAAAAAATAAAACCAGAAAGACTATTAAAACATATATTTTCACCATAAAGCATTGATTTAAAGCTCCAAATATATGTTAATTGATTTTTAAGGAAGTCATACTCATTAGGTCTTTTATTAACAATCTTCATATTTGTTAGCTTTTTCGGATGCTAATTTTAATATCTTTTGTTATTTTGTGATTCTAAAATTAAAAGAAACATTACTTATGCCAATTTTATCGAGAAAAGCAGCTGAAATGCCTGCTTCGCCAATTAGAAAATTAGTTCCTTTTTCTGAACAAGCTAAAAAAGATGGGAAAAACGTTTACCATTTAAATATAGGTCAACCAGATATAGAAACCCCTAAAGTGGTGTTAGACAAAATCCACAACTTAGATTTAAAAGTTGTAGAGTATAGTCACTCAGCAGGCTTTCAGTCTTATAGAGAAGGACTTGCAAAGTATTATAAAGGTTTTAATATCGATTTAAATCCAGATAATCAGATAATGGTTACCACTGGAGGTTCAGAAGCATTAATATTTGCTTTTCAGACTTGTTTTAATGATGGAGACGAACTCATTGTTCCAGAACCGTTTTACGCAAACTATAATGCTTTCGGTGTTACAGCAAACGTAAAGGTAGTTCCAGTGACCTCAAAAATTGAAGATGACTTTTCATTACCTCCAATTTCTGATTTCGAAAAGTTAATTACTTCAAAAACGAAAGGAATTTTAATCTGTAATCCAGGAAATCCAACTGGCTATTTATACAGCAAAGAAGAGTTAGAAAAGTTAAGAGACTTAGTTAAGAAGCATGATCTTTTTTTGTTCTCCGATGAGGTTTATCGAGAGTTTTGCTACGATGGAGCAACTCCTCATTCGGCCTTAAATCTAGAAGGAATTGATGATAATGTTATTGTAATTGACTCTGTTTCTAAACGTTACAGTATGTGTGGAGCTAGAGTAGGAGCGCTAATTAGTAAGAATGCTGATTTTATGAATGCTGCTTTAAAATTTGGTCAAGCTAGGTTAAGTCCTCCAACTTTTGGTCAAATAGCAGGGGAAGCAGCTTTAGCAACACCTCAAAGTTATTTTGATGGTGTCATTGAAGAATATGTAGAAAGAAGAAATATTGTAGTAGATAGTTTAAATAAGATTGAAGGAGTTATTTGTCCTAAACCAAAAGGGGCTTTTTATACTATTGCAAAATTACCGATAGACAATGCTGATAAATTTTGTCAGTGGTTGTTAGAAGATTTTGAATTCGAGGGCGAAACAGTTATGTTAGCTCCTGCAACAGGATTTTATGCTACCAAAGGATTAGGTCAACAAGAGGTAAGAGTTGCTTACGTACTTAAGAAAGAATCTTTGATTAAGGCAGTTAAGTGCTTAGAAGAAGCTTTAAAAGTTTACCCAGGAAGAGTATAAAACTTAATGTTATTAAAATAAAAAAGCCGAATAGATATCTATTCGGCTTTTTTTGTTTTAATAATATCTCTAATTACATATTAGCATCTAACTTTGCTGCCAATGTATCTTTAGGAACTGCTCCAACTACTTTGTCTACTACTTCTCCGTTTTTAAGAACGATTAGAGTAGGAATATTTCTAACACCATATTTAGCTGCCAAAGCTCCATGTTGATCAACATTTACTTTTCCAATAACAGCTTTTCCTTCATATTCTGTAGCTAATGCTTCAACATGAGGTCCAACTAAACGACAAGGTCCACACCATTTAGCCCAAAAGTCAATTAATACTGGTTTGTCCGTTTTTATTAATTCATCAAAATTCGATTCTGTAAATTCTAAAGCCATTTTATTTATTTGTTTATCTGTTTTTATTATTTTAATCCCGTAAAGGTAACTTACTTTCGTTAAAGTCAAAATTGATACCAAAATCTTTTTACTGTCAAACTGTCATTTTAACTTTTTTTAGCTTGAATAGAATTTTATAAATCTATTTCATGATGGCTTTTTAAGCTCTGAATTTTAAAATTATAAAACCGATTTTGAACTTTAATGGCTTTTTCTTTAGTTGATTTGATTTTGCTTCCAAGTAAATACTTTTTCCCTTTTACTTTTTCCGAAATGGAGCCTAAGTTTAGCTCATTGTTATTAATAATTATATAATCAAAAATTTTGTTCAAGGGCTTTATTGTTTTGGCATTAAGAATTAATAAAGACTGATTATTAATTTTTATTTCTTGATTAGTTAATTGATCAATAAAATTAAATTCTGGATCTGGCAAGTCATGTGCTCCCCAATTATTAGACAAATCTCTGTATAATTGAGTTTTATTCAACTCTGAGGTATCAGAAGTGTAAACCTGATTCATATTTTTACTCATTATATTAATGGATAAGTCATTTGGAGTATTGTAGACCATAAGTTTTTGGTTGTTAGCAAACGAATAGTTTTCTATATGTTCTATAATACATAAAATACTTAGAGATAATAGTGCTAACCTTATATAGCTTCTTTGCTTAGTTTCTAAAAACAATACAACTATGATTAGACTAATATAAATTAGTACTAACTGAGGTCCAGAAATATACAAATTATTTATCGTAGCTATTGGGAGAGTTGCTATAGATTCAATTAACTGGTTTAGTGTTTTAATGATATAGTCTAATAGTGAAGAAACTAAATTAAATAGAGGGTTGTAAACTAGAGTTAACAAGGAAATTATACTTAAAGTAATGATTCCCATAGCAAAGTAAATCACAAATAAATTTGACAGAATTGCATAAGTAGGTATTTGATGAAAATAATAGATACTTAAAGGAGTCGTTACTATTTGTGCTGAAATAGAAACTGCTGTAATACTCCAAATATAATTAACAAGTCTATTATTAATATAAAAAAGGTTGTAAATTTTAGGGTAAAAATAAACAATACCAATTACTGCAACATAACTTAACTGAAACCCTAAATCAAATAGTGAATTAGGGTTAATTAATAAAATAATAAAAGCGGAGGCAGCAATTGAGTTGTAGACATTAATTTTATTAGAGATTAGGCTGCCTATAGCCAGAAAAGAAAACATAACTGCAGACCTGACAACACTAATGCTTAGTCCAGTTAATAATGCAAAGCCCCATATTGCGAATAGAATTAAAATAATTTTGAGCTTTTTCTTCTTTGTTTTACCAAAAATAAAGTCAAATAAATAAGTGAATAAATAGAGGATTATACCAACATGAAGACCTGATACCGCCAGAACGTGCATTGCTCCAGCATTTGTATAATTATTTTTAGTTTCTTTAGAAAGTGATTGTTTGTGACCTAAAAATAAAGCAGAGAGGATATTCAATTCGTTTTCTTTTAAGCCTGAAGTTTTGAATTGGCTAATGATAGTTTTTCTTATGTCCTGAGCAAAGCCATATATAGAAAGGGTTTTATCTACAATAATAAACTTATTGGTAGGGATGAAAGTAGAATGCAATATCTCTTTTGAAGCGAGGTAGCTCTTATAATCAAATTGATTTGGAAAGTTTGGAGGTTCAATTTCATTCAGTTGAGACTTAAAAAGTATTAGGTCTCCAATGGTTGGCAATAAGTCTATTTCCTCCTTTGGAAAGTAACACTTAACCTTTCCGTGAGTCGTGATTTGTTTCTGATCATTTATTATTGTGTTGATAGCGATTAATGCCTCATAACTGTTGTTTTTTTCAACCAATAACTCTATCACCTCTCCTTTAATTAGCGAGTTTTTTTGAAGGTGCTTTTGATAATTGTTTTTTAATCTATAATCTTTAACTGCTGTATAAGTTGATCCAAAAAGAAATATGTTTGAGAAAACCAATAACCCAAAAATATAATTTGTTTTGTAGTTTTTAATCCATTTTCTTTGAATGAAGAGTATGAAAGTAATGGTAAAGAAAGTTCCTAATAATAAACAACTTAAGTATAAGTTTATTGGTAGGTAGGAGAAAGTAACTAAGCTAAATATCAATGGAATCATAAGCTTCACAAAAGGATTTCTCCTTAAGTGAAGTAGGTTTGTTTGGGGTAGCATAATAAATTAATTAAAAATTATTATAGTTCTCAAATCTAGTGTTTAACGAGTCTTATCCACAAGATTAAGTTTAATGTTAATTTAGTAAATTGATTCGAATTTAGTTGGGTTATCTTCATGCATTATTTCATAAACAGCATCAAATATGTCGTCAATACTTGGCTTAGAAAAGTAATCGCCATCTGTTCCGTAAGCAGGCCGATGTGGTTGAGCTGCTAATGTTTTTGGTTGCGCATCTAAATGATAATAACCTCCTTGATTTTGTAAAACTTGTTGCATCATAAATGCAGTTGTACCGCCTTCAAAATCTTCATCGACAAATAATATTTTATTTGTTTTCTTTAATGATTCTACAATTGAGTGTTTAATATCAAAAGGAATTAAAGTTTGTACATCGATTAATTCTATAGAGATGCCAACTTCTTGCAATTGTTTTGCGGCAACTTCACAAAGGTTAAATGTAGAACCATAACTAACAACAGTAACATCAGAACCTTCTCTTACAACTTCAGGAATACCTAAAGGGGTCTTAAATTGGGTCAAATTGTCGGGCATTATTTCTTTTGTCCTATAGCCATTTAAACACTCTACAACTAGTGCAGGGTCATCTCCTTCCAATAGTGTATTGTAAAAACCTGCTGCTTTTGTCATGTTACGAGGAACACATACATGCACTCCTTTAATTAAGTTTATGATTCCAGCCATTGGAGAGCCTGCATGCCAAACTCCTTCTAGACGGTGCCCTCTAGTACGAATAATTAAAGGTGATTTTTGACCTCCTTTAGTTCTCCACTGAACGGTTGCTAGATCATCACTCATGATCTGAAGACAATACAAAATATAATCTAAGTATTGAATTTCAGCGATTGGTTTTAAGCCCCTCAGTGCCATTCCAATTCCTTGCCCTAAAATAGTAGCTTCTCTAATTCCAGTATCAGAAACTCTTAATTCTCCAAATTGCTCTTGAAGTCCTTCTAAAGATTGGTTTACGCCTCCAATTTTACCTGCATCTTCTCCAAAAGTTAATAGTTCTGGATACTTATCAAACAATCCTCTAAAGTTTTCTCTTAAAATTAGTCTTCCGTCTACTTGTTCTGATTCATTGCTATAAGCAGGTTCAACAGCTTCAATATTCAAGGGGCTATGTTCAGACTCAGAATATAGGAAAGAGCTATATTTTTCTTGTGCAGCTTTTTCTATCTGGTGGACCCAATTTATTAAAGTCGTTTTAGCATTAGTTGTTTCTCCTCTTGTTAATCGAAGTGCTTTTTTTACAATTCCAAGTATTTCTTTACGAATGGGGTCCGTACTTTTTGCTAATTCCTCTTTTAATTTAACCACAAAAACGCTATGCTTACTTTCTTTCGTTAAATTTTCTAATAAAACTACAGCAGTATCTTTATCAACCTTTAATTCTGCTAAAAAGTTAGCCCAAGCTTGTTTTTGTTGTTTGCGAACCTCTTTTTTTGTATCTGCTCTTATAGCATCTAATTCTTCTTCTGTTGCAATTGGTTGTCCAGAAAAGTTATCTGAACTTGTCATCCATTTCTTCATTTGAACAATGCAGTCGTATTCAACGCCCCATTCTAATTGTTCAGTAGTTTTATAACGTTCATGAGATCCTGATGTAGAATGTCCTTGAGGTTGTGTAACTTCTACGACATGAATTAGAGTTGGAGTGTGGTCTTTTCTACATTTAGCAATGGCCTCACTGTAGGTTTTAACTAGTTCTGGGTAATTCCATCCTTTAACTTTATAAATATGATATCCATTTGAATCTTTAGTTTTATTAAAGCCAACTAAAGCATCAGAAATACTATCTTTTGTTGTTTGGTATTTCCTTGCAACAGAAATACCCCATCCATCATCCCAAACAGACATTGCCATAGGAACTTCTAGAACACCAGCAGCATTTATTGTTTCCCAAAATAATCCTTCAGAAGTACTTGCATCACCAATGGTTCCAAAAGCAACTTCATTTCCTCCGTTAGAGAATTGTTTAAAATCTTTTAAAAGAGGATTATTTCTATAGACTTTAGAAGCAAGAGCAAGTCCCAATAAACGAGGCATTTGACCAGCAGTTGGAGAAATGTCAGCGCTTGAGTTTTTTTGCTCCATTAAGTTTTTCCAATTTCCATTTTCATCTAAGCTACGAGTTGCAAAGTGACCTCCCATTTGTCTTCCCCCAGAAATCGGTTCTTCATCTAAGTTAGTGTGCGCATACAAACCAGCAAAGTATTGTTGTATAGTTAAAGCATCTATAGCA
>JAGXIB010000226.1 GCA_024635865.1 Flavobacteriales bacterium
ACATACCTCCATATGTAAAAGCTGCTAGAGAGCCTCTTTCATATATTGGAGTTAACTCAATAGGGCTCAGAAGAAGAGGTTTTTCAGACGATCAAGTAAAAAACATAGAAGACACCTATCGTATCTTGTACGTTCAAAATAGCAATGTTTCGGCTGGTATAAAAATAGCAGATGTAGAGCTATCTGACTCTGAAGAGAAAACTAAAATCATCGATTTTATTAAGGGGTCAACAAAGGGGATTATGAGAGGTATTTCCTAAAAAAAATAAGGAGAAAAGGAAATGAAAAGAGGGTTTTTTTTAGGATTGTTAAGTGTGGTTCTTTTAGGCTGTAGTGTTAAGAAAAACACTGGGCAGACTTTTGTTAATCAAGCAGAAGCAGATGTTTATGTAAAAACCATCACCCAAGTTGATTTAAAGAAACACTTAATCGTTTTAGCTTCAGATGAGTTTGAAGGCAGAGAAACAGCTATGCCGGGTCAAAAGAAAGCAGCAAAGCACATTGCAAACTATTTTGAGAATATAGGTTTAGAAAAAGGGGTTTATGATACTTCTTATTTTCAGTCTTTTCCGGTAGCTGTCAAAGACCCCGCAATGGTTGAGGTAAAAGTAGATGGTAAGCGACTAATATTTTTAAACGATTTCTTTTATTTAGGTAGCTTTAATGATACCAACATTACAGGCTTAGATGTCGTTTATGTAAACTATGGAATTGACAGTGAAAATTATTCCGACTATAAAGACATAGAGGTCAAAGGCAAGGTGGTGGTCATTAGAGAAGGAGTTCCTAGGAATGTTAAAGTAGGTGAAGAGTGGGATAGCTGGCGAAAAAAAATAGAGGCAGCTCAAAAAAATGGAGCAGTAGCTTTATTTACAATCAAAAGTGATTTTAAAAGTAGGGTAGAGCGCATCAAGTTTTATATTCAAAACCCAACAATGGAATTACATAACAAAGGAAATAGAAAGCCAAATAAGTTGATTCCAAATTTCTTTATATCTGATTCTGTTGCTCTCAACTATTTTAAAATAGATACGACTGAGAAGTTCTCAACTCCTTCTTGTAAGGTAGATTTGGTATTAGAAGTTGATCAAATTTTAAGTTCAGAGAATGTTTTAGGATTTATTGAAGGGACAGATAAAAAAGAAGAAATAGTTGTCATTACTGCGCATTATGACCATCTGGGTTTCGATGCGGGAGAGATTTGTAACGGAGCAGATGATGATGGCTCAGGAACTGTTGCGGTGTTGGAGTTGGCTCAAGCTTTTAAAGAAGCTCAGAAAGCAGGGAACGGACCTAGAAGAAGCATGTTGTTTATGACTGTTTCTGGGGAAGAAAAAGGACTGCTTGGCTCAAAGTTTTATACTGAGAACCCAGTTTATGATTTAAAAAACACGGTTGTGGATTTAAATATTGACATGATTGGGAGGGTAGATGACCTTCATGATAATAATAACTATGTTTATTTAATTGGTTCAGATAAGATTAGTCCAGATTTGCATGAAATAAGTGAGAGGATAAATGCTGATAAAATAAAAATGGATTTAGATTATACCTATAATGATGAATCTGATCCAAACCGTTTTTACTATCGATCTGATCACTATAACTTTGCTAAAAATGATATTCCTGTCATTTTCTATTTCAGTGGGACACATGAGGACTATCATAAGCCAACGGATGATGTAGAAAAAATTGATTTTGAAAAGCTAGAAAGAACAACAAAGTTAGTTTTTTACACTGCTTGGGAAATAGCCAATAGAGAGAAAAACCTCAATAGGATTAACAAATAAGGATATTTTTTTGTAAATTACTTGTCATTAATAATACTGATTATGAAAAACACGTTTTTTTTTATTTTTCTATTGGTTGCTTACTCATGGTCTTTTGGACAAGGTTTTAATCAGCATCCAAAAAGTTGGAAGTTCTTAAAAGAAGATAAACTAACAGCAGTTTATCAATTGCCAGAATTAGATATAAACGCATTAATTGAAGAAGATAAAGTAAATGATAAGCTTCCTTTACCGTGGAGATTTGGGGTTAAGCACCAGGTTAGTCTGGGTTTGGAAAACGGTCAATGGTCTGAATTAGAAAATGGAGATAAAATATGGAGACTAAAAGTTTATTCACCTAAAGCACTCTCTCTAAATATTATTTTTGATCAGTTTTTTTTACCAGAAGGAAGTGAGTTGTTTTTGTATGATGAAAGTCATGAACACTTGCTGGGAAGGTACACCTCTAAAGAGAATCAAGAAAGCAATCGATTTGGAACATGGTTGATAGAGTCAGATAATATAGTTGTTGAGTATTACGAGCCTTCATCTGTAAGCAGTAATGTTCAGTTAAACATAGAGTCTATTACTCATGGTTATCGTAATGCCGATTCTTTTAAAAGTCAAAAATCTTTGAATAGCTCAGGAGATTGTAATTTAGATGTTGACTGTTCTATAGGGTCAGACTGGGATCCTTTAAAAGAGTTAAATAAAAAATCGGTTGGTATTTTAATTTCAGGAGGGTCAAGCTTTTGTTCAGGAGCATTAGTAAATAATACCGCGAACGATCAGAAACCCTACTTCTTAACGGCAAATCATTGTTATAGTAACCCTGCTAACTGGTCTTTCAAGTTCGAATGGATAAGTCCAAATCCGATTTGTGCAATGTCAGGTCCTGGTATAGATAGTGCTACTACAAAAGTAATAAGTGGCGCAACATTAAGAGCTAGAAACTCAAACACAGATTTTTGTTTAGTAGAGATTAACTCGGCGATTCCTCCATCTTGGGATTTAACCTGGGTGGGATGGGATAAGTCTGATGTTTCTCCTACTTATGTAGTTGGTATTCACCACCCAAGAGGAGATATAATGAAGGTTTGCAGAGATGATTCTGGTCCAATTAAAGCAACTAATGCAGGAGCCCAAACTTGGGAAATTACTGCAGCTGATGGTGGATGGGAAATGGGTGTGACTGAAGGCGGCTCATCTGGTTCGCCTTTGTTTGATCAAAACGGAAAGGTAATAGGTCAGCTATATGGAGGAGGAGCTGCATGTGTTGGAACGGTAGATAATGGACTAAATGATTATTATGGACGGTTAGGTTTGTCATGGGATGGAGCGTCAGCTTCTGAAAGGCTAAAAGACTGGCTAGATCCAATCAACTCTAATGTAAATACTATCGAGTCATACCCTCCATTTCAGGTGTTTTCAATAGACGCGAGTACTTCGGTTCAGTTTCCAGAAGCTGTATGTGGACAAACAACAACAACGGCCTCAATAAGGCTTCAAAATAGGGGGACTAACGACTTAACAAGCGCTACAATAATTTGGTCTCTAAACGCTGGTCCAAGTTCTACAATAAATTGGGTTGGTAATTTATCGCAAAATCAAACAGAAGATATTCAGCTTGGATTATTGTCCTCAGCAAATGGCACTTATGTAGTAGATGCAGCAGTGTCTTTTCCTAATGGTAGCGTCGATGAGTTTCCTGGAAACGATGAAAGTTCAGAATCTCTTTCCCTTTTTCAGAACAGTTTTTCCACCACTAAAGTATATTTAGATGTTTTAACAGATAACTATTCTGAAGAAACAACTTGGGAGTTTAGAGATTTAAATGGGACAGTCCTTAATCAAGGAGGGCCTTACACAACTGATGCTACTCATTTTTTAGACACGATGGATGTTGTCGTTGGTGAGTGTTACGAATTCGAAATTTTTGATAGTGAAAATGATGGAGTTTGTTGTGTGTTTGGTAATGGATCCTATCAATTAACGACTGATAATAATACGCTTATTAAACAAGGAGGAGATTTTAACTCTAGTGAGTTGACAGAAATTTATATCTCTGGTGCTGTAGGTCTTAACAAAGAGAGTAAAAAGTTTAAAACTCTAATTTTTCCTAATCCTTTTAATGATTTACTAACGATTAAAACTAACCTTTCAAATGATTTTTTAGAGTATAAACTCCAAAATTCAATAGGGCAGGAGATTAAAAGAGGGGTGGTGAATAAAACAGAAAACATTGATGTTTCTATGTTTTCTAAAGGAATCTACTTTATTCAATTAATTAGTGAATCAAGAGTTTTAGAGACTCAAAAACTTATAAAGCAATAAAATGGAATACTTAATTCTTGTGGATGAGAATGATAACCAATTGGGGTTAATGGAAAAAATAGAAGCACATGAAAAAGGCTTGTTGCATAGAGCTTTTTCTGTTTTCTTATTTAATTCTAAAGGAGAGATGCTAATACATCAAAGAGCATTTTCAAAATATCACTCTGGAGGGTTATGGACAAACGCTTGTTGTAGTCACCCAAGAGATCAGGAAAAAACTATTGATGCGGCTCATAGAAGACTAGAGGAAGAAATGGGCTTCGATTGTGAAATAAAAGAAGTCTTTCATTTCACATATAAAAGTGCGTTAGATAACGGTTTGACAGAGCACGAATTAGATCATGTTTATATAGGTGAGTATGAGGGAGAAATTAACCCTAACCCAGAAGAAGTTGAAAGCTATAAGTATATTTCTATTACTGACTTGACTAAAGATATTCAAGAGAATCCTCAAGGTTATACTGAGTGGTTTAAGATCTGTTTGGAAGAGGTTTTAAATAGAGTTGAGTTGTAAGAGGTGTAACGATTAAACAAACTCCTATTAGATATAATTTGGTTCGGACTTCTTTTTTATTATTTTCGTAAAATAAAGAAATTAATTCTTATTGTTTTATGAAAAAATCATACCTATACCTTCTAGCTACTATTTTACTAGCTTTTTTGTTCTTTAGTTTTAATTCTGCAAAGATTAAAAGCCAAATTGAAGACTTTCAGCCTTTGTTTAGTGGAGGGCCAGGAACTGGAGGTTTAGGAGATAGAACAGGTTCTCCTTTGTCTAGTGCTACTTGCGCTCAATGTCACTCTGGAGGTAGTTTTAATGCTACTTTAGGAGTACAAGTTTTAGATGGTTCAACTCCAGTTTCAAGTTATACAGCAGGAGATACTTATACTGTTGTTTATACCGTTTCTGGTTCCTCAAATGGGTTTGGGTTTCAAGGTGGAGTACTAACTAGCACTAATGCTGCTGGAGGAACGTTTTCTTCGCCATCATCAAATGCTCAACTTGTAACAATATCAGGAAGACCTTATTTTGAACATGATGGAGGCCCATCAAACACTGGAGTTTTTCAAGCTAGTTGGACGGCACCTATTGCAAATACAGGAACAGTTAGTTTTTATGGAGTTGGGTTAGCTGTTAATCAGAATGGAGGTACTTCTGGAGATCAAACTACTTCCCCTGTAGTTTTTTCTCTTACCGAAGCATGTTCTCCTACAACAGGAGTGGATACTCAAATAGCTTGTGATTCCTTACAATGGATTGACGGTAATACTTATTTTTCAAATAATACTACCGCAACCCATACACTAATAAATGCTGCTAATTGTGATTCTATAGTAACATTAAACTTAACGATTAATACCGTTGATAATTCTGTAACTCAGAGTGGAGTCAGTTTGAGTTCAGATGTATCTGGAGCAGCTTACCAGTGGTTAGACTGTAATTCAAATTATTCTATTATTTCAGGAGAAACAAATCAAAGTTATGTTGCTTCAGTCAACGGTAATTATGCTGTTCAAATTAATCAAAATGGATGCGTAGATACATCTGCTTGTAATTCCATAGCTAGTGTTGGTTTTCTTGAAAATAGTTTTGGAAATGAACTTTTGTTATATCCTAATCCAACAAATGGAAATTTTTCTATTGACTTAGGTTCTAATTTCAAGTCAACTACTTTAAGTATAACAGATGTTAAAGGTAAATTGATTCAGTCAGAAACATTTTTTGAAAGCCAGATTTTGAATGTAAGTTTATCTGAGCCTAATGGTATTTACTTATTGATTATCGAGTCTAAAAATAAGAAAGCTAAAATTCGATTGATTAAAGAATAATTCAACCAATTTTTTTAATCTTTTGATCGTTTATTATTTCGAATGATGGAGAGATATTAATACCTAAAGTAGCAAACTAAAAATAATAGTTTCTAAAGCTGTCACAATCTATCTTAACTAATTTGCTCTCAGCTATTTTTTGATTACTTTCGTGTGAAATCAATATTCTAACAGACGAACAAATAGAATGAGCGCTAAATACACCGAAAACAAAGGGTTAAATTTACCTAATATTGCTACAGAAGTTTTAGAAAAATGGAAGAAAGAAAATACTTTTGAAGAAAGTATTCTTTCTAAAGATGAGAATAAGCCATTTGTCTTTTTTGAAGGTCCACCATCCGCAAATGGGTTGCCAGGAATTCATCATGTTATAGGGCGAACGGTAAAAGATATATTTTGTCGCTATAAAACACTAAAAGGTTTTCGCGTAGACAGAAAAGCTGGTTGGGATACACATGGTTTGCCTGTAGAGCTTAAGGTGGAAAAGGAGCTTGGTATCACCAAAGAAGATATTGGAGTTAAAATTTCTATTGATGAGTATAATAAAGCTTGTCGCGAGGCAGTCATGAGATATACAGATGTATGGAACGATTTAAC
This sequence comes from Flavobacteriales bacterium, assembly GCA_024635865.1. Lineage (GTDB taxonomy): Bacteria > Bacteroidota > Bacteroidia > Flavobacteriales_D > Parvicellaceae > S010-51. The sequence goes on from JAGXIB010000226.1 coordinate 6,531, forward strand.
AGAAAAAATGGGTTATTGGGTAGATATGGAGCACCCATATGTTACTTACGATAATAAATATATGGAGTCTGTATGGTGGTTACTACAACAAATCTATAATAAGGATTTAATGTATAAAGGTTATACCATTCAACCATATTCACCAAAAGCAGGAACAGGTCTTAGTTCTCACGAAATTAATCAGCCAGGAGCTTATCAAGATGTCAAGGATACAACAATAGTTGCCCAATTTAAAGCGAAGCCAAATAATGTATTGCCAGAGAATACTTATTTTATCGCTTGGACTACAACTCCATGGACATTACCATCTAATACGGCATTGTGTGTGGGGCCAAAAATTGAATATGTTTTGGTCAATACATTTAATCAGTATACTGGCGAAGCAGTAAAACTAGTTTTAGCTAAACTTTTAGTTGGAAAACAACTTTCAGGTAAATATGCTCCTGCAAATGAAGAACTAACCTTAGCTAATTATAAATTAGGGGATAAGAAAATTCCATACGAATTAGAAGCAGAATATACGGGAAAAGACCTTGAAGGAATAGGGTACGAACAATTATTGCCGTATGCTTTACCAAATGATAATCCTGAAAAAGCGTTTAGAGTCATTACAGGAAACTTTGTAACAACAGAAGACGGAACAGGAATTGTTCATATAGCTCCTACTTTTGGTCAGGACGATGCATTAGTTGCAAAAGAATCTGATATTCCTCCAATGTTAGTAAAAGATAACGAAGGGAATTTAGTACCATTAGTAGATTTACAAGGTCGTTTTAGACCAGAGATGGGTGAGTTTGCTGGTAAGTATGTTAAAAACGAATATTACGAAGATGATGAAGTGCCAGAAAGATCAGTTGATGTCGAAATTGCCATTCAATTAAAAGAAGAAAATAGAGCTTTTAAAGTAGAGAAATACGAACATAGTTACCCTCATTGTTGGAGAACAGATAAACCAATTTTATACTACCCATTAGACAGTTGGTTTATAAAGATTTCAGAAGTGAAAAACCGAATGGTTGAATTAAATAAAACCATCAATTGGAAACCTAAATCAACTGGAGAGGGACGTTTTGGGAACTGGTTAGAAAATGCTAATGATTGGAATTTATCTCGTTCACGCTATTGGGGAATCCCTATTCCCATTTGGAGAACAGAAGATAAAAGTGAATCCATCTGTATAGGCTCTGTAAAAGAATTAAAAACAGAAGTAGAGAAGTCTATTGCAGCTGGTTTGATGACAGAAAATCCTTTTACTCTATTCGACCCTTCGGACATGAGTGAAGAAAACTACAACACCTTTGACTTACATAAAAACTATGTAGATGAGCTAGTTTTGGTTTCTTCAAAAGGAGAACCAATGCAAAGAGAATTAGATTTAATTGATGTTTGGTTCGATTCAGGTTCAATGCCAACTGCCCAACATCATTATCCTTTTGAGAATAAAGAGCTAATAGACGATAAAGGTTTTGGAACAGCAGACTTTATAGCAGAGGGAGTAGATCAAACACGTGGGTGGTTTTACACACAACATGCTATTGCTACAATGGTTTTTGACCGAGTAGCTTATAAAAATGTAATTTCAAATGGTCTTGTTTTAGACAAGAATGGACAAAAAATGTCTAAACGTTTAGGGAACGGGGTCGATCCTTTCGAGACTTTAAGTAAATATGGAGCAGACGCTACTCGTTGGTATATGGTTACCAATGCCCAGCCATGGGATAACCTAAAGTTTGACGTTGAAGGAATCACCGAAGTGCAACGTAAGCTTTTTGGAACACTTTACAACACTTATGGATTCTTTGCTCTATACGCTAACATTGATGAATTTAGCTTTAGTGAACCTCAGGTTTCAACCGAAAAGCAACCTGAAATAGACCGTTGGATTATTTCTAAACTAAACTCTTTAATCATAGAGGTAGAGAATGCTTTTGAGGCCTATGAGCCAACAAGAGCTGGTCGTTTAATACAAGATTTTGTTACCAACCAATTGAGTAATTGGTATGTGCGTTTATGCAGGAGAAGATTTTGGAAAGGTGAATACTCGGAGGATAAAATTTCCGCTTACCAAACTTTATATAGCTGTTTAGAGACTGTTGCTATTTTAGCTTCTCCAATTGCTCCATTTTACACAGATAAATTGTTTTCGGACTTAATCGCTGTTAGTAATAAGCATTTAGAAAAATCTGTTCACTTGGCTGATTTCCCAGTTTCTGATGAAAAGTTAATAGATGTTGAGCTTGAAGAGAGAATGAGTGTAGCTCAACGCGTTTCTTCTATGGTCTTAAGCATTAGAGCTAAAGAGAAAATAAAAGTGAGACAACCATTACAAAAAATAATGGTTCCAATATTAGATGAGTCATTCGAAAGCAGAATAAAGGCAGTAGGAGACTTAATTCTTTCAGAAGTTAACGTAAAAGAATTAGAGCTGTTGAAAGATACTTCTGGTGTGTTGGTCAAAAAAATAAAACCGAACTTTAAAACAATAGGTAAGAAGTATGGTAAACAAATGAAACCAATTATTGCAACAGTTAATCAATGGGGGCAAGAAGAAATTGCAGTCGTTGAGAAAAATAATGGATGGAAAGGAATTATAGATGGAGTAGAAGTAGCATTAGACTTAAATGATTTTGAAATTGCAACAGATGATATTCCAGGTTGGCTAATTACCACTGAAGGCAATTTAACCGTTGCACTAGACGTTACTATCAGCAAAGCATTAAAAGACGAGGGAATTGCACGCGAGTTTGTAAACAGGATTCAGAACTTAAGAAAAGAAAGTGGTTTAGAAGTGACAGATAAAATAGATTTAAAGATTAAGTCAAATGCTAATATAAATGAAGCGGTAGAAAAGAATTTAGATTATATTTGTTCCGAAACTTTGGCAAATTCCTTAGTTTTAGTAGAAAATATTCAAGGGAAGTCCCTTGTTTTTGAAATAGAAAAAGGCGTGGACGCTGAATTAACATTAGAAAAAAGTTAAATAAAAATAGTATAAAATATATTTAGGTATGTCAGAAGATAAAATAAACAGATATAGCGACGAAGATTTACAGGAGTTTAAAGAGTTAATAGAAGGGAAGTTAATAGAAGCAAAAGAAGATTTAGTTCTATTAAGAGAATCATTATCACATAAAGGAGACAATGGGACAGATGATACCAGTCGTTCATTTAATATGATGGAAGATGGTTCGGAAACAATGGAGAGAGAAAGTCAAGCTCAATTAGCAGTAAGGCAAGAAAAATTTGTAAAGAGTTTAGAAAATGCGCTAATAAGAATTTCTAATAAAACTTACGGAGTTTGTAGAGGTACAGGTAAATTAATTCGTAAAGAAAGATTAAGACTTGTTCCTCATGCAACACTAAGTATTGAAGCAAAAAATGCACAAGGTTAATCGGCTAAAACACTTCAAGTAATTTTTAGATGGAAGGAATTGAATACCAAAATGTCATTTTTATTATTTTAACCCTTGTCGGGGTTTTATGCGTGGCTCTTGGGTTGTTTTTAATTAAATTTCCTCCTAAAAAAATTAACGGGTTGTATGGTTATAGAACTTCTAGGTCAATGCAGTCTCATCAAGCTTGGCACTTTTCACAACGGTACTCATCAAAGATATTGACGGTTATAGGAATAGTATATACTATTCTAGGGCTATCTAGTTTGTTTGTTCCTAAATTAGACGATATGATTAGTGCATTAATTTCAATAGTTGTTGTGCTTAGTGGAGTATTTGTGATGTTTTACAAAACAGAAAAGCAATTAGAAAAACGCTTTGACTTTTAAATTCAAGAGATAGTGAGGGTAGCTTTAATAACAATTTTTTCTGTAGTATTTATAGATCAATTTTCGAAAATTTGGATAAAAACTAATGCTTTGTTGCATGAAGTTGTTGGAAATGTTGGGTTTTTAAAGTTTCATTTCATCGAAAACCCAGGAATGGCATTTGGAATGGCATTTGGAGGAGATTGGGGAAAAATAGTGTTAAGCTTATTTAGGGTTTTAGCAATAGTTGGGCTAGGGTTTATAATTCGAAACTTAATAGAAAACAAAGCACACAAGGGGTTAGTTCTCTCTATTTCTCTAGTTTTTGCTGGAGCGCTGGGAAATATTCTAGACAGTGTCATTTACGGATTCTTATTTGATAGAGGAACAACTTGGGATCCAATGATTCAAGATTGGTTAGGGTATACAGGGTTAGCTCAAGCTAACTTCGAAGGTTATGCTGGGCTTTTCCAAGGGTGTGTGGTAGATATGATTCATGCTGAGTTTTATTATCCTTCATGGATGCCATTTAACTTAGCAGGCGAAGAAGTTTTTCCTCCTGTGTTTAATATCGCTGACTCTGCAATTTCAATAGGGATAGTAATTGTTATCTTATTTAATAAACGTTTTTTTGGAGAAGGAGTAAATGACTTTGAAATCTTTAAAAGAAATAAAAAAGTCATTTCAGAATCGTGATGAATAAATCTAAAGTTGCTCAATCTAAAATATTAATTATTTATACTGGTGGAACCATTGGTATGATAACAGATTTGGAAACAGGAGCTTTAAAACCATTTGATTTTAATCAAATCACCGAAGAGGTTCCTGAGTTAAAAAAAATACCCTACCAGTTAGAAACCCTTTTTTTTAAAGAGCCCATCGACTCTTCAAACGTAGAACCAGAAACATGGTTAAAAATAGCAGGATTAATCGAAGAGAATTATTGTAAATACGACGGGTTTGTTATTTTACATGGTTCAGATACAATGGCTTACTCTGCAAGTGCTTTAAGTTTTATGTTACGGAACTTAGACAAACCTGTTGTTTTTACAGGGTCTCAATTACCCATAGGAGTTATTCGAACAGACGGGAAGGAAAATTTAGTAACTGCAATAGAAATTGCGGGAGCCAAACTAAATGGTAAGCCAATTGTTCCTGAAGTTTCGGTTTATTTTGAATACAAACTGTATAGAGGAAACAGAACGACGAAACTAAATGCAGAGCATTTTGAAGCGTTTGAGTCATTTGATTATCCTAATCTTGCAAATGCTGGGATAAACATCGACTATAACTTTGGTAAAATTTTAAAACCTACCAATAAGCCTCTTCAAGTTTATCGAAATTTTAATCAAAACGTAGCTGTTTTAACTCTTTTCCCTGGAATTACCCAAGGATTTGTTCGTCATTTTTTTAATGCTCCTGACTTAAAAGGAGTTGTTCTGCACACCTTTGGTTCAGGAAACGCTTTGAGCAGGAAATGGTTTTTAGATGAACTATTGCGAGCAATTCGAAATGATATTATTCTATTTAATGTCACCCAATGTAAAAAAGGAGAAGTTATTCAAGGGCGATATGAAACAAGTAAAGGGTTAGGAAAAATAGGAGTAGTAAGCGGAAGAGACATTACATTAGAAGCAGCAGTCACAAAAATGATGGTTGTCTTGGGCGAGCAAACAGAAACAGGTAAGATTAAGAGTGCTCTCACTCAAGTGTTTTGTGGAGAAATGAAATAACTTTTTAATTTAAAAATTCCTTATTTTCTTGTTTTTCAATTCTCCAACTCTCTAAAAAAACAATATTACATTGTAAACTTTTAAGACCGTTAATAAATAAATTTCAACCTTTCCTTATTTCTTCTCTAGTTGATTTAAATATTTTTTGTATTTTGGCTCACTGTAAAAAGACATTAAAGGTGAAAGCCTTAATTTTACAAGGAATTTTAATTAGTAAAGTAATAATAAACACACAAATCTTACGTTAAAAAACGTTGGTAAGAACAAAAATTAAAACGATGAAAAAACTATTTGGATTTTTAGCCTTTGGGGTATTTTCGATTGCAAACGCATCAGTAGCAATGGCTCAGGAAGTTGATGCGGGAGCAACAGAAGACGTAGCAGTTCCAATTACACAAATGATTAAGCAAAAGTTTATTGAGGGTGGACCTGAATTTATGGCTTTGGTTTTAATCTGTTTGATTTTAGGTTTAGCATTAGCGATCGAAAGAATCATCTACTTAAACTTGGCAACAACAAACTCGAGTAAATTACTTGAGCGAATCGAAGGGGCTTTAGCTTCTGGAGGTGTTGATGAAGCAAAAGAAGTTTGTAGAAATACAAGAGGACCAGTTGCAAGTATTTTTTACCAAGGATTAGAAAGAAGCTCTGAAGGAGTTGATATGGCAGAAAAAGCTGTTGTTTCTTACGGGAGTGTTCAAATGGGGTTGTTAGAAAAAGGATTGTCTTGGATCGGTTTATTTATTGCGCTTGCTCCAATGCTTGGGTTTATGGGTACAGTAATCGGGATGATTCAAACGTTTGACGCGATTTCTCAATCAAAAGGGGAAGTTGATCCTTCTGTACTAGCAAAAGGTATTAAGGTTGCCTTAATTACTACTGTTTCTGGATTGGTTGTAGCGATTATACTGCAAATCTTTTATAATTATATCGTGTCTAAAATAGATTCTTTAGTTAACCAAATGGAAGATGCTTCTATTTCGTTAATTGATTTGTTAGTAAAGCATGATTTATCTAAAAAGTAATCAATTTTTAAACTGATTAGGTTTTAGAATTATGAATACATTAGTTGATTAAACTAAAAAAACAGATTATAATGAATAATAATATATTAAATATAGGGTTAAAAGCTTTAGTTGCAATTATTGCAATAGTAGGGATTTACCTGACTGTAACTTTGGTTCAAGGAGGTAATCCAGCTTCTTACGATAATAAAGATATTGTAAAGCTTGGGACAGAAGTTGCTTTAGAGCAAAATAAAAAAGATGAACTTTCGCAAGCTGAATTAGAAAGGTTTATTATGGATGAAGGAATTCGCGTCAAAGAAGAACGTGAGGCCGCTGTTCAATCTAACGTAAATACAATTCTAAACTTTACATTTTATGTGTTAGGAGCTGTAATACTCGTTTTAATTTTAGGTTCAGCACTTTCTATTGCAGGAGACTTTAAAAAGTCATTAGTAGGAATAATTTCTACCGTGGGATTTTTAATTTTGGTCTACATTATTTATTCAGTTACAAGCGATGTTGTTCCTGCTGAATATTTAACAGCTGAAGCAAAAGAATTAGCTAATAACCCAGATTTCGAAGCAGTGTACACTCCCTCGAACTGGAAAATGGTAAGTGCAGCATTTACTACAACGATGATTTTAGGAGGGGTAGCAATCTTTATGTGGATCGCTGGTTCTGTAATGAAAATAGTTAAATAATATTACAAATGGCAAGAGAAGTCGAAGAAATAAATGCGAGTTCGATGGCAGACATTGCGTTCTTGCTGTTGATATTTTTCTTAGTAACTACAACTTTGCATAAAGAAAAAGTGGTTGAAGAACGTTTGCCACAAAGGGTTCCTGAGGGGCAAATTCCTCCTAAGGTACTTCCTAGAGATGTTTTGGAAATTGTAGCCAATAGAAAAGATCAAATCTTACTAGAGAGAGAATTAGCAGAAATTAAAGATATTAAAGAAAAGGTAAGAGAGTTTTATATACATCCTTTAACTGCAGAGAACTGGCCTGCTTTAATGCCAATAAAAAAAGAAGAAGTTGAAGCTAAAATTAAACTATTTAAAGGGTATGTTTCTGCAGGAACATTAGATGTAACTCAACAAGAAAAATATGAAGACTCTTTAAATACGTTTGAAGGAAAGTTAAATGCAATTGAATTGGTTGGGGAGTATAATGAATTAGCCAAAGAAGGGATGGTTACTATTCAGTTAGATAACTCTACTAAATTTGAAACTTATCTTAGCGTACTTGATCAAATTATGTTAGGATTAAATGAATTAAGAGACGAGCTAAGTCGCGAAAAATTTAATATTCCTTATAATAAATTAAACGAAAGAGACGAAGAAGATAGAGCAAAGCTTA
>JAGXIB010000024.1 GCA_024635865.1 Flavobacteriales bacterium
AACTTTAATAGGGGGGACTGGCGTTCCAAATGCTAACTGGTTTAATACTAATGTTGTAAATTATTATGACGGTTTAGGAATAGGAAGTTTTTATGATGATTTTGGTTTAACGAATCTTGGAATTACTTCATGGCAAGACATAATTGACAACTGGGATAGTGATTGGGCTACAGTTTTACCAAGTATTGTAACTAATGGAAGTTATAATTTTAATGGGCTAGTAGATTTTCATCCTGAAATTTGTCATGCTGGTTGGTGTACATTGTCAAGTGGAAGTAAAAACTATGATCAAATATTATCTAATACTTTAACACTATTAGAAGCTCGTAATTTAGGTTATTTTCCATCATCAGGAAGTGTAACATCATCAGGTTTATCTGTTGTAAATTTATTAACCCAAGATCCGATTTTTAATATCTCAGCATATATAAGTGTTAAAACAACTTTAAATACAGAACTGTCAAATGGGTTTTGGGATGATGTAATCACTGCAACACAAGCTGCTTATAGTAACCCAACAGATGACAACTATTGGTATATTGGTAAGTATATGTATATACAACGTAAAAATGAATTAATGTATGCTTTAGAATTGGCAACTTGTCCATTTATGTGCGAAAATACTGATCCTTCTAACGGAACCTTTCCAGATGGAATAACTGATGGATGTAATGGAGAGGATGCTGGTTTTCTGATTAATTATATTGATATACAGTCATTTATAGAGAATCCAAATTTAACCGATGGTTCAACAGATCCAGCTGTCTGGGGGAGTGAAATAGAAGGTTTAATTTGTAAACATGTTGTTATTGTAGAGGTTGAAGATTTTATCACGACAATTTGTTCTAGCCCTTCTTATGGTATTTTACAAGGAGTTTATAATGGAAATGACATTTATACTAATAGTTTTAGTTTTACATGCACAAATGTTGCTTTAGATGCAGAAAATCTAGCAAACTTGTTAACATCAGAAATAAATAATTATGGGCTTTTTGAAGCAAGGGTAGACGGTTCCAAAGTTTTTATCGAAACTTCAGATCCTGCTTTCCTAAATATTGTACTTGGTTTAAAAGGCACAGAAACATTACCTATAGGAATATTTGTAAATCCCTGTGAAGAATTTAAGAGTGATTGTATTTGTAATGAATTTGATTTATTAGTTGAAAGTATGGAAATAGAATTTCCATCACTTTCAATAAATGATATTTATAATTTAGTCGAAGTCGATTTAGAAAATCTGTATGGCATTAACATTCCTAATGGAGATCTGGGGATTTGGATTTCAAAATGCGATGCTGAGAATGTGATGGATATAACATCTTATGATAATATTCAACAAAATTACCCTTTAATATTAAGCAACTGTAATCCAACTTATGACCCTTGCGCTCCTGAAGGAGTAACTTCATTATCTTCATTTTATGCTAATTTAGAGTTAGAATCTCTAATTGAAGCAGCTTTATTAGAGTTTGAAGAGGGCTATATTGATCACTGTTTAGGAAATACAGCTGTGAATAACTTTAATGAATCCTTTACAATGGTTGGACTTGGTGGAGAACACCACTTTACACTATTCTATTATGATTTGGTTGGAAACCTAACAAGAACTGTTCCTCCATCTGGTGTAGACCTGCTATCAGAACAAGAAATAGAGGATGTAGCAGGTTACCGGTTAGACCCAATATCAAATGTTACACTATTTACAGTTCCTAATCATAGTTTAATTACGAATTACCAGTATAATACCCTTAATCTAATGACTAGACAAAGCACACCTGATGGAGGAGTAACCAATTTTTGGTATGATGGAGCTGGAAGGCTAATATTATCAATTGATGCAGTACAATATACAAACAGTAGAGCATCATATATTTTATATGATGGACAAGGTAGAGTTGAAAGTTCAGGTGTTTTTATAAGAAGTACAGCACCTTGGCCAGATTTTAATGATGAATTGGCCTTCAGAACTTGGGTAGGGGGGCAAGCCATGGTAGTGGACATATAGAAACAACGATAGTTGATTATGATAATGTAACTACAACTTCATCAGTATTTAATGCTCAGGAAACTGAAAACATGAGAGGTAGAATAGCAGCAACCTATTTTTACAGTAAATTTTCAACTAATTATGAGTCAGCTAATTTTTATAGTTATGATATACATGGTAATGTACAAAGTTTAATTACTGAAAACACATTGTTAGCAGACATAGGACAATCAATTAAGCGAACCGATTATGAGTATGATTTAATTAGTGGTAACGTAAATAAGGTAAATTATCAATTAGGAGAATTAGACCAATTCATCCATAAGTATGACTATGATTCGGATAATAGAATTACAAACGTATATACAACACAAGATGGTTTAATATGGGATCGAGATGCAAGTTATAATTATTATGACCATGGTCCTTTAGCAAGGGTAGAACTTGGTAATAAAACTGTTCAGGGATTAGATTATGCCTATACTATACAAGGTTGGTTAAAAGGAGTTAATGGCAATCAATTTAACCCATCAACCGAAATTGGTAAAGATGGTTCAATAGGCTTGGTAAATCAGTACAATGCAAATCAATTACAACAACACCGTGTTGTAGCTAGAGATGCATTTGGGTTTACATTAAGTTATTTCGAAGGAGATTATCAATCAGTAAGTTCAAATGGAAACAGTTTTAACAATAATTTGACTGCTTCTATTAGTACAGGTAGTATTGGAATCTTTGGTTTGGGTAATAACTTATATAATGGAAACATTAAAAGTATGGCTTCAGCAATCAAAGACATTAATGAAGCTACTTTAGATTACAATGTAAGTGTTTATATGTATGACCAGCTCAATAGAATAAAAGAAGTAAATGTTAATTTAGGAACTGATTTTAGTAATATGATAAACAATGGAGAGTATTATGGTAACTATTCTTTCGATGCTAATGGAAATTTATTAAATTTGCTTAGGAATGGTCCTTTTTATACCAATCAAGATAATGCATTAGTTACTGGGATTGACGACTTTAATTATGTCTATTACAAGTCAGATGGAGTTTCTCTCTACACTCCAGTAGAGGGCCAACAATCTCCTCCTGATGCTACCAATAGACTAGCATATGTTAGCGATGGCTCTACAGATTCTGAGCCTAAACCTTCAGTTGGTTATACTGGTCCCGAATTTGGAGATATTCATTCTGGACAATTAACAAATAATTATCAGTATGATGAAAAAGGACAATTAAAAAAAGATTTGCAAGAAGGAATAGAAGAAATATTGTGGTACCAAAGTGGAAAAGTAAAATCTATTACTAGAAATGCAGAAGGTAACGATATGCGTTTTTACTATGGTCCAATGGGAAATAGAATTGCAAAAGTAGTTAAACCAAGAGACGGAAGTGGTGTCTTGCTTGGTGAAGAAGAATGGGTTTATACTTTTTATTCTAGAGATGCAAGTGGGAATCCTATGGCAACTTATAAAAAGAAATATGAGTCACTACAAGGAGGTCAGTCAAATGATTATGAATTACATTATTCAGTTGAAGAGCATACATTATTTGGCTCTAGTCGTTTGGGAATAAAAAACACCTATAAAGACATAGTAAGCCAAGAGATAAGGGTTAATAGTCTAGTTTTTGATGAAGGAGCAGAAGCTTTTGATGATATAAGTGTCTTGTCATCGGAAAACAAAACCAAAGATGATTTAGGTTTTTATAAGCGTGAGCTAGGATTAAAGAACTATGAGTTGAGTAATCATTTAGGTAATGTGTTGGCAGTTGTTACCGATCAAAAAATAGCTATAGATGATCAGACTTATTTACTTGTTGGAGATAATAGTCAACCATATGATTTAAATCCTAGTACAGGAGTTTTTTATTATAATAGTAACTTAACAGGTCAATACGGATATAATACTAGTTCAGGTGATGGGATTGTAGATTATTACGAAGCTAATGTTATCAGTTACTCTGACTACTACTCAGGCGGGATGCTTATGCCAAATAGAAATGGAGGTGAATATTCTTTCGGTTTTCAGGGGCAAGAGACTGATGATGAGATAAAAGGAAAAGGAAATAGTGTGAACTATAAATATAGGATGCACGATCCTAGGTTGAATAGGTTCTTTGCGGTGGATCCTTTGACTCCTGTATATCCTCACTATTCACCATATAGTTTTAGCGGAAACAGAGTTATTGATGCTATTGAATTAGAAGGATTAGAGCCTTGGGAAATTAATAACCCTGAAAATATAGCTTCTTTAAGTGAGTTTAGAGAGTTTGCTAAATCACAAATAAAGATATTGACAGCAAAAGATTGTAAATATGAGTCAGACTGTGCAAATTTCGTTATTTATGTTGTTCTTAAATATGCTGAGCACAAGGAAATAGATATTTCATTTGTGGATTATTTAGGTAGGACTCAAAAAGCGAGTGATGAAAAGTACAAAGATTATTCAACTCAGGAATTTTACGATGAAATAAAGGGGTTATTAACAGCTTCAGATATTCAAAGTGATGCAAATACATACCTCTTAGATGATAGTGAAGTTGAATATGCGGATGTGTTAGTAAATGGGAGTCATTCAGGCTATTACGACAGTGAAGATGAGAAATATGTCTACGTAAATCAATCAACAGGTCATGAAGTAGACGATGGTAATTACAGTGTAAACCAACCTAAAAGTAAAGTCAAGTGGCTTAAAGGTGGGGGAATTGATATGTTTATGCGAAAACAATGGAATATGTTTAAGGCAAGTGATAGAAGGGTAACTGAACAACCAATTGAAAGGTTTACATCAAAACCTGCGAAAATGATTACCCCTACTATCGAATCAAGTTTATCAACTCAATAAATTTTATAGTTGGTTAATAGTTTATTTAACAATAAAAATTAGTTTAATGAAATATAATAATAGTTTAATAGTTTTTGCTTTAATATCACTTGGTTTTTCTAGTTCTTGTTCTTCCAATGGTAAGGAAAATAAAGTGGAAAATATAAAAATTACTAAACAAAAAACAGATCAAAAGAAAAAAGATTCTTTACTTGAAATAGATGTTATTGTTAACAACAATAAACTACTTCTAATACAAGAAAGATATTCTTCGGGCGAAATAGAAAAGGAGTTCTATCTAAATCAAGATAGTCTAAGAGATAGTGTCTTTTATAGTTTCTACAAGAATGGGAATATTAAAAGTCGTGGTACATTTACAAAAGGAAGTAAACATGGGGATTGGTATATTTATAATGAAAATGGGAATAAAAAGATGTACTTTTCTTATGGTCTAAATGAAGAAAAAAGCATAACTAGAAAATATTGGGATGATGGATTTAGTTTTGCAGAGTGGAGAATTAATGATGACATGACATATGAAGGAAGAGACCGTAATGATACAATTATATATTTCTAGAAGAAGCAATGTCCCAACATTGAGAAAATAGATTATGTTTTAAAAGCCCCTCCAGCATTAAATGAGGAATTGCAAGGTTTGTAAAGTTGATTTAGGTGTGAAAAGCTTACCCTGGCACCACACCACGAGAACCTAAACCAATCATTCCCATAAGAGAAAAGAAAAAATATAAACCTCCAATTGTTTTTTAGAGTAGTTGGAGGATTTTAGTTTTTATTCAGCTTCAGAAACCGCTAGTAGTACATTAGTTACATTCCACGCACTCTGCAATAAAAGTGTCCCAATGTTGAGAAAACCGCATGTTTACTAGTAGTTTTCAAAAAAACTAAATCTTCAATTATTATTTTAGCAGTTGAAGGATTTAAATGAAATCAAGAATTAATACAGGACACAATACCACGAAAAGCTAAACAAACAATTCCCATATAAGGGAAAAGATAGATTTTTGAAACCTAATATTAAAAATTACGTTAACTTTGATATAATTCTTAATAATATGTTGTTATGAATATTCAAGCAGAAAAATTAGATATAATAGAGCGTTTTAAACAGATTAATGATACAGCTTTAATTAGTGCTATTAAAGGAATGTTAGATTATGCTCAAAAAGATAAAAGAATTTCTTTAGAAAACTATAATAAGGAGTTAACTTTATCCGAAACTCAAATACAGAAAGGAAAAGGAGTTAGTCATAGCGACTTTATAGATCAGGTAGAACAATGGTAAAAGAAGTTAAACTTGAAATTATTTGGTCTCCAACAGCTATAAAAGAATTAAAAGATGCGTATTTATACCTTAGAAAGGAATCTAAATCAAGTGCTAAAAAAGTTAGAGACTCAATAATAAAACAAATAGAAAAATTATCTATTTATCCTGCAATATTTGAATTAGACAGACTTAAAGATAATAACCCTGGTAATTATAGAGCTTTCGAAAAATACAATTATCGAATAGCATATAAATATACTGAAACAGAATTATATATATTAAGAATAAGGCACGCTAGTAGAGAGCCTTTAGAACATTAAATATAAATCCGTATACTTGGTTGTTCGGTATTCACTTACACTTTTGGGTCTTACCCTCTCGTTGTTGTTCATTCATAGCTTTTCTTTCTTTTTTCGTTCCCTTATTTTAGCCAACTGGCAGTAAGGATAAAAAACAAATCACTATTAGTTAATTTTTGCTCGCCTGCGTAGTCGGTTCTGTTAGCTAGCTTCGTTGTTACACAACTTTACAGCTAGCACAAAACCTCCACTCGCAGTCTATGCGAGCATAGTTTTTCGTTCGCCATCGGCTGTCGCCTACTCCCTCAGCCGCAGGCGCTATAACCAAGATTCCCACACACAGGAATTTTCTTAGGTTTTCGGTTACTTAGGTCTTTTATTTACTGATTTCTTCGTGGCGCACCAAAAATCGAGCATCGGCATTTCGTTTGGTTGATTGTTAGCGTATTTTTTTGATTCATTTTTTCTATCCCTTTTGTAAAAAAAAATACAAAATTGCTCTCCCAACTAAAAAGAAAACTAATTCAACGCTCAATTTTTGGTGGATTGATTTTACCGCTTTATTGGTTGTGTTTTTGCTCGGCACTTACGAGTTTAATTTTCATCATTCTGATTGTTAAATTAACTTTTCGTAAGCCCTCGCTAAATTTGTGGCTTATGTCGCTATCGCGCACATGTATCGTATCAGATTTTCGTTGAAAATTAGAAAAATTTCATATTCGGAAAAGCTTTACTCTAGTTGGTGTTTATTAGTAGGTTGCTCTGCGAAAAAAGTAGTGAAACAAAAAATGTATACATTTTTTGATAGACTTTGTTCTTCGTAAATTGAAGTAAATATAAGGGAAGAATAGCGCTATAAAACCCAACTAAAAACTCAACGATATGACCAAGAAATCAGCACTCTCATTTGAGGGAATAAAAATCCCTATGCCTAAAAAATCAGATAATATTTATACTGGTTTTGAATATGGAATTGATACATCAGTCCCGCATCATTTAAAATATAAAGTAGAACATTTATTTTTTGAAGTGATGGGCGGTGTTAACATAAAAACGCTTGACCGACTAAAAGTAACCTTGAAAATTAGCCGTTCACCATTGTTGACACCTTTGCACGCTTACAGAAATACAATTGACCTTTACAACGATGATCAACTAGAGCGTTTTATAAGACAGGCTTGCGATAAACTAGAGTTAGGGTTAAATGATATAAAGTTGCCACTTTATACGTTTATTGATAACCTAGAAAAGTATAGAATCGCCAAAAGAACACAGCAAATTGCACCACAAGAATCTCCTAAAATAAAACTAACACCTAAAGACAAAAAAGAAGCGTTAAAAGTTCTACAAGACGAGGAGTTAATCGACAAAATTGGAGACTATTTAAGTGAAATAGGCTTAATCAAAGAACGAGAAAATGGGTTGTTATTGTTTCTCATTTTTCTAACTCGAAATTTCGACTATCCATTACACGCCATTGTTCATGGAAGCTCTGGAAGTGGCAAAACCAATCTTTTAAAGACGGTTATTTCATCTGTTCCAGATGAAAGTAAACACATCACCACCGCTCTAACCGAAAACGTGTTGTTTTATCCTCCTTATCGCAACTTTTGGAGTAGAAAAATACTAATGCTAGAAGATTTAGACGGAAGTATGAAAGCGCTTTTACCATTAAGAGAATTAATGAGTAATCAAAAGATCGTAAAGTTTGTAACGGAAATGGATAGTCAAACTGGCGAACACCGCCAAAAAAGATTAAGCGCAGAAGGTCCGATTTGTATTGTTGGTGCAACGACAAAAAACAAAATTTATGAGGATAATTCTAACAGAAGTTTTCTGCTTCATGTCGATGAATCTAAACAACAACAGCGATTAGTCATGGATTATCAAAATAAATTAGCCGCAGGAATTATAAACCTTGATGATGTAAAAGAGAAGAAAACCTTGCTTCAAAACATGCAACGTTTACTAGAACCAATTACGATTAAAAATCCATTTCAACCCGAATTACAATTGCCTGATCAGGTTTTTAAACCGCTAAGAACCAACCAACATTATATTCAACTCATTAAAGCGGTTACGTTTTTACATCAACATCAACGAGTAAAAGAAACGGACGAAAAGGGGAGGAGTTACATTACAACAACGCTTAAAGACATTGCGATTGCCAATGAATTGTGCAAAGAAAGTTTTTTAAGAAAATCAGATGAATTAAACGGAACTCAACGCACTTTTTTTGAGCAGTTGAAGACGAAAGTTAAATCAGAAGAGAAAATGACCTTTTTCGCTAAAGAAATTAGAGAGGAATTTCGTTTACATCCTCAAACCTTGAAAAGACATTTAAAAACCTTACTAAACTTTAATTTAATCCGTCAAATTGGGTTTAATCGTAGCAAAAGATTTGAATATGAAGTCGTTATTTGGGGCGATTATCGGTTCTTAAAAGAGAGTTTAACGATCCTAGATCAAAAGCTTTCTGAGTTAATCGAAAAATATCCAAAAGCTTAAATCACATTCCATCACGTCCAATCACATTTTGAGTATTTAACCATAACTCATTGTAAATCATATAATAACCTACTTTGAATCACATAATCACAAAAAAAATCGATTTGAGGCTATACCCCCAAAAAGAATTATGAAAAAATATATACTAAACAATCCTCGTTATTTGCTAGACCTAAAAAACTTTCGAGGTTGGTTAGGAACCTTAAATTATAGCAAATCGACAGTTTATAATTCGCCTAATTATGTGAAAGAATTACTTCACTATTTAGAGCAAAACGAATGTTTCAATTATTCTCATTTATCAACAGAATTAATAGAAAGTTACTTTGATTACCTCCAATCAAGAGCGAAAGAAAATCAAGATGGAGCGCTTAGTTTTGGAAGTTTAAAGAAGCATCAAAATGCGATTGTAAATTACGTTATCTTTCTAAAGAAAACAGGCGAAATTGTTCCAAGTTTTAGCTTTCCATTTCTAGAAAATCAAAGTAAACAAATTACTGTTTTAACTACCGAAGAAGTTCGATTGTTATTTGATAATTGTACCAACGATTTAATGGGAAAACGTACCAAAGCAATGCTTTGTTTGTATTATAATTGTGGGCTTCGAAAACTAGAAGGAATCAACTTAAACGTAGAAGACATCGACCTTGTAAAAGAGTTAATCTTTATTCGAAAATCTAAAACACATCGTCAACGCTATGTTCCTATGAGTAAAGGAGCAAAGGTAATTATTGAGGATTATTTGTTTTCTGCTCGTGAACTTATTTTACCAAGTAACAGCAACGAAAATGCTTTTCTAATTACCAACATCGGAACTCGTTTTTCTGTTTCTTTAGCTCCTTATTTTCTCAAACAATTACTTTTAAAAATAGGCAATCCCAAACTAACCGAAAAAACAACTTTACACGTTTTACGTCATAGCATTGCTACGCACTTGCTTAAAAATGGAATGAGTTTAGAAAATATTGCTTTATTTCTCGGTCACAGAAGTTTAGATAGTACTCAAATTTACACCCATATCTTATGAAAAATTCAACTACATTTTACGACTATTTAGTCAACAAACGCTTTAGTTTAAATTCAGCACATCGTTATCAAAAAAAAGCAAACAGTTTCGAAGATTGGGCGTTAAAAGTACCATTTAATCCAATAGAAACAAGCTACAACGAGTTGTTGAGCTACATCGATTTTGAACAATCAAAAGGAATAAAACCACGTACCATCAATTTAAAAATTGCTGTTCTAAAACATTATTTTGATTATCAGAATCACCCAAATAATCCTGCCGAAGAACTGCAACTTAAAGGCGTTACAAAATTACTACCAAAAACGAGATTAACACCTGAAGAACTCGACCGAATTTATCACGATTTTATTGATGCAAGATTGATTGGTAAACGCAATAAAATTATGTTAGGTTTTGTGATTTATCAAGGGTTGAACTCAACGGAATTGGAGCAATTACGATTAGAAAATATCGATTTAGAAAAAGGAACGCTTTACGTTCCAAAAGGACATCGAACAAATAGCAGAACGCTATTTTTAAAAGTTTTTCAACTGTTAGCTATTCAAAATTATATGCTAAAAATTAGACCTTTACTTTTAGATCAAACTGGAAAGAAAACAGATCAGTTTTTCGTTACAGTTGGAGTAGGAAAGCGGTTGGGAGGTTTAATCACAAACATTTTAAGACAAGTAAAGAGAATAGAGCCAAAAGCAGAAAGTTTTCAGCATATTCGAACGAGTGTTATTACCAATTGGATTGGAGAAGTTGGTCTTCGAAAAGCACAATATTTAGCAGGACATCGATTTGTAAGTTCAACCGAACGTTATGAGATAAATTCTTTAGATGATTTAAAAAATAGTATCGATATACATCATCCTTTTTAAGGATTTTGTGTATCTTTATTTTCGATGTAGGTCATTGTTGTAATGGTCTAAGAATTAGACTCCCTATATTCAAAAAAGTTCTTTACATAAATTGAACTGCTGTAGTAATCCAGTTGTTTTGATAGTGCCAGTTTTGGGAAGATAAGCAAGCATTTTTTAGAGGTCTGATTTTATAAATCAAGGTCATTTTTTCGTGTAGGTTATTATCCATTCGGTATGTTACAACCTAACAGACATGGCGGGGAAAGTTACCGATACAACTTCCAAGGACAAGAGACTGATGACGAGATAAAAGGGAAAGGAAATAGTGTAAGTTATAAATACAGAATGCACGATCCAAGGTTGGGCAGGTTTTTTGCAACAGATCCTTTGACAGCAAGTTACCCACATTATACACCCTACAGCTTTAGTGGAAACGAAGTAATTCACATGATTGAGTTAGAAGGTTTAGAGCCTATATCCCCTGAGGAAAGAGCTAAATATGCTCAAGAACATCCTGTTCTTTCAGGAATTGGAAGGAAATTTGAAGATATAGAAGCTGGTATATGGGCTTTAGGAAAAACTGAAACTTGGAAAATGATTGGATCAGGTATTCTAACAAAATCAGCTTCATATGTTTTAGGTAGTGGTAATCCTGATTATGTCAATGTAATGGAAGATGGAGGTCATACTCTTTATGGAATGGACGATTATTCATCATGGAATTCTGAAGAATGGGCTTATAACGCGACAGGTTTCTTTGTTAATCTTCTTCCAGAAGTTGGAGTAGTAGGTTATAGTTCAAGGGTACAACGTTTAGCTAGTAAATATGATGGGCCAGGTAAGTATATATTATCTGAAAAAGAAATGGCTCGTAGAGCTGGAAACGCTTCAGGTAAAAATGTAGTAGGAACTAATCATAATACTGTAAGACCTACCCAAGATTGGATAAACCCTGAAAAAGTTGCAGAATACAAGGAAAGGATATTAAATGGAGAAGAATTGAATAGTATTTATACATACGAGGTTAATGGCAATATTTATATTGAAAATGGACATCATAGATATGCCGCCTATAACGAATTAGGGCTAGAACCTAAAATGGTTACTCATGGTAGAGGAGGTCCAGTAGGCTTAAAAGATTGGTCCTCTGTAGAGCCGTCAGTACCCCCTAAAGAACATTAAAATATGGGATTAGAATCAGCTAATTACACTTTTTGTAGTGAAAAAGAGATAAAAGAGCTTTTAAATAGTAATATAGAAATTGTTAAAAAGAATGAGAAATTATACTTTATAAATTCAGAAAGCTCATTTATAGAAATAGAAGTTTTGTCAAAAAAATGTATATCAATTCAAATAGTTTTATGTAATCCAATTGACCAAGTGCTAAAAAAACTTGAGGATTTACTTGCTTTTATGCTTTTAGAAAACGAGGGTTCTTTAAAAGATATGTATAGTAAAGTAAAGATTAGTTCAGTTTTTGAAATGTATTTAATAAGAGACTCTTATCGTAAACAACAATTTAGGTTCCAAACTATTTATGGAAATTATATAAATGCTATTGATTCTGATGGCTTTTATAAGTTAGTTGATTCAGGTAGAATAAAAAGGTTGTAGTTATTAATACTAGAAATGCTCCAAATAATACTTATTTAAGTATGTGTTTCCGCGCTTCGCGCACTCTAACCTCTGGCAATAGTTTTGAAATCTTGAATTCAAAATAAATAACTTTTATAAAATTAACTAAATATGTGAACATCTGTTCAATGGAATTTAAGAACCTTCTTAATAATCATTCCCAAGAGGAGTTCCACCTCTTCAGGGACAACAACTCATCCGAGGTTCAACCCACCATCCCGAAAAGGAGACTTAAGCACTAGAACTTTTTTAGAGAATTTAGATAGATAGTTTTTAATTTTAATAGACTTTTAGAAAGCTTCGCAGTCGCTAACGCTCCTGCTCGCAATGAATACTTAAATACTTCCCACAAAGAGCCCTCGCTTCTGTAACTCCTAAAGTCGTTACCCTCCCCTAGGTTATAAGGTATTCCCTTTCACTTTTGGGTTTAACCCTCTCGTTGTCGTTCATTCATAGCTTTTCTTTCTTTTTTTCGTTCCCTTATTTTAGCCAACTGGCAGTAAGGATAAAAAACAAATCACTATTGGTTTATTTTTGCTCGCCTACGTAGTCGGTTCTGTTAGCTAGCTTCGTTGTTTCACAACTTTACATCTACCACAAAACCTCCACTCGCAGTCTATGCGAGCATAGTTTTTCGTTCGCCATCGGCTGTCGCCTACTCCCTCAGCCGCGGCGCTATAACCAAGAACCCCACACACAGGATTTTTCTTAGGTTTTTGGTCTTGTTTTTTTTAATCTTTCTTTTTCCAAATTTATCATGTAAGCTAGAATTAGTTTTGAATAAAAACTTGAGGTTACAGGACATTTGTAAACTATTTTTTCTTTTAGATCTGTTATAGAATACTGGAATGATCTGCTGTAGTTATTGCTCATTTGACTATACCAAACTCTTCTATTCATATCAAATATATATCTGTATTTTGTAATGTCTCTATATGTAATAAAATCGAATTCTACTTTTGTTACAAATTCATAATTACCGTGATAATTTTCTTTTACATGTTTTATCAAGTATTTATTATATCTTTTTTCCTCTTTCAGTATACAAATAAGAAATGTACTATCATTGCCAAACTCTGGAGGAATAGCTCCTCTTTCAACTGTGATTCTTGATAAAGCAAGAGTTTTAACTAGGGTACAAGAAGTTGAAATAAGTAATGTAATAATCATACATAGTATTAATTTCATAATTTTAGTGTTTATTAGGTGGTAGAATAAGAAATATAGGGATTTAGTTTTTAAGTATCTTCTAGTCAAATATAAACATTTTTCATGTCTAAAAGACAAGTTTTATATTTGGTGGTATTTCATTGAATTCTATAGCTCCAAGACACTTCGTTTGGTTGTTTATTTATTTCTTCAATAGAAAAATAAAATATTTCAGTACCTTAGTCTTATTCTAAATGGGATGCCCTAAATTAACCATACTTGATTCTGCTAAACCTTTTTTAAAGGTCACTAGAAAAAATTCTGCTCAAAAAAATACGAGAATAGTCAACTTTCAAAAACCCAATAAAATGGGATTAGACTACTACCCTTTCGGTATGCAAATGCCAGGGAGATCTGGTGGACAAAATGACTATCGTTATAGCTTCCAAGGTCAGGAAAAAGATGATGAAGTGAAAGGGAATGGAAATAGTGTAAACTACAAATATAGAATGCACGACCCAAGATTAGGTAGGTTCTTTGCTGTAGATCCACTTACAAGTATATATCCAGATTATACACCTTATTCTTTTTCAGGAAATAAAGTAATTGCTTATGTTGAGCTTGAAGGATTAGAAGAATTTAGTTCCTATGAAGCTTATAAACTCCACTCGGAAAAAGCAAAATTAAAAGCCCTAACTCGTCCTCGTCTTACACTGGTGCTTGTTTTAGCTTTAGCGTAAACGAGTACCTATTTTAGTTGTAGCATTTGTAATGCGGTTATAAAAAGAGATACTTAACCTTCAATTGTTTTTAGAGCAGTTGTAGGTTTTTAGTTTTTCAACAGAGAAGTAGTACTCTATTAGTCCTAATATATTTCTCGAACCACAAAACCAATTTATTTATGAAAGTAACAATTAGACAAAAGTCTGGTATGCAATATCTGTATGCCGATATTTCCGTGTCAGGAATTAGAACAAAAGCCACATTGGGTATCTTAATTAGAGAAGGGAATTTGCAACCTTAAATCGCAAAGTCTTGAAGGGCTGTTTTTCTCATTGGGTAAAGGTAGTAAAATGGATAATGTATTTTAAGGTTGCTTAAATACAATGAGAGTAAGAAAAAGGTACTTTAAAAGTTTAACACAATTAAGAGAAAGTAGGATTTCATTATGGATTAAAGAGTCAGGTACTCGTAAGGCTCAATATTTATCTGGAATAAAATATGCTTCTTCGTTGGAACGTTACCAAACAAAAGACATTGAAAAGTTAAGACAGAAATTAGCTGTTATTCACCCAATGGGTAGAATGTAAACTAGATTAAATTAGTTATAATTTTAGGAAGTTATTTATTTTACCTTTTCTTCCAATTAGTTTTAGAATCTTGAGCCGTTCCATAAAAAAAACAACTTTAGTATTTTTATCTACAGAAAAATGAATCATATATGGAAATCGTTTTAAAGGTAAACAATGGATATCATTATATCTTTTCTGAAATAATGGGTTAATCTTTAAAGTTCTATATTTTGTTTGTAATTCGTTGAAAAACTCTGCTCCTAGACCTTCTTGTTTAGAATTGTAATAAGATATTATTTCTTGAACATCACCATCTAAAAGAGGATAAAAAGTTAACTTATATTTCATTTAGTAAGGTCAAGTTTACTTTCAAAATCTTCTTCACTTAAATAGGCTTCTCTAGAAGTAGTTTCTATTCTTCTCAGTACTTCATCTTTTTGCCATTGCGGAATTGTATTAGAACTTGAATGTAGTTTCTTTAACCTTTCTATCATCGAGTTATCTTGTAAATTGGCAATCCAATTAATCAAGTCTATTTTTTCGGAATTAATATTTTGAGTATTCATAATAATCTAATTTACTAAGCAGTTGCTTGTTGTATTCTTAATGTTTTACAATCATAAAGATTGCATTTTTCGAGATAAAAGTTGAGACTTTACAACTTCCCAATCCATGACATCATTTGGGTTGTTATAATAATAATCTAGTCTTTTATCAAGTTCAGCCTTTTGCCATGCTGGTAAGTCTGAATCATTACTGTGGTCTTTAATAAAAATCTTGCTTTCTATTATTTCAGCCTTTGAACCCATATAACAAATATAACGATAATTAGATTAATAAGTTTCATAATCAGTTCAATATTAATAGCTGGTTTTCAACAGTAACAACCAACCTTGCAAAATATTCCGTTAAGTTAAAAGTGTAGTTGGGTTGTGGGATTATTTTGAATAATGTGCTTATACTAGTATCGAGCGTTTTGCACTGAGCGGGGGAGCGATCTCACGAATTCAATTCAACAATATAAGAGAATGATTAATTGAAAAACAAAATACAAGGGTTGTGTGTGGAACTTAGCGAAGTGGTCTCATGGCTACAAATAAAAAACAATAAAAAGGAAGACATAACTAAAGAAAAGACTATCGGAGCTTCTTGCTTTAGCTAAAAAGTGAGGGTTTTCTTTAGTGTGGGAAGTGTGGTTTTATTTCAATCCTGCGTTTTTCAGAAAGGATTGAATTTGTTTTTTTGTAATGTTGTTTATATCGGCTTTATCATAGATATAAGTAAGGTAAATTTCTTTGTCTTCTGTTACAATATAAGTAATCCCTCTGGTCCTCGTCTTACCCCTTGCTTCATGATTAGAGCGTTACCAAACAAAAGACATTGAAAAGTTAAGACAGAAATTAGATGTTATTCACCCAATGGGTAGAATGTATTTTGTAAAGAACAGAATGAATCAATAAACGTATTGTATAGAATACAATTTTAGTGTATGTTTGTATTGTATAAAAAACGAAAATTGATAAATTATTTCAACGATTCACGAATAGATTAAAAGGTGTTCCTACTGATTTTAAACGTTCCTTGTTTAATCAAATTAATTGGAAAGTTAGATTAATAGCTATTAAGGGGTCAAGAGGTGTAGGTAAAACTACTTTACTACTACAGTATATAAAAGAGAATCATAAATTAGATGGTACGGTATTATATGTTAGTTTAGATGATATCTATTTTCAAGCTAATAGTCTGATTGATTTAGCTGAGGAATTTTATATCAATGGTGGTAAGTATCTGTATTTAGATGAAGTTCATAAATATGAAAATTGGTCGTTAGAAATTAAAAACATTTATGATAACTATAATGATTTAAATGTAGTGTTTACTAGTTCTTCAATACTTGAAATATATAAAGGTGATGCCGATTTAAGTAGAAGATTAGTTAGCTACGAATTAAAAGGGTTATCATTTAGAGAGTATCTAATATTGGAGCAAAAGAAAGATATAGCTATTTATTCATTGGAAGACATTACAGCTAATCATATTGAAATAGCTACAACGATATCCAGTGACTTGAAAATATTGCCATTATTCAAAGAGTATATTAAAATAGGATATTATCCATTTTATAGAGAGGGTTTAACTTCATATTATCAGAAGCTAAATAATATTATCAATTTGATATTAGAAACAGACATACCTTCAGTATATAAGACAGAATACCAAACAATAAATAAGTTAAAGAAGCTACTGTATGTTATTTCAACATCTGTACCATTCCAACCTAACATTACTAAATTATCTGAAAGAATAGATACAACTTCAAGGTCTTCAACTTTACAGTATTTAGATTATTTAGAAAAAGCTAGTTTAATTAGTAACTTAAAAACAAGTGCTAAGGGTAATAATTATTTAGTTAAACCAGATAAAATATATTTAGAGAATACCAATTTAATGCATGCTATTGGTCAATCTATAAAAGAAGAAGGAAACTTAAGAGAAACATTCTTTTTTAATAAATTATCTAGCACCAACAAAGTAAACACCAGTAAAGAAAGTGATTTTTTAGTTGATGATAAATTTACATTTGAAGTTGGTGGTAAAAATAAAAAGGATACCCAAATTAAAGGTATTGAGAATGCTTATGTAGTTTCAGATGGAATAGAAGTAGGTTTTAATAAAAGAATACCATTATGGTTATTTGGACTATTGTATTAAATTATCTAGATAGACGTTGAGACTTTACAACTTCCCTTTCCATAACATCATTTGGGTTGTTGTAATAATACTCTAGTCTTTTATTAAGTTCAGCTTTTTGTGATAACGGCAACTCTGTATCATCTCCTAAATATTTTTCTGCAATATATTTGTAAATGTTAGCACGAGCCTCTTCATGGCTCATTACTCTGCCATTCTTAGTGTCATCTAATCCTCTTTCTATTGATTCTCCCTCTAGTCCTCGTCTTACTCTGGTGCTTGTTTTAGCTTTAGCGTAAACGAGTTGGGAGAAATACACCACAGTTGGTGTTTAAGGAGTTTTCTGATTTTATAAATACTTAGCATTCGACTTAAAAATTTACCCGACTCTTAATTACAACTTATCTGTTTATCAATAAAGAATGTATTGCTTTTAACAAGAAAATCTGTTACTTTGTTTCTTGAATTCATGAGGTATTTAATCTTTCTTATTCCTATTTTAGTTTTGGGCTCATTCACTAGTATTGCTGCGCAAGTTAAATCTATGGAGCTGTCTCGAACCGAAGAGAAAATTCAAATAGACGGTAAAATGAGCGAAGAGAGTTGGAAAAATGCAGCTCTAGCAACAGATTTTTTAGAAAGAAATCCAACAGAAGGTAATCCGCCAAAATTTAAAACAGAAGTAAGAATTACTTATGACAATAACAACATCTATGTTTTAGGTTATTGCTTCGACGATTATCCTGATAGTATTTTAACCCAATTAGGAGAAAGGGACGATAACCTGAATGCAGATTTGTTTACCTTTTTGTTTGATCCTTATAATAAAAAACAAGACGCATTTGTGTTTAGTGTTTCAGCATCAGGTGTGCAGTCCGACCGTCGGTTTACCGATGATTCTTTTAATGCCGTATGGGAAAGTGCAGTTCAAATAGTAGATGATGGATGGATTGTAGAAATGAGAATTCCTTATTTTGCCATTCGTTTTCCAAAAGACAAAGAGCAACAATGGAGGGTTAATTTTGAACGAGGGATTAGAAGAACACGTACAGATTTGCAATGGGCTTTGGTTCCCAAAAATATAGAAACACCCATCAATTTTTGGGGAGAACTAAAGGGTTTGTCAGATATCGAAGACCCTTTACGTTTGTCTTTATCTCCTTACATTTCTTCTTTTACAAACTTTTCTAAAGGAGCTTCTTCTATTGGTTATGGTGCAGGAGCAGATTTAAAACTAGGGTTAAACGAAAGTTTTAC
The DNA here is from genome assembly GCA_024635865.1 of Flavobacteriales bacterium. Taxonomy (GTDB): domain Bacteria; phylum Bacteroidota; class Bacteroidia; order Flavobacteriales_D; family Parvicellaceae; genus S010-51. The sequence goes on from JAGXIB010000024.1 coordinate 18,807, forward strand.
ATTAGACATGACGTTATTGCCCGATTTCTCGCAAGTACGATCAGATAATATTGTAAAAAACTTAGGAGCTTTTGAAGTTGTGTTTGAAGATCAACGACCATTTTTTCAAGAAGGAGTCGAGCTTTTCAATAAAGGAGATCTATTTTATTCAAGAAGAATAGGAGGAGGTCCAAGCAACTTTTCAGCTGCATTTAATAACCTTGATACGAACGAAACGATTATCGACAATCCAGTTAATGCGAATTTAATCAATGTCGCAAAAATATCTGGCAGGAACAAAAAAGGACTTGGGGTAGGAGTAATGAATGCTGTAACTGGAGAAACAAATGCCTTAATACAGAATAATGAAACAGGCGAAACACGAGAAGTCAATACAGAACCTTTAGTGAATTATAATATTATTTCCCTAGATCAAAACTTAAAAAATAATAGTTCTATTTATTTCATTAATTTAAATACGAATAGGCGGGGAGATTTTATTGATGCTAATGTTACTGCTTTAGGAGGAAACCTTGTCTCTAAAAATGCGAACTATTCGGTTTCAGGAGACGTCAAAATTTCCCAAAGGAGTAATGAGCTAAGTAAAACTATTTTTAAATCGGATTCAAGCGACGGTTTAAGTTACGCTGCCAGTTTTAATAAAATTAGCGGTAATTTTAAATATGGAATTTCATCTGAAAGTAAAAGCAGCACCTTTAACCCTAATGATTTAGGGGTGAATTTTGCGACCAATATTCGTACACATTCTTTAAATCTTCAGTACAATAAATATAACCCATTTTGGAAATTGAACAGCGCCTACAACAGTTTTACATTTAGTGTGAATCAAAACTATACGACAGGAGAAATTCTTAACAAGAATTATAGCGGAAGCTTTTATTATACAACTCCTAAATTTCATACTTTTTATGTTGACATGAGTGCGCAAATAGGAGAAGGTATCGACCTCTTCGAGTCTAGAGTACCAGGGCAGAACTTTATTGTTCCGGAGTATTATTATAATGGGATTGGTATTTCTTCTGATTATAGAAAGAAATTTGCGCTAGACGCAGAGATAGGTTATGGAGAAGGATATTTTACAGATTATATACAAAATAAGTTTTTTGAGGTTAATGTTTCGCCAATTATAAGAGTAAACGATAAACTAACCCTTACTCCTTCTTCTACTTGGGTTAGGTTTTTAGGTGATGTTGGTTTTGCGGGGTATTTTGCTGGAATACCAAAATACGGAGTAAGAAGTGTTCGTACTTTTACCAATATTCTCCAAGGAAAGTATTTGTTTAAAAATAATCTTTCACTTACGTTAAGAATAAGACATTATTGGTCTTATGGGTTATACGATTTTTACGGAGATCTAGACGAAGAAGGTTACATCGTAGAAGATGCTAAATTTAATGGTAATGCAAACTTTAACTTTAATGCCTTCAATACTGATTTAATCTTTGCATGGCAATTTGCGCCAGGAAGTTTTTTAAATCTAGTCTATAAAAATCAACTAGAAAGAGATGTCCAAATGATAAATCCTTCTTATTTTAGAAATTTAGAAGAGGTCTTTAATCAAGATCAACTCAACCGAATTACATTAAAAGTAGTTTACTTTTTTGATGTAGTTTCTAGTTATAATAAAGTTTTTAGATAATTGATTGTTTGCAAATTTACTGTCATCAATATTTCGTAATTGTAGGGTGAGTGAATTCGCCAGTTGTTGTTTTTAAATAGGTTGATTCTAAAGCTTTATAATCATATTCTAGCAGAAGCTATTGTTTAACTCAAAAAAAACTTGTCTAAAGAAGTAAGATTTTGGTAAAACAGTCTACTACTAAAAGTCAAAAACGGTTATAAATAAATCTTTACTTATTGATTAAGGTTTAAATAAACAATTTATATTTGACGAGCAATTTAAATGAAGCAACAAACAGCAATACTCTTTTTTTCTCGTACAGCAGCCGAAGAGGCTAATGTGAAGTCGTTTACTTCGAATAAGTATAGAGAAAAAAATGTAGTAATAGCGGATCATTTAATTCAACATAGTCTTGACGTTGCAAAGAATTCAGGGTTACCAGTTTTTAGTTTTTATAGTTCAAAACAAAAAGGGGATAACTTTGGAGAGAGATTAGCCAACGCAATCGAAGAGGTTTACAAAAAAGGGTTTCAGAAAGTAATCGCTATTGGGAATGACTGTCCATCAATTACAAGCCAACTTTTAAGTAATGTAGGTAAACAATTAAAAGAAGACAAGTTAATTTTAGGGCCATCTTTAGATGGTGGGGTGTATTTGATTGGGATAGATAAATCTGTTTATGACCGAAAGTCCTTTTTAAACTTAGAGTGGCTAAAAAGCAGTTTGAAAGACACGTGGGAAGAGTATGCTTCAGAGTTTTTCATTTCTCTTAGTTGGCTTAGACAAGAAACAGACATTGATTCTGAATTAGATTTATTTACCTACCTACAAAGTTCTAAGTCAGTTTTAACTTGTCTATTGAAACGATTGTTTAACAAAACCTCATTAATAAACTTCAGTAAATATTTTTTTACTACGAATTCAATTTTGCTAACGCGATTTACTTCTCAGAAGGCACCACCTTTAACTTTTCTATAGGTAATAATCCGTAAGGATCTAACCTGGGTAAGGATAACAATTTGTTATACTTATCTGTCAGTTCTAAACTATTCTATCTACTAAGGTGGAGTAAAAACTAGTTGTTAATGGTCGATAAAGACTTGTAGGAAAAAATATGATTAAAATATACTTAATAATTTCATTTGCTTTTATATTGAATGTATCATTTGCTCAATTTAAAGTGACTGGAACAGTAAAAGATAAAGAAAAAGGAGACCCATTGCCTTATGTTTCTATCGGAGAAAAAGGAACGTCAAACGGAACAACAACTAACGATAAAGGAGAATATAAATTAACTGTTTCTGATAAAAATTCTATTTTGGTTTTTAGTTTTGTTGGATATGATAACTCTGAAGAAGCTATAGAAGGGCGTTCAGTCATAGATTATAGCCTAGTACCAAGTTCAGACCTTTTAAACGAAGTTGTGGTAACTGCTTTAGGACAAAAAAGGGCTACAAAAAATTTAGGATATGGAATACAACGAGTAGAAGGAAAAGCAATGTCTGAGGTTAAATCCGCCAACTTTGTTGATAATTTAGCGGGGAATGTTGCTGGAGTTTCTGTCAGCCAAGGAGCGACTGGAGTTGGTTCTACTTCTAAAATCACGATAAGAGGAGAAGCTTCTTTTACCAATAATAATCCTTTGTTTGTTGTAGATGGAATTCCAATTAATAATTCATCACTTTTTAATAATACGTCTGAAGCTGCAGCCGGGTTTCAAGAAGTAGATTTTGGAAATGGAGGAATGGAAATTAATCAAGATGATATAGAATCTGTGACAGTATTAAAAGGGCCAGGAGCTGCTGCATTATATGGGGCACGTGCAGCAAACGGAGTTATTTTAGTAACTACAAAAGATGGCTCTGAAAGTAAAGGGTTAGGGGTTAGCATTAACTCTACTACTTTTATTGAAAATGCTTTTCAATTGCCACAATTTCAAAATAAATACGGGCAGGGAAATTCAGGTCAGTTCAATTATGTAGATGGACTAGGGGGAGGAACCAACGACGTTATCTCATACAGTTGGGGGCCAGCATTAGACCAAGGAACTTTAGTACAACAATTTGATAGTCCAGTAACGTTGCCCGATGGGAGTGTGGTAAGGGGTGGAGATGTTGCCGTTCATGGAGGTGCCCCAATTACTGCTACAGAATTTAAATCTAATCCAGATAATTTAAAAGATTTTTACAAAA
>JAGXIB010000227.1 GCA_024635865.1 Flavobacteriales bacterium
TACGCCAAATGATGCTCCTTTCTTATTTTTCTTTTTTATGTCAGCAGTTAGATCCGCATGAAACATCTGGTAGGTCACTGATGCTTTTACTTTAGCAACATCATCAACTTTTCCTTGGTAAATGACTTCACCACCTAAACGCCCAGCACCTGGTCCCATTTCTATAAGGTAATCGGCATGCTTGATAAAAGACATATCGTGCTCAACCACTACCACTGTGTTTCCATTGGCTACAATTTCTTTTAATACGCTTGATAAAACGGCAACTTGTGCTTCATCCAACCCTATAGTAGGTTCATCTAGGACATAAGTAACACCAAACAGGTGCGTAGACAATTGTCCTGCGAGGGTAACCCGCTGTCTTTCACCTCCAGAAAGAGTACTCACTGACCTATCTAAGTTTAAATAACCCAATCCGAGATCTGCTATAGTTTTTAACGATGCTTTGACTGCCGGTAAAACAACCTTACTGATGGCTAAAACTACAGCATCTAATTGATTGGTCACATCCTCAATTAATTCAAGACAATCAGCAATACTCGTTTGCGAAATTTCATGAATGTTCTTTCCAAGAAAATTTGTACTTAAAAATTCTGGTTTCAACCTACCTCCATTGCAGGTTGGACATTCCACATCATGCATCAACTCTTCTAGTACCTTGATATTCTTATTGTGAAGTTTTCGCTGATATTCATCATCAATGTAATTACAGAACCCTAACCACTTAGCATTTAAAGATTGTGTTCCGGTTCGTGATTTGGTAGAATACTCCCAAGTGACATCCCATATCTCTTCACCTGTTCCGTAGAGAATAACATCCTTTAATTCAGGTTCCAATTCTTTCCAAGGACGTTCAATGTTCCAGCCATTTTGCTTGGCTGCCTCTTTCAAAGTGGCTATGTATTGACCATTTACATTGGCATAATAGTCAATTGCTTTATTCTTAGACACAGCGTCCTCCAAGATTGATTGATCGGGAGCAATAATTAACTCTTTTGGGTTGCATTTACGTTTTACTCCGAGTCCTTCGCAAGTAGGGCATGCACCTAGGTGATGATTAAAGGAGAAGTGCTGAGCTGTATATTTTTCGCCTTCATGCTGGGCAATCCTTGAATACAATAATCTAAATGCATCATACACGCCAGAAAGAGTACCCACTGTTGACCTCTTGGAGGGCGCCCCTCCCTTTCTATTAATACCAATGGCAGGTCCTAAACCTGAGAAGGATGCTATTTTTGCTTCACTATTTTGTTGCAAAAAACTTCTATTATAAGTGGATAAGGACTCTGTAAAACGAGCGTTAGATTCTGCAAAAAGCGTATCATAAACCAATGTTGACTTTCCACTTCCAGAAAGACCCGTAACTACTGTTAACTGATTTTTAGGAATGCGAACATCAATATTTTTAAGCCCATGAGTGGTTACGCCATTCAGCAGAATATAATTGGGAACGAAAGAATTTGAAACTCTTAAATGCGCTTTATTATCTGTTCTTTTCTTTTTTACTTTAGGAATTCCTTGATAAAGAATTGTACCTTCATCCTTTCCTGTTTTAGGACCTAGTTCAATGTGCCAATCACTCCTGCTAATAATTTTTTCATTCTGCTCTATGCATACTATTGTATTGCCTTTCTGATTGATGCTATCAAACATTTGGGTGAGCAATTTAATATCATTGTGATGCAAACCTATACTTGGCTCAATGATTACATATAATGTACCTCCCGTATCTTTTTTCTGCAGTTGATTGGCTATTTTAATGCGTTGCGATTCTCCTCCAGAAAGTGTTGTGGAAGATTGCCCAAGCGTTAAATAGCCTAATCCAATATCTTGTAAGGTTTTGAGTTCTGTCAGCACCTTCCTTTGATCTGCAAAAAAGGCAACAGCCTCATTGACTGACAACTTATAACAATCTGCAATAGATAATCCATTGTACTTTACCTGAAGGGTTGCTTCATTAAATCGGTCACCATTACATGTTCCGCAGACCAAGTCTACATTCCCAAGAAAATGCATACCTATCTGCATTTTACCTGCTCCCTGACATGTTTCGCACCTTCCTCCTTTGTTATTGAATGAGAATCTAGACTTAGTAAATCCCAATGTTTTTGACTCGGGAAGACTGGCATATAAATCTCGAATGTGATCTGATATTCCTAAATAAGTGGCTGGATTACTTCGTGGTGTTTTTCCAATGGGCGAATGGTCAATAAAAATGAGTTTATTGATGAAATCCATGTTTTCATGACGATCTAGTTGAGCAGGTTCATCTACGTTCATTCCCAAATGGTTTTGAACTGCTTTGAGCAACGTCCCCTTTACAAGACTCGCTTTACCAACTCCAGACCTTCCACTCACAACATTGAGTTTTCCCAATTGAAATTCAACGTCTATGTTCTTGAGGTTTCTTTCATTGCATCCTATCAAACGAATGGCGTGACTTGCTTTTTTTGAACCTGATGTTCTCACCACTTCTTTGGAATCATTGATTGCGCTATACGTAGGACTAACTTCTTTTAATTCATCCTGCTTCGTGAAGTCTAAAAACGGACCGTTAAATATAACTTCCCCTCCATTGACACCAGCTCCTGGTCCAATATCTATAATATGATCGGCATTGTTAATGGTCTCTAAATCGTGCTCTACAACAATAACAGTATTTCCTTTTTTTACAAGTTCCTTAAAGTGATAAATCAATCTTTCGTTCTCTTCTCGATGCAAGCCGATGGAAGGTTCGTCAAAAACGTAAAGTACATCGCTTAAGGGTACTAAAATTTGATTAGCCAATCTGATGCGTTGTATTTCACTTCCTCGAAGAGACTTTGCTGAGCGATCAATAGTCAAATGCCCTAGACCCAAATCCACTAACAAATCAACTTGTGCTTCAATTTTTTGAACAATTTCAAGTGCTACAGTTCCCCATGTGTTGGCCTGAATCCAAATTTTAAGTTCGTTCAATTCCAAGGTTCCAACTTCTGCTATAGATTTACCATGTACTTTTACACTCAAGGCGTCATTATTCAAGCGAGTTCCTTGACATACTTGACAGGTAATAGCATGCACATACTTTAGGATATTAGCATTTCTATCTCTTCTAAGAATATCAGACATAATAGGAATCATTCCTTTATAATAACCTTCTTCTCTCGGTTTGGCTTTAATTCCTGTCCACTTCAAGCGTGACTCAAGACTGTGCTTCCCAAAAGGCACTTTTATTTTATTGCTTCCGTACAAGATTATCTTGCGCTGTGCGGTTGTTAATTCATTCCATGGAATATCCACATTGAAGCCTTCTGCTTGGCAAACTTGATTAAGTACGTCAATGGTTACTTGTGAGTACATGATATAACCATTGGGCAATGTTGGCGCCAGTGCTCCTTCTCTGATTGTTTTCTCCTGGAAGGTGATTAATTTATTTAAATCTACCTCCTCTTCTTTGCCAATACCATTGCAGTGCTTGCACTTTCCTACTTCAGCGTTGAATGAAAAAAGGGCTCTTGAAAGTTCTATATTTTTAGTTGTGGTACCAGTCCTAGCAAACAATAGGCGCAGCAAATCATAGATATCAGACATCGTTCCAACTGTAGATCTTGCATGCATTCCTGCGGTCCGCTGTCCTATGGCAATTACTGGAGAAAGTCCTTCTATCTCATCTACATCTGGACGGTTTAATTTACCCATAAATTGCCTAGCAAATGATGGAAGAGTTTCAAAGTACCTACGCTGTCCTTCTTTGGCTATTATTTCAAATACTAGGCTTGACTTTCCAGATCCAGATACTCCAGTCACCACAATAAACTTGTTATGCGGAATACGCAACGAAATGTTCTTCAGGTTATTGGTTCTTGCTCCTTGAATAAGTATTTCTGCATGTTCACTTGAGTTCATCTCGTGAAAATAATAAAATAAGGAGAGCTACACTAATCATTCTTTTGTCAAAATTGAAACAGAAAGTATTTGAATTGAATCATTATTTTTGTGCTTTTATGATTTCTGATCTATATAGACCGACATATAATGGACTCATAATAAATGGAACTACTACGCCTATTTTATATATTTCTAAGTAGATATAGATACGTTTTTAGTAAATTATTTTACTGAACAGTTTCGATATAAAATACTTATGACTTTGGAGGAAACGGCTTCAATGGAGATGACGAACTTAATCTTTGAAGAATCATTAACCAATATTGATAATTAGATCAAAGTTCAATAAAGAAAATAGAACAAAAATTTATCAATTATAAAATGAGCCTTTCTCACATCTTAAGTTAAAAGAAATTTCCCTATATTTTCAAAATAAAATATTTCAAAACCATGAAGATATTCAATACAAAGCAAATAAAATCTTGGGATGCTTATACTATTGAGAGCGAACCTATTGATTCTTTAGAATTAATGGAACGAGCAGGTAACGTTTTTGTAAGCTGGTTTACTGAACAGTTTCCAAATAAAAAGATTCCGATTTATGTCTTTTGTGGTAACGGTAACAATGGAGGTGACGGTTTTGTTATCAGTCGACTTCTACATCAAAAATCTTATGAGGTTAACGTCATAGTACAATCCAACCCAAATAAAACAGCTAAGGATAATAAAACTAATCATGATTCACTTAAAAAACTTAGCAATCTTAAAATTTTAACGCTAGCAAACAGTGAAGACTTTCCAACCGTTAAAGACTCTTCTATTGTAATAGATGCTCTTTTTGGAACTGGTCTTAAAGTCAAACTGCATGGTTTCTTTAAAGATTTAGTCAGTTATTTAAATAAGTTGAATGTAATTCGATTAGCTATTGATATTCCTTCCGGACTATTAGGAGATGAATCTTCAACTGGTGTCATATTCAAAGCTGATTACACTTTCTCATTTGAGCAACCAAAATTAGCATTTATGTTTCCTGAGAATCAAAAGTATGTTGGGAATTGGATTGTAGAAACGATTGACCTTTCTCAAGAATACTATTTGAACGAAAATACAAACGACTACCTTCTAACGAATAAAACAGTATTATCGCTTTATAAAAAAAGAGAAAAGTTTGATCATAAAGGAAGTTTTGGACATGCTATTTTGATTATGGGTAGCAGAGGTAAGATTGGAGCTGCCGTACTTTCAACTTTTGCTTGCATGAGATCGGGATGTGGACTAACAACTGTTTACACCCCTTCTTGCGGCTATGAAGTTTTACAAACAACTATTCCTGAGGCAATGGTAATTACGGATAGCAACAAGTGCTATATTACGAGCTTACCTAATATAGATCAATACAATGCCATTGGTATTGGTTGTGGATTAGGGATAGAAAATGAAACTCAAAAGGTATTATATGAATTATTACAAAACTCAAAGCAACCATTAGTTCTAGATGCAGATGCTTTAAATATCATTTCTTCCAATCCAGGTATGCTAAATAAAATTCCTAATAATTCAATTTTAACACCCCATCCTAAAGAATTCGAAAGACTTTTTGGAAAGACTGCTAATGATTTTGAAAGAAATAAACTTCAAAGGCAAAAAGCAGTCAACTTAAAGTGCTATATTTTGCTAAAAGGAGCACATAGTTGTATCTCTAATCCTGATGGAGCATGCTATTATAACTCAACAGGAAACCCAGGAATGGGCACAGCTGGAAGTGGCGATGTACTTACTGGGATTATTACTGGCTTATTAGCCCAAGGATATTCTTCAGAATCTGCATTATGTCTAGCAGTATATTTACACGGGTTGGCAGGTGATTTAGGGGCACAAAAATTAGGAGAAGAATCTTTAATAGCTAGAGATATTATTAAGTACCTACCAAAAGCATTTAAAAAATTAAATCAGCGATAAAAAAGTTTAGATCCAAAAAACATTAAAACCAACCTATATATGGATAGGCAAAATGTTTATATTTGGCTTAGAGATAAAATAAAACGCTCTACTCTACTTGCCTAAACTTAAGTTGTGTGCAACCTGAATAAAATAGATGAATGAATAACGAAGAAACGGCAATACGCACTACTTATTTCAGCATAATTGGTAATACTGCTTTAGCTATAATAAAAGGACTTGCAGGCTTTTTTGGTAATTCATATGCACTCATTGCAGATGCAATAGAGTCTACAACAGATATTTTTGCTTCCTTTTTAGTTTTATTAGGGTTTAAATACGCCAAACGTCCAGCAGACGAAAATCATCCATACGGACATGGTAAAATTGAACCACTAATTACATTTACCGTAGCTGCTTTTCTTGTTGTTTCTGCCACAGTAATCGCTTACGAAAGTATTCAAAACATTCAGACACCTCATAAAATTCCAAAACCTTGGACTTTAATCGTATTAGGTCTAATTATCATTTGGAAAGAAATCTCATTTCAAATTGTTATAAAGAAAAGTAAACAAACAAATAGTTCTTCACTAAAAGCAGATGCTTGGCATCATAGAAGTGACGCAATAACTTCGGTAATGGCTTTTCTTGGAATTTCAATAGCAATCATATTTGGAAAAGGATATGAAACTGCCGATGACTGGGCAGCTTTGCTGGCTTCAGGTTTTATTTTATACAATAGCTACATTATTTTAAGACCTGCTTTAGGAGAAATGATGGACGAACAACTTTATGATGATCTAATAATTGAAATTAGAGAAAAATCAACTGATGTACAAGGTGTTCTCGGTACTGAAAAATGCTTTATTAGAAAAGCGGGAATGAAATTCCATGTGGACTTACACGTAATTGTTTATAGCGAACTTTCTGTGAAAATTGGACATGACATTGCACATAAATTAAAAGATTATTTACGTAAAGAAATACCTAATTTAGGACACGTATTAATCCATATTGAACCAAGTGATTAAAAGTAAAACTTAGCTATTATTAACTTCTCACTTGCATTAGCAACCTACTTTACATGCTACATTTCATTTAAATTCACTTATGCTTCATTTTAATAAAAAGATAATACTGAACGTATGTATACCATTACTATTGAGCTCTTGCTATAGAGTTTCACCAGAAAAAGATAAACATCCTAATATTCAGGAAATTTCTGACATAAAAAACAGCAAATTTAAAATCATTAAAACTGCATATAATGAATTTGGAACAACTTCAAATTTTCACTTTGCATCTGCACGAACAGAGAAATCAACAGTTGAGAATTTAATTCTATTAAACAAAGAGTTTGAAGAGTTAAAAAAGATAACATTTCAATCAAAGTATAGTCGTTTTGCTATTTTCGATCATTTTATTTTAATTATTGAAGATTCAAAACAATTGAACTCGTCAAATGGGATGATCAAAATGAACTATCCAGAATTTAAAAAAAACAGTATTGAGTTTATTACAATGCCTCAAACGATTCTAGACTCTATAAAAAATAGTTTTCCAGATAGTTTATTAAATTTATTTTCTCATAAGACAAATGCTACAATGCAGCACTTTGACAGTATATATTGTCTTGTAATGAACAAGGAACTAGCTAAAGGGCTGAATGAAGTCTATGAAATTAATTACCCTTCTGGCGGTAAGTATTTCATTTTAGATTATGGAGACAAAACGTTTTATTATAAAGATAATAGAAGATATTTTCGTGAGTCTTGCTGGCTTCACTTACAAAATAATGAGAGAGTATTCCCATCAAAAACTAGTCGAATTGACCCCTTTGATAAAGCATTTACAGAATGGACAACGAATCGATCTTTAGGTGGGAAACAAAAATCTGGCTATCAATACTTCAGGCTAAAAACGAAGAACAAGGACCTAGAATTTAAAAAATTTCTAGCTCAATTTTTTAATCCCACTCCACAGTTTTTTGAAGTATATTCAAGCGAGAACAGAGACAGTATTCTTTTACAAGAATCTAATTCAGGTTCTGAGAATACTTTATACTGGATTATTAATCAATGAAAAAATAAGATCTAACATCCAAATAAGATCACATAAGTTCATTATAAAGAAAAACTCTTTGTTTATTTGAAAAAGAGCAGGAGTTAAAATTTAAAACTCGATTTACTATTTGGTAACTAAATTGGTTATATTTGATTAAAAGACAAACTATAACACTCTATTGTATATGCAGGCCTATTTAACCTATAAAAAAACCTTATAAAGTAAAGAAGAAATGGAACCGTTAATTAATTTATTAAAATCTTTTATTGGTCCAAGTGGTATTTTACTGACTTTGACACTACTCTTGCTCATTAATTCTTGGATATTTAAAAAGTTAAAATCCGATAAGTTATCTAGTAACATTATAAAAAACAGCGTCATTACTTTCGTCGTACTGATCGGTATTATTGCTTTTATTTTGTCTCTTTCAATAGACAAAGCCTTAAAAGGTCAAATCCTAAGCTTCCTCGCAATTGTTGTAAGTGCTGGAATTGCGCTAAGTTCAACTACTGTATTAGGGAACCTTATTGCAGGAATAATGAATAACTCAATGAACCGTTTTAAGAATGGAGACCTTATAAAAATTGGAGAATTTCAAGGAAGAGTTACAAAGACAAGCATTTTTCATATAGAAATTCAACTAGAGGATAGTAATTTTATAACCATTCCTAATTTATATATTGCTACCAATCCCGTAAAACTAACTCGTAAAACAGGCACAGTAATTTCTACCTCTGTTTCATTAGGCTATGACATTCCGAGAACTATAGTTGAAGAATCTCTTAAAAAAGCCGCTATTTTAACAGGACTATCAGATCCTTACGTATACATTACCAACTTAGGTGATTATTCTGTTTTATATAAAATTCATGGATTCCTAGAAGATAGCAACAAATACTTCAGCACCAATTCTCTTTTGAATGCCAATGTCATGGACGTGCTTCACAAGAAAAAAATTGAGATCGTTTCTCCAACTTTTATGAATCAAAGAAACTCAAACGAAAAGACTTTTATCCCAATGGATAGTTCAAAAAATAAAACTTTAGGAAACAAGCAAATACCTGAAGATTTAATTTTTGATGAAGCAATAAAATCAGAAAACATCGAGACAAATAAAGGCCAATTAAAGGAATTAAGTATTCAAAAAGAACTTCTAAATGAAAAACGGAAGGACTTAAAAAATGAGGATGAAATTCAAAAAATTGAATTATCTATTGAAAAGATTGATAACCTTAAGTCAAAAATTAAAAAAAGCATTGAAGATCAGAATGAGAAGAAAACTTAAATTGTTAAATATTACTAATGACCATCTATTGATACGAATTTAACTTGATAATCTCATACATTTTTACAACATTGAGGATATGGAGACTTACGAATGTGCTAAAAAATCTTTAATAACCTTAAAACGGCGATGCAATTGTTGTAACTTAAGGTCGAGCCGAAGATATTTTTCGTAGGATTTGAGTATTCAATTTTTGATCTAACAATAGGCTGTCAATTTTAGGAGCAGAAGTAGACATTGACCAAGCATACCATTTTTCGCTCATCCATTATACTCTACTTAGCGTCATTTTACAATAAAAAAATAAGGACATGAAAAAATATAAAATTTTAGCAAGTTTACACTTACTTTTAGTATTAGCACTTATCTTTTGGAATTACTATTCAAATACTGGTGTGGTGAACAACAACACAGTAGGATCCGTAAGTGATAATCTCGATAATTTGTTCACCCCTGCAGGATATGCATTTGCCATCTGGGGAATTATTTACCTTGGATTGGTTATACTTGGAATATATATGGTTATTCGGGCTTTTATAAGTAATGGTAACAATGAGTTTATTGCAAAAGCGGCCCCTACCTTAATTTTTGCTCACCTCGGTAATGCAACATGGCTTTGGTTTTGGCTCAAAGAAGAAGCTGGAATCTCGGTAATCGTGATGCTATTTATTCTTATCATGTTAATCTTAACAGTTATCCGATTGAATATGGAGCGTTGGGATGCCCCTCTAAAATTCATAGCCCTTGTTTGGTGGCCGATCGACTTATATTTTGGCTGGATTAGTGTTGCTACAATTGCCAACATCTCAGCATACCTTAGTAAATTAAACTGGACCGGAGGTATTTCAGAAATAATATGGACCGTTATCATGATAGCTATAGCAACACTTCTTGCTTTATTTATGATTTTCACCAGAAATATGCGTGAATATGCAGCAGTCTTTATTTGGGCACTTATTGCCATTGCAGTTCGTCATTCAGGTCAAATTGGATTAATAACCTGGTCTGCAATCATTGGTGCTGCAATCATTGGCATTGCTTCTGGAGTACATGCCTACAAAAATAGAGCAACACTTCCACTCGTAAAAAAAGAGCCAGCACAAAATAAACGATAGGCTCTGTAAATAGAACTTTGACTAAGTGAATCATAAGAAAGTTAACACTTATTTATCCGAAACTTAAACTATAGTTCCTCCAGAACTAAAAATGATGAAAAGTTCTAAAAAACATTAAATAGATAGAAATACGTTAAAAAAAACTAATTATGAAAAAATAATTACCAAACAAACCAATCCCTTTAGAAAATCTATTGTATATTACTTATAAATTATTTCAAATCTAAAATCTAATTATATAACACTTAAAAGAGCTTACATTAGACACTCATAAATTATTAATAAATAAACACATCATACCAATGGAAAACCAAGATAATCTTAATAAAGAAATAACCAAAACAACCTTAAAGATTCGAAATGAATTTCCAGAGTTAATAAAATATTTAGATGAGATACCAGTAAATTTCTCCTTTAATCTTGAAGACGGAGTAAACAAGAAAGAAATGAAAGAATATTTAAATTCATTAAATAACTTAATAAGCACATATTCAAAAGAACATAAAAAAACAAAAAAATGATAATAAAAATAAATACAGACAAAAATATTAACGGAGAAAAAAGAAGTAACGATTTTTTTAATGCTCAAATCGCCGAATCATTAGAAAGGTTTAAGTCACATATTACTAGAATTGAGGTACATTTAAAAGATGAAAATGGAAAAAAAGAAGGGTTTAATGATATTTCATGTTTGCTAGAAGCTAGACTTGAAGGAAGAAAACCTATCGCCATCAAGAGTCAAGCGGACACAATAGAACTAGCGATTTCTGCTGCTACTGAAAAAATAAAAACCTCAATAGAAAGTATTTTGGGAAAAGAAAAAGCTCATTAATAATTAGGTTCCATTTTTATCAATTCTCCTTTTTAACTCAATTTAAGACACACCACTAAGAGTCTTTTTTAGAAAGTTTACTTTATATACTAACTCACTAGAGAGCATTGATCAATGCTCTCTTTTTGTTACTATTTGATTTATTTATAAAAATCAAATAATAACATTGTGTTTAATCAATAGACCTTGTAATAGCCAACGCTTATTACAATAATATTAAGAACAATTCAAGAAAACGTCTTAGAACACTTTAAAAAAAAATTTAAATAATGTATATTACCGGCCTATCTAAAAATGAAGATTATGGAAGAAGATAAAATGGTGAAATATATTAAAGATGTAATAGAAAACCTACCAACTGACTGGGTGAATCTAACCACCCATAGACTAGATATTTATGATGAGAAGTTGGCAAAAACTCAATTCTTAGATCAGTTTGAGACCTTATATAATAACAACAACTCTGAATCATCAGCATTAAATAAGCTACCTACAGCTTACGACTACATTCGTTTAGGACATCCATTATCCTCTATACTTGAATGGGTAATTGCTAAATTAAATAGCCAAAAACCAAGCAATGTAATAAGCTTTTCATCAAAGACGATTCCTATTTTAGCAATTCTAAGAAAAAATTTATTAGAGAATAAAAACACCCAAATCATTTATACTGGGGAATTACCAGAGTCTTTTGACGCTGAAATACTTAGAAGTATTTACGGTTATCAATTTGATTTAAAGAAAGTTAAGAAAACAGATGCCGTTTCAGAATTTGACGGCAGTACTATTTTCGTTTCACAAAAAGATGACCTTTACAACTTTGACCTTACTAAAAATATTGATTTTCATATAAATGTTCATTCTAACTTAGGAAGTATTTTATTAATAAATGGCAAACAAAACGATGGTTATATCTCAGACATTCAGCATGTAAGAAGAAGAGAGACCATTTCAATGACCCCAGCCAACTCACTTGCTGCATTAAAATCGTTGTTAGATAAGCCATCTTTTGATTCTTCTAAAGATAATGTCGAAACCAACAAATCAAGTGTACAAAACTCACTTAAAGAGATTACTGGAACAAATATAAATCCACTGGTTGCTTCGAGCGGACTATCTATGCAATATGCTATTATGATGGGGCTCGTTCACGATGCTCTAGAAAATCATAAGGGGAAAGAAATCAAATTTATTGTTCCTCCAAATTGCTACGGTGGAACAAATGACCAAGCAAGAAGAGTTGCTGCTTGCAATGACAATGTTGACGTCGTGGATTTGCCAGTTGATGGCGATCACGATATGGTTCAAAGCATTGATACCGTTTTAGCTAAAATTGCTAACGAAAATGCAATCCCTTATATCATTGCAGAAATCCCAACAAACCCAAGAGTTGAAGTTCCAGACCTTATAAAGTTAAAGTCTGTTTTAAGTCAAGTCCGTAAAACGGCAACAGGAGAAACGGCTATAGACCCAGTATTTATTTTAGATCAAACTTTTTGTCCCAATGTACATTTTCTTGGTGAAAATGAAATACTATCAACAGTAAGAGCCATTTCCTATGCTAGCGGGTCGAAATTCCCTAGTGGGGGGAAGTGTACAGCTGGCTATTGTGTAGCAAATGACAAAGCAGGAGCTTTGATGAAAAAAATTGAAATACACCTTGGGATTTGTGATAATGAGGCTACTAATCTTCAATATGAGATATTAGCCAAACAATTGCCTTCA
>JAGXIB010000228.1 GCA_024635865.1 Flavobacteriales bacterium
GATTTCTCTAATAGGTGCTTTTGCTTTTATGCAGTTTATAGGATTGAATATTAATCTTATTACACTTTTCGCTCTGGTATTAGCCATTGGTGTCGTTGTCGATGATGCCATTGTAGTAGTAGAAGCTGTGCATGCTAAGTTCGAGGAATTTCCTAACATAACTCCTTACAGAGCAGTAAAAGAAGTGTTAGGAGAAATAAGTGGAGCAGTTATCGCTATTACTTTATTGATGACGTCTGTGTTTGTTCCCATTGCCTTTTTACCAGGTCCAGTAGGAGTTTTTTATAGACAGTTTGCTTTAACAATGTCAACCTCTATTATTATTTCTGGTTTCGTCGCTTTAACATTAACGCCTGTTCTTTGTGCTATGATTTTAAAGAATAATCATGGGTCAGAGAAGAAAAGAAACCTATTTCAACGCTTTATGGATGGGTTTAATAGCGTTTTTGATAAGTTAACCGGAAGATATGCTGCATTGCTAAAATTAATAGCAAATAGAAGGTTGTTAACATTTGGGATTTTATTTGCTTTTTGCTTTGGAATTTTTGGAATAGCAAGTAAAATGCCAGCAGGCTTTATTCCTGCAGAAGATCAAGGGATGATTTATGCTATTATACAAACACCTCCAGGAGCAACACTAGAAAGGACAAACGAAGTTGCGTTAAGATTACAAGCTATATGCGAAGAAATAGAAGGAGTCGAATCTGTATCTGCGCTTGCTGGATATGAAGTCTTAACACAGGGTAGAGGTTCAAATGCAGGAACTTGTATGATTAACTTAAAACCCTGGGATGAACGCCATCATACCGACATAGAAATTATAGAGGAGTTAGAAGAGGAAACAAAAGAGATCGGTGCAATAATCGAATATTTTCAGCCACCAGCTGTTCCTGGTTATGGAGCTGCAGGAGGATTTGCTCTTCGTTTATTAGATAAAACAACAAGCGGAACTTATGAAGACCTAGATAAGGTGAATAAAAAGTTTATGGCAGAACTGAGAAAGAGGAAAGAAATAAAAGGTCTCTTTACTTTTTTTACTGCCGATTATCCACAGTATGAATTAATAATTGATAATAAAGCTGCAATGCAAAAAGGCGTTTCTATTGGTAAAGCAATGGATAACTTATCGATATTAATTGGTAGTACTTATGAGCAAGGCTTTATTAAGTTTAATCGATTCTTTAAGGTATTTGTTCAAGCATCTCCAGAATACAGAAGATTGCCAGAAGATGTTTTAAAGTTATTTGTTAAAAATGATAAAGACGAAATGGTTCCCTATTCTTCTTTCATGCAAATAAAGAAGACACAAGGATTAAATGAAATAACGAGATACAATATGTATACTTCAGCAGCAATTAGAGGGGCTCCTGAAAAAGGGTATAGTAGTGGTGAAACAATTCAAGCAATTCAAGAAGTTGCAAAACAAGTTTTACCAAAAGGCTATGATATTGACTGGGGAGGATTATCTTTCGATGAAGTACGAAGAGGAAATGAAACGGTTTATATTTTTATTATTGTATTAATATTTGTGTTCTTAGTTTTAGCAGCCCAATACGAGAGTTTCATTATTCCGTTAGCCGTTGTACTCTCTTTACCTCCAGGTCTTTTTGGATCTTTTATGTTGCTAAAAATGATGGGACTATCTAACGATATTTATGCTCAAGTAGGATTAGTCATGTTAGTTGGTTTGTTAGGTAAAAATGCAGTATTAATTGTAGAGTACGCAGTTCAAAAACATGCAAAAGGAGCAACCGTTTTAGAAGCAGCAATAGAAGGAGCTAGAATGAGATTTAGGCCAATTTTAATGACTTCCTTTGCTTTTATAGCTGGTTTAATTCCTTTAGTAATGGCTCATGGGCCGGGAGCTATAGCCAATAGAACCATTGGGGCATCTGCATTAGGAGGAATGTTATTTGGAACTATTTTCGGTGTCTTAGTAGTGCCAGGGTTATATTACATATTTGGCAAACTAGCAGAAGGTAGATCTATGATTAAGAATGAAGACGATAATCCATTAACTGAAGATTTTATAGAAAATGTACATTAATTTAAAAACACAAATACTAGGGGTAGGATTATCCCTAGTATTATATTCTTGCAGCACTCCTGCATTAATACAGAAAGAAGAAAGTGCATCAATGCCAACTGGCTATGCACAAAACTTAACAGATACAACAAATTCTGCTCAGTTACTTTGGAAAGACTACTTTAACGATTCTTATTTATCTGCTTTAATCGACACCGCTTTAAGCAATAACCAAGAGCTGAATATTATGCTTATGGAAATTGCAATAGCTAAAAACGAAGTAGGAGCAAAAAAAGGAGAATATTTGCCTAAAGTTGGAGTAGGAATAGGAACTGGGGTTGATAAAGTTGGTCGTTACACCAGTCAAGGAGCTAACGATGCCAATACTGATATTGCTCCAGGAGTTGAGTTTCCAGATCCTCTAGGAGATCTTAGATTAACAGCAAATCTATCTTGGGAATTAGATGTATGGAAGAAACTTAGGAACTCAAGGAAGTCTGCATACATGAAATATCTATCTTCCATTGAAGGGAAAAACTTTATGGTTACAAATTTAATAGCAGAAATAGCTGATTCTTATTATGAATTGCTGGCTTTAGATAATGAGTTAGAAATTGTAAATCAAAACATAACCATACAAAATGATGCATTAAACGTGATGAGAATGCAAAAAAAATCGGCTAAAGTCACACAACTTCCAGTAAATCGATTTGAAGCTTTACTATTAAATACTAAAAGTTTAGTTCCAATCATTGAACAAAAGATAATTGAAGCTGAAAATATGATCAATTTTTTAGTAGGTAGATTCCCACAAAAGGTAGAAAGACAAACCACCTCATTTATTGATTTAAAGGTAAACTATATAAACATTGGAACTCCTAATCAACTCTTAGAAAATCGACCAGATATAAGACAAGCTGAATTAATGTTAGCTTCTAAAAAGCTAGACGTTAAAATTGCAAAAGCAAATTTTTATCCTTCTCTTGGTCTTTCCTCTAGGGTAGGTTTGCAAGCTTTTAATCTCTCTTACTTGGCTAGATCTCCTGAGTCTATTATCTATTCTTTAATAGGAGATCTCGCTGTTCCCATAATCAATAGAAAAGGGATAAAAGCGATGTATCAATCAGCAAATAATAAACAAATACAAGCTGTATATGAGTATGAAAAAACAATATTAAATGCCTATATTGATGTCTCTAATCAATCTGCAAAGTTTAAAAACTTAAACAAAAGTGTTATTTTAAAAAAACAAGAAGTTGCCCTATTGACAGCATCTATTTCAATTTCGAATACGCTTTTTAAATCTGCAAGAGCAGACTATATGGAAGTTTTATTGACACAGAAAGAAGCATTAGAATCTAAATTTGAATTAGTTGAAACTAAAAAGGAACAAATGTCTACCTTTGTTAAAGTTTACAAATCATTAGGAGGAGGCTGGAAAATTAATTAATTAAATAAAAAGATAAGGTTATGAGTTTTTTATCAGAAAATGTGATTCCAGGTAATCACGGACAAGTATTTGGAACAAATGCTAAAACAGAAGAGGAGTTAAATAGAGTTAAAAATGCTATTTTATCAGTAGACGGAATAAAAGATATTATGATTGATATGGAAATTTATCCAAAAGAAATTACGGTACATACTTCTAAGTTGGTAGAAATAAAAGAAATTGAAGATCGTGTTCAGAAAGTTGGCTTTCATGTCATTCCTAAAGGTCTTTTCTTATTATAGTGTTCGATATTTTTCACTTTTGAAAAAAGCTGATAAGTTGATACTTATCGGCTTTTTTTTGCCATTTTATTAATGGGAAAAACATTACTTTTAATAGATCTCAAAAAGTACTTCAACCTAGCTATTTAAGTTAAAATGATGTCTTTCTGACAGTAATATTTAATTGGCTTGATATTGGTCTTGCATTGCGCATGAGTGAAAAGAAAAATGTTTCATTTTCTTGGGCGTTTAAAGAATTTATATGGCCAAGAAGAAAATACCTATCGATAGGATTAGTACTTATTATTATAAGAAGTTTTGTAGGGTTAGTTACTCCTTATGCAAGTAAAATTTTAATTGATGATGTTGTTCCGAATAATGACATGAATTTATTAACTAAATTATTAATTTTTGTTAGCTCAGCATTAATTATACAGTCGGTTACTTCTTTTGCTCTAACACGGTTATTAAGCGTAGAAGCACAACATATGATTTCTATACTTAGAGTAAAAGTAGCAAAGAAATTATTAAAATTACCGATTCGATTCTTTGATGACAATAAGTCAGGGAGTTTGGTGTCTCGGGTTATGAATGATCTTGAAGGAGTTCGTAATTTGGTAGGAACAGGGTTTGTTCAACTAATCGGAGGATCGCTAACAGCAATAGGAGCATTTATTATTTTAATCAATATTAATGCTTGGATGACACTCTTCGTGTTAGTTCCCATTTCTATTTTTGCTATAGTTGCGCTAAAAGCTTTTGGGTACATTCGTCCAATTTTTAGAGTCAGGGGAAAGATAAACTCAGAGGTAACAGGGCGTTTGACAGAAACATTGAATGGAGTACGTGTCATTAAAGCTTTTAATGCAGAGAAACAAGAAAGTCAAACATTTGAAAACGGAGTAGAACAGCTTTACTTAAATGTAAAGAAGAGTTTAACTGCCAATGCCATAATTCAGAGTTCTGCAACCTTATTACTAGGATTAGCTTCTGCTGGAATAATGGGAATTGGAGGATATTTTATGGCCGGAGGTACGTTAACAACCGGAGATTTCTTAGCTTTTATTGGGGTCTTAGGTTTTATGATTATGCCAATTGTCCAAATGGGAAATATTGGAAGTCAATTAACTGAAGCATTAGCGGGTTTAGATAGAACTCAAGAGTTGATGGAAATGGAAGAAGAAAACAATCCTGAAGTTCGTACCATTGTTTTAGAACAGTTAAAAGGTGATGTTGAATTTAAAAATGTCTGTTTTAGTTACGAAACAAATAAAGAAGTTCTTCATGGAATTAACTTTTTTGCACCTGCCGGAAGTGTCACTGCATTAGTTGGTTCATCTGGTTCTGGAAAATCAACTATTGCAGGTTTAGTGGCTACTTTTTTAGACCCTAACAGTGGAGTTGTTACGCTCGATGGAGCTGACTTAGCAAAGGTCAACCTAACAAGTTATAGACAACATTTAGGAGTGGTATTACAAGACGATTTTCTATTTGAAGGGACCATCAAAGAAAATATAATGTTCCCAAGACCGAATGCAACGGAAGAAGAACTTCTTGAAGCGGTAAATGGTGCCTATGTTAATGAATTTACTGATCGGTTTGAAGATGGCTTAGATACCTTAATCGGAGAGCGAGGAGTAAAACTTTCTGGAGGTCAAAAGCAAAGAATATCTATTGCTAGAGCATTACTTGCTGACCCTAAGATTATAATTTTAGATGAGGCGACTTCTAATTTAGACACACAAAGCGAATCGTTTATTCAAAAAAGTTTAGCTGTATTAATGAAAAATAGAACCACTTTTGTAATCGCCCATCGTTTAAGTACCATTCGAAAAGCAGATCAGATTTTAGTAATAGAAGATGGTATTATTGCAGAACGTGGTAAACACGACGAGCTATTAGATGCTAAAGGTAGATATTATGAACTCTATACTTATCAAAGTAGGATATAAGCAAAACTTTCTTAGACATTACATAATTGATCTAAAGCATAACTTAGTCTATTTTGAGCTCCAGATTGTGATCCAAAAATAGAACGATATAATTCTCGTTTAGGAGTAATTAAGATCCATTGAGGTGTTCCTTCAGAATTGAACTCATCGTAAACCTTATGGTTTTTATCAATATAAATGGGAAAGGGAAGCTCATCGATAGTAAAAATACTTTTAATGTCTTCTTCTGTCACCAAATTAGAGTTAAAATTAGCGTGAATTCCAATAACTTGAAGGTTTTTATATTCTTTTTGGAAGTTATAAGCGAAAGGAATTGCTCTACCAGTGCATCCTAAACATTGATTGTTGTAAATTAGGATCAAGATTGCTTTATTCTCATACTTTTTAAGTAAGTCAATCTGATTTTGATTGAAATCTTCCACATAAATTGATTCAATAGTATTCATTAATTCTGGCTTTAATTTTTAGGTTAATAAGTTAACAACAGTCAGAAGCAGGAGAACAAGAATTTTAGGATAAAGTTCTTTTGTTTTTCTTCTGACATTCCAAATTTCTCTATCGCTAAGCATTCAGTTTTCAAGTGCTTTTGCTATTAAAGCAATGCTGTTTTGCTCCTTAATAAATAGATTCGTTTTTGTAACCTCCATAATTATGAATTGTAATATTACGATTAACCTACTTAATAACAAAAAAAGTATTTCTTTATACGAAGCTAATGAGTATTCATAATATTAATCTAGGTTAAGTACTTTTGGAAAAAACATTAATAATATTACAACAAATAATTAAACTTATGAAAAAAGAAATAACAAAAGAATACACAAATGGAGAGTTAACTATTGTATGGAAACCTGAACGATGTATACATGCTGCAGAATGTGTAAAAGCTCTTCCAGAAGTATATAACCCTAAAGAAAAACCATGGTTAAAAATAGAGAATGCAACAACGGATGAATTGAAAAGTCAAATAAAAAAATGTCCCTCTGGAGCATTAAGTTATTATATAAATGATAAAAATTAAGTTGAATAAATCTTGTTATTTTAGTGTACTACTTTGATTGAAAGTAATTTATTTTTAATGAATAGCTACTATTTATTAAAATTTAAACTAAATGTTTTTAGTTATTCAATGTACATCGTACCTTGTACTCAAATTAGAAGTGCCAACCTAAAATGGAAAGAAAAACCTTATTTGTAGATGCCATAGTACCATTATCAGTTCCTAATTTATATACCTATAGAGTACCTTATGAATTAAATGATTTTGTACAACCTGGTGTTCGAATAATAGTTCCATTTGGGCGTAATAAATTACATACTGCTGTTATCAGAACAGTTCATGAAAATATTCCAACTTATACTACCAAATTATTAGACTACATATTAGATGATATTCCTATTGTAACTGAGGTACAGTTAAAATTATGGGAATGGATTGCTACTTATTACATGTGTAACATCGGTGATGTTATGACAGCAGCATTACCAAGTAGTTTTAAGTTAGCAAGTGAAACAAAAATTCTATTAAATGAGAATTTTCAAGAGAATGAATCTACTAACTTAACTGATAATGAATACATTATAAAAGATGCTTTATCTTTGAGGGGAACGTTAGATTTAGCTGAAATTGCTCAGATCATTGACCGAAAAACTGTTTACCCAATAGTAAAAAGATTAATAGATAAAGGAGTTATCGTTGTTGAAGAAGAGATTAAGGCTGTTTACAGACCTAAAAAAGAAAAATACGTCACATTAAGCGATTCGATTACTGCAGAAGAACAATTAGAAGACGTTTTTGAAGGATTAAAAAGAGCAGTAAAACAACAAGAGTTATTATTACAATATTTACAATTAAGTAATCATTTTGGAAATAAAACTGAAGTTAAGAAAGCAGATTTAATTGAAAAGTCTGGACTATCATCAGCTATCGTTAAAAGCTTGTATGATAAGAACATTTTAAATGAGTACGAAGTAGAAATAGGGCGTTTAAAGAATTATAATGGAGAACGTCAAGAGATTAAACAACTAACAGACGATCAGAACGTAGCATTAGATCAGATTCAAGCTAGTTTTTTAGAAAAGCCCATTTGTTTATTACATGGGATTACAGGAAGTGGTAAAACAGAGGTTTATGTTGAGCTAATGAACCGCTATATTTCTAAAGGTCAGACCGTTTTATATTTATTACCAGAAATTGCTTTAACAACGCAAATTATTACTCGTTTAAAAAAGTATTATGGAGATCGTATAGGGGTTTATCATTCTAAATTCTCACCTCACGAGCGGGTAGAAATATGGAATGCTGTTTTAAATGACAAACTACACCAGTACGATGTTATTCTAGGAGCTCGTTCAGCTGTTTTCTTACCTTTTAAAAAATTAGGGTTAATCATTGTGGATGAAGAACATGAAACCTCCTTCAAACAACACGACCCTGCACCAAGGTATAACGCCAGAGACACTTCAGTTATTCTGGCTAGAGCATTTAAATCTGATGTATTATTAGGTTCTGCCACTCCTGCTATAGAAACGATGTGGAATGCGAAAGAAGGAAACTTTGGACTAGTTGAAATGAAAAAGCGTTTTGGAGGCGTTCAATTACCTGAAATTCAATGTGCAGATATTGCCAAAGCAAAGCGTAAAAAGGAAATGTTTGGAATTTTCTCTGCTTTTTTGCTAGAAACAATGAAAGACGCTTTGAAAAAAGGAGAACAAATTATTTTATTTCAGAACAGAAGAGGTTATGCACCAAAATGGATGTGTGAAGATTGTGGTTGGATTCCTATGTGTACGCAATGTGATGTCAGTTTAACCTATCATAAATACACACAATTATTGAGTTGTCACTATTGTGGCTATACGCTTCGACCACCTAGTAAATGTGGAGCTTGTGGAAGTTCTGATATTAAAATGGTAGGGTTTGGAACCGAAAAAATAGAGGAGGAGTTGTCTGTTCACCTAGGGAAAGAAGTTGTGATTCAAAGAATGGATTTGGACACGACTCGTTCTAAACATGCTTATCAGAATATTATTAGTGACTTTGAACAGCGAAAGATTGATATTTTGGTAGGAACTCAAATGGTTACAAAGGGCTTAGACTTTGATAATGTTTCTTTAGTTGGTGTTTTAAATGCAGATGATATGCTTTTCTACCCTGATTACAGAGCTTTTGAGAGAGCTTATCAACTTATGACACAAGTTAGTGGTAGAGCAGGAAGAAACAAGAAGAGAGGTAAGGTAATTATTCAAACACACACACCAGATCATTGGATTATTCAAAAAGTAATGCAGAATGATTATGAAGGGATGTATACGCAAGAATTGTATGAACGTTCTAACTTTCAATATCCTCCCTATTATAGAATTATAAGGCTAACCGTAAGACATAGGGACAAACATGTAGTCGACGACGCTAGCAAGGAATTTACTAAAGCGTTAAAAGTAAAGTTAGGAAATCGAGTATTAGGACCTGAATATGGAGCAATTCCAAGAATTAAGAATGTTTACAACAAACAAGTTACCATTAAGTATGAGCGTAATGCTTCTGCAAAACAGGTAAAAGAATACATATTGGCTAAAATTGCCGAATTAAGGCAAGTTAATTCTTTATATAAATCTGTACGTGTTAAGATTGATGTAGATCCTGTTTAAGTTGTTATTATGATTAAAAGTTTACCATACTCTATAAATATATTTTTTTTAGTCATAGCTATTTTTACGATTATTTTTTTCTGGTTATCGAATAAAGAGGCTAAAAAAATAACACTTTTATTAATTGCTTGGAGTTTACTTCAGTTAGGTTTAGCGTACACTGGTTTATATCATAAAAAAGAATCGATTTCTCCGAATTTATTGTATGCAGTTATCCCTCCATTCATCTTAGTTTTTATAGGTATTAATATTAGAGTAAAAGATTCAGTAGTAAAACATAGAAACCTATGTACTAGCACTTTACTTCATTCTTTAAGATTACCTCTAGAACTAACTTTATTTTACCTGTTTCAACATCAATTAGTTCCTGAGCTAATGACTTTTCAAGGCCGTAATTTTGATATTTTAGCGGGTATTTCAGCACCACTAGTGAGTTGGTTATATTCCAAAAATAAACTCTCAAATATAACTTTACTGACTTGGAATATCTTTAGTTTAGGGTTAGTGTTATTTGTTTTAGTAAACGGAATTTTATCTGCTAGACTCCCAATTCAATTACTGGCATTTAACCAACCTGCAATAGCCTTTGAATATGCTCCATTTGTTTTACTCCCTGCTTTAATTATTCCAGTTGTTGTCTATACACACATTATTGATATAATAGAGTTATCTCGTTTAATCAAAAAGCAAAACCGGAAGATACAAGTATCATAATTCAAATTGAATCTAAAAAAATAGTTCTAGTCAAGAAAGGAAACGAATGGATTTATTTACCACACAAGAAACCAATTTATTGCCTTACAATGGAATTGTAAATTACTATGGAAGAATACTGACCCTCGAAGAATCAAAGTTCTATTATGAAAATTTACTGAATGAAATTCCATGGGAAAATGATGAAGCTTTTCTTTTTGGGAAACGCATTATAACCAAAAGAAAAGTAGCTTGGTATGGTAATAAAGAATATGCGTATACTTATTCAGGAGCTACCAAATATGGTAAAGTATGGACTAAAGAATTATTATCCTTAAAAAAAGTAATAGAGAAGAAATTAAAGGCAGAGTTTAACTCCTGCTTATTGAACCTATATCACACAGGGAGTGAAGGCATGGGTTGGCACAGTGACGACGAAAAAGCATTAGGTAAGGAAACCGAAATTGCTTCTGTAAGCCTCGGAGCAGAACGTTTCTTTACCTTTAAACATAAAAAATCAAAAGAGAGTGTTAAAATACTCTTAGAGAATGGAAGTTTACTGGTGATGAAAGGGGCTACTCAATCGTATTGGCTGCACCGTTTACCCCCAACTGTAAAAGTAAAATCTCCTAGAATAAATTTAACTTTTAGAACTATTATTGAAGAATAAGTCATTCTGTTTGTTAGCAAGTCTATGATTTTCAAGACCTCCAATTACCTTATTAAGTTTAGTTTTGTGCTACTAATTATTTTATAACAGATGAAAAGTTCTTTAATAACCTCTTTGTTATTTTCAATAGTCTTTTTAGTTTTAATAACTTCTTGTACGAAGAACCCTAATTCTATCAAGTTTATTCCTAATAATGCACATGTAGTTACTGTATTTAATATTTCTTCTATTATAAATAAGGGAGATTTATATAATGTTGATAATCTAGAAAATTTAAATAAACTTAGAAATAATAAGGAAAACTTAAAAATTAATGAAGTTCAATTCATAGATAAAATACTTGATAACCCACTCTCTATTGGTCTTAATTATGACAAAGATTGGTTTTCTTTTTATATAAATGAACCCAATCAAGAACAATTATTTTGCTTCTCAGCTGGTGTTGTCAATGAAAAAAGCATCACTAATTTTATTCAAGAATTCTTAACTACTTCTGACGCTATTTATAAAATAGAAAAGGAAGAGAATTATAACTTTACCATAACTGATAATCATACCGCTTTAGCGTGGGATAATAAAAAGTTATTGATTGTCTCATCCGAAAATTCTGGAGCAAAAGAGATTGACCTAAAAACTAAAATTAAAGAGTTGTTTAATTTAAAACCTAATGAACAGTTAGTGAACAACGATAGCTTTCAAGAGTTCTACAGTAACAAAAAGGACATTAGTGTTTGGATGTCTTCCAACCTATATAGTGAACATAGAGAGTTCAAACAATTTGAAGCCAAGTATGATTTAGATGCTTCAAATAATTATTTCTCGTTTTTCTTTGACTTTAAGGCAGGTCAGATCGATTTAGACGCTCAATTTGAAGGGAATAACAGTGTGGAAGAGTTTATTAAAAACAACAAGGTCTTAAACGATGATTTTAATACGGAACTGTTAGATTATTTTCCTAATAACAATATCATCTTTGCTAGTTTATCAGTAAATACAGCCGTCTTGTTTGAAGAAATAAAAGAAAATAGCATGGTTGCTGTTTCTGAAAAAGTTAGTAAAGTTACTCCTTCAGAATTATTAGAGAGTATGGGAGGAAGTATTGCTTTTTCAGTTTTTGATTTTAAACAAAAAGCAGAAAACAACCATAGTGATGTACCAAAACCATTAATGGTATTAGCGTTTGATTTAAAACACAAAGAAGTCTTAGAAGAATTAATAACGATTTTACCCAATGGCTCTTTAGAGAAGAAAACTGGTTATTATGAAATTGCTACTCGTTCAATGCTAAATGAAAATACTTACTTAGCTTTTAATTCTTCTACAGGTGTATTAAGTAATGATAAAAACCTAATTCTTCAATTTATTAAAGGTGAATCTATTTCAAATAACCTAAATGAAACTTCTATTGCATCCGAAATAGAGTACAATTCATTTTATCTCAATTTTCGTTATGATGATGAAAAAATTTCTGAAGAAATTCAGAAGAACATAGAGAAAAGTCAAACAACTTCTGAAAAGCAACTTATAAATGTGCTAAAACAACTTGCCGAATCTATAGACTTTAAACTCTCTTCAGAGAATAAAGCTGTCCTAAGTTTAAAGTTAATTAATAAAAAAGAGAATAGTCTAAAAGTAATTTTAGAAACTATTGATGAAAATGCAGCGTTAATTGAAAGTAATTCAGCTTTACTTAATATTTAACTATAAAATAGTTAAAAGCTTTTATTAACTTTACTATTCATATTTATTATTCATGAACAAAATTTTATTGCTACTTACTATTTTATTTTCTTTGTCATTTACAGCTCAAACTGATAAAGAATTAGACCTCATTGCTGACTATACTTGTGAATGTCTCTCTAAAAAGAAAATGAAAAAAAATGACCTTGATCGATTAGAATTAGAGTTGGGACTATGTGTGATGGAAGGGGCTTCTAAAGCTAGTCTAAATTTAACTTATACTGATGAGGAGTCAATGACAAAACTAGGCGAGCAAGTTGGTCTTAGAATGGTCGGATCTTGTGAGGCTTTTATTGACCTAATTGGAGTAATGATGGATAAAAACCCTGATGGGATGATGGAATTAATGAATGAAAAGGATGTTGTTGTTAATAATCATTTTCGAGGAGAATTATCAAAAATTAATAAAGACCAATTTATAACGTTAGAGTTAAAAGCAGATGACGGTAAAATAGAAACTTTTTATTGGTTAGAATATTTTGAAGGTGCTAATATTCTGAAAGATAACTCAACTTTTTTAATGAATAAAAAAATAAATATCGAATATAAAGAAGTGGAGTATTATTTCCCTGAATACGAAGAATATTTAAAGGTTAAAGTGATTACTAAACTGCTAGAAAAGTAAACTTTTTTATAATAAAAATAACTATGCATAAATTTATAATATTACTAATTTTAGTTACTCTTTTCTCTTGTAACAAGAAAAAGAAACAAGCTAAATTAGATGATGATATCATTACTAAATACATTAGTGACAATCAATTGAATGCTACTAAAACCGAGTCTGGTTTGTATTACATAATCAATACACAAGGAGTAGGAGAGAACCCAAAAAGTAACTCTACTGTTAGAGTAGCATACAGAGGTTACTTTAACAATAACAATCCTTTTGATGATTCTGATACTACTGGTATTTCTTTCTCTCTAACCTCTGTTATAGAAGGTTGGCAGGAAGGAATTCCTTATTTTAAACCAGGAGGTAGAGGAATGTTGTTAATTCCTTCTGCATTAGGTTACGGAAAAACGGCAAGGCAAGGTATTCCTGCCAATTCTGTTTTGATTTTTGATATTCATTTGATTGAAGTTGAATAAAAAAAGTAACTTACAAATTCCAAGCTTATAAACGAACCTATAATTGAAAACCATCATATACATATATCGTATTTTAATTACTCATGGTTTAATTTTATTGTTATTCACTTCTTGTTCCAACGAAGAACCATCACCAGTTAAACATTCTTTTCAATTGGCTATAAATGTAACGCATGAGGTTAAAGATTATAACCAAGTTGAATTTAAGGATTTTGAAGATTTAAATCTTGGGTTTTTTAAAGGGAATATTTGGATAAAATTAGAGATAAAGAATGAAGAAAATGAGAACAAATCCTATATGTTTATTAGCAATGATCGATTTAATCGAAACTATATTTTTTATAAACTGGACTCTCTAGATAATTCGTTAAAACTTGCCAATCAAATTAAAGACAATTTAAAAAAGGACAATAGAACTTTTAACAACCCTAATCCTAATCTCAAGATAGATTTGGCGCCAAAGGAGCAAGCTACTTATCTAATTACAACATCTAGTGATGGAAGAACGAAAGATGCAACGCCTAAAATAATCTCTTTAGAAAATTATTTTAACGTAGTAAACGACAATACAATCTGGAGTATCGTTTTTTATGGGGCAATCATCTGTCTTCTAATCATTAATATTTATCAATGGAATATCTATAAACAAAAAATATATTTTTATTACATCGTTTACATAATATCTACTTTTCTTGTTTATTTAGGAATAGAAGGTTATTTACATAATATTAGGCTAAAACAGATCATCATTGACCATTTTATATTTGTATCTGTTAAGTTGTGGGCTCTATCTTTAATTATTTATACTTCTAAGTTTTTAGAAATTGAAATAGTAGCTCCTAGATATTACCGGTTTGTAAAGACAGTTTTAGTTGTTGTTCTAGGAGGAACTTTAATCTTTCAATTTACTTTTTATGAAACTTCAATTCAGCATTTACATTATTTCGAGAACGTACTTACATTTCTTTGGTTGTTCTTAATTATTGGAGTTATAGTATTTTCGGCAAAAGCCAGAAAACTAGAGTTGAAATATTACCTAATACCTCTATTTTGCTTTTTACTTTTTACATCAATTGGATTGGTTGATGTTCATTTTCAAGTTTTACCAGGCAATTCATTTTCTTTCGTTAAACTAGGAGCTATCGTTGAACTTGTCGGTTTTACTTATTTTATGGGGGTTTTAATAAAAAGAAAACTTCGAAGAACAAACAAATTAGAGAATGAATTGCACAAAAATAGACAAGAACTCACTATTACATCGGAAAAACTTCTTGCATCAGAAAAACTACTCTCAAGGAAAAAAAGTATTGATAAAAAGTATTTAATTAGTGTTTTAAAACTGGTAGAAAACTCGCTTTCATCAGAAGCAGACTGGAAAGAATTTAAACTAAAATTCAAAGACTTAAATCCAAGTTTTCATGAGCATCTTTTAGCTAAACACCCTAACTTATCTAAATCTGAAATCCGAATGTTAACATTGATTCAAATCGGGTATTCTCAAAAGGAAATAGCCACTATTCTAAATATAGCTCCCGATAGCGTAAAAAAGGCTAAAAGCCGTGTAAGAAAGAAATTAAATTTACCTGGATCGGTAATTTTAAATGATTATTTAGATAAAATATAATCATTTTTCTGTTTTTTTTAAACTGCTGGTCTACTGTTAATTAAAATGTTGTCCCCCCGTTTGTCCCCTTTTATAAATAATAGGTATTAACTCTATTAGATATATTTGGTCTAAGCAATATAATTTGGCAATTGAAAACTCTATTTAATAAATTGGTTTTATCTAAACTTTCTTCAAAGTTAATTCATCTGTCTATTCAAAAAGATGAGATGATGCTTGTGAAAGCAAGAACATTGCTAGTGCTACTTTTATTTCTGTTAGTTATATTAATTACTTATACTTCTTTTTTTATCTTTAATGGTATTCTATTTAATTCAAAATCTTTTTTAAATTATTTAGGAGTTTTTATTGTTATTTTCAGCTTATTATTACTTAAAACATCAACAAACCTTATATTTCCTTTACGAATATTAAGTTATTCTAGTATAGTTTTAATAACGGGAGGTGTATATTATTCGGGTGGATTTGCTTCAAATGACATCTTTTGGTATGTTGTAGCGGCAACAGCTAGTTTACTTTTTATAGGTAAACTAGACGGTATAATTATTACAATATTATCTGTAGTCGCAATAATAGCTTTTTATGTTATTGAATTACAGAATCTAATTGAATTGCCATTTGATCTACTAACCAACAGTCTGCATTATCGTTTTGCAAATGCCCTTGTAATAGTTGTTATTTTATTTTTTTTAATGTGGTTACTTGTCAATCGAAATAATCAATTACAAGAAGTTATTCGTGAAATACAAAATTCTCATACTAGAGACTCTATTTCTCAAGATTTTCATGATGAATTAGGAAATAAACTAGCTTCTGTTGTACATTTATCAAAGAGGCTAAGGTATTCAAATAGTGATGAGGAGAAAGCTATAATGCTTAATAGTATTGAAAAAGAATCTCAACAGGTTTATGATAATTTTAGAGACTTTATATGGTCTAATGAATCAAGTAATTTAACTGCTAAATCTCTTTTTATTTACCTTATAGATTTTAACCAACACTTTTTCGCCTATAAAGAAATACAAGTAGAGGGGCAGTTAATCTCTTTAGATAATAATGAAGAAAAAGTTATCTCTCAAAACACAATTCGCCACTTAATTCCTCTTTTTAAAGAATTAATGACTAACATTTATAAACATGCAAATGCTAGTCAAGTTAACTGGAGTTTAACTGTCTCTAAATTGCAAATAATACTTAAAGTAACTGACAATGGGAGTGGGTTTGATGTTAATGAAACGATCAATGGAAGTGGATTAAAAAGTATAAATAAAAGAGTAAAACAAATGAACGCTAATTTTGATATTCAATCAAGGTTAGGTAATGGAACTCAAACAATTTTGAAAATAGATTAATTCAAAAAAGTATTCTAATGCAAAATAATATTGAAATAGGAATTACAATAGTGGAAGACAATAAATACATGAGAGCTTCTTTGGTCGATTATATTTCAAATACTAACGAATTTTCAGTAATAGGAGCGTATGCGTCTTGTGAAGAGATGCTAGAAAATATTAATAAAAATAATAAGCCTCGAGTCGTACTCATGGACATAGATTTAGAAGGAATGTCTGGAATAGAAGGTGTTAGTAAATTAAAACTAATATCTCCAAAAACAGATGTAATTATGGTAACTGTCTTTGAAAATAGTGACTCTGTTTTTAATGCGCTAAAAGCTGGAGCAACAGGTTACTTAACGAAAACAATAGATAGTGATTATTTAATTTTAGCAATAAAAGAATGTATTTCAGGCGGAGCACCTATGAGTATGAAAATTGCAAGAATGGTAACTTCGTCATTTAATAGAAATCCTAAAAATCCACTATCTGAACGTGAGATAGAGATTTTATCCGCCTTAGCTCAAGGAAAAAGCTATAAAGGGGTTTCTGAAGTGTTTTTTATTTCGGTAGATACTGTTAAGTATCACATAAAATCAATTTATTCCAAATTACAGGCAAATTCTAAACAAGAAGCCATAGATAAAGCTAGGTCAGAAAAATACATATAAACAGTTGGCTTACTACCCAAAATAGGTAGTAAGTTATTGTCAAACTGTTATACTTTTGAAAATAGATATTAAACGACAAAAAACATTAACAATTAAAACAAAATAACATGAAAAAACTAAACTTAATAGTATTAATTATCACAGTATTAACATTTTTGTCGTGTGGAGGTTCAGTAACAAATACGCCTGCCAGTGCAGAAGGTTTTGAATTAATAGAAAAAGAAATGAAAAGCCAATTTGGAGAGAACGCTTATTATACAGACTTAAACATTTCTTATGATAAATCAATTGGAAATATGATTGGAGTAACAGTAACTGATAAACCTGAATCATTAAAAATGGGACAATGGAATTTTTCTATGGGAGCTTGGAAACAAGCTGCAGAAATTACTTTAGAACTATCGGAAGGTAGTAAAGCAGCTGATTTTATGTTCCAACTAAACGATAAAATTAACTTAAAAACTTTAGGAGTGTTAGTAGAAAAATAAATTACTCAATTAAAAGCAGAAAAAAACCTGAAAAATCCTACTTTGAGTATGGCTTTTGTGAAATTCCCAAAAGACGGAGATATTTCTAAAGCAGAATATTCAGTGAGTTTAAAACCAGAAAATGGAGGAACTACTTTTAGATTCTATTATACGTTAGACGGAGAATTAAGAGAAATGGACTATTAATAAGTATTCAATTAAATAAAAAAAATATTAGAACATAGTATGAAAAGAAATTTACAATTTTTAACAACGCTTTTATTTGCATTTACATTACAAAATACTTCTGCTCAATGGACACAAGTAGGTCAAAACATCAATGGTCAAAATTCTGTTGATAATTTTGGTTTTGCAGTAAGCATGAGCGCAGATGGGCTTACGGTGGCATCTTCTTCTCCTTATAGTAGTCATCCTGGTTCAGCTGTTGGTCATGTGCAAGTATATAAAAATATAGGAGGTGTTTGGACACAAGAAGGCCAAGATCTTATTGGGGAAAATCAAGGTGACAGTTTTGGAGCATCAATTAGCCTTAGCAATGATGGGACAATTTTAGCTCTTTCAGCTCCAAACCATGATCTACCACTCAGTAATATAGGGTATGTAAGAGTATATGAGAACATTTCAGGAACTTGGACACAGATAGGTCAAAATATTGTAGGTTCATCTGCCGGGGATCAATCAGGGCAATCAGTAAGTCTTAGCGGAGATGGATTATCAGTTGCGATTGGAACACCAAAACATTCAGGCGTTTTAGGTCAAGTACGTGTTTATAAAAACGTTGGTGGAAGTTGGGTTCAACAAGGTTCAGACATTGATGGAATAGCAGGTCAAGATGCATTAGGTCACTCAGTATGCATGAGTAATGATGGACTGACTTTGATTGCAGGGGCAAGAGGTAGCAGTTTAGGGGTAGATACTTTTGAAGGTAGTGCTAAAGTTTATAGTTTTAATGGAACCGATTGGGTTCAAAAAGGCGCAACTATAAATGGAGAAGCAATTTATGACAATGCTGGAGCAGCTGTAGGTATAAGTGGCGATGGCACAACAATCGCGGTAGGAGCCAATAATAATGATGGAACTGGAAGTAATGCAGGAC
Source organism: Flavobacteriales bacterium (assembly GCA_024635865.1). GTDB lineage: Bacteria > Bacteroidota > Bacteroidia > Flavobacteriales_D > Parvicellaceae > S010-51. Next base: position 18,748 of record JAGXIB010000228.1, read on the forward strand.
ATGTAAGACTTTACCAATTCAGTACTGGCGCTTGGGCTCAAATTGGACAAGACATTGATGGAGAAGCTACAAATGATCAATCGGGTATTTCTCTAAGTCTAAGTGATGATGGTTCTATAGTAGTTATTGGAGCCAAAGGTAATAGTGGGGGAGGATCTGTTGCAGGTCAAGCTAGAGTTTATGAAAATATTGGAGGTTCTTGGGTTCAAAAAGGTTTAGATATTGATGGAATAGCGTATGATCAATCAGGTTGGTCTGTTGATATAAGTAGTGATGGTTCAAAGGTAGTTGTTGGAGCACCTTATAATTCAGAAATTGCTCAGTATAATGGTCAAGCCAAGGTTTATAACTTCCCCAGTTCTGTTGATGTTGAATCAAATGATACATCATTAGAACTTAAAATATTTCCTAATCCTTCTTTTGGTCAACTGTATTTCGAAACTACTAATATAGAAGAAAAATTAAAAAATATAGAACTTATAAATTCTCAAGGACAAATTGTTGAAAGAATAACTACAGCTAACAATTATATTGATATTTCTCATTTAACAAAAGGTGTTTACTTTTTACAAATACAAATCGGAGATACTATTACGACAAAAAAAATGATAAAAGAATAAAAAACTAAATCACAAATTTATTATTATGAAAACAACATTACTTACTTTAACTACTTTAACTCTTTCTTTAATTGGGAATGCTCAAACATTTGTAGATAATTTTATAACTTATTCGGTTACTTCTGTTACAAATAGTACCGTTCAGACTATGGATTATGACATGGCAGGAGGTACTGTTGTAAATATTCCATCTACAGTTTCTTCTAATTCTATTTCTTATACCGTTACAGCTATAAATGATGAATCTTTTAGAAATAATAATTTAACAAGCGTTACTATTCCTAGCACAGTAACATACATAGGTGGACTTTCTTTTATTGCTAATAGCTTAACAAGTATAATTATCCCAAGCAATGTAACATATATAGGTGCAAGTGCCTTTAGTAACAATGACATAACAGCAATAGATATGCCTAGCAGTGTTACAAATATGGGAGATTATATATTTAAATATAATCAATTTACTGATTTTTCTAATGTTAATTTTCCAAATGGGATTATTCCAAAAGGTTGTTTTATGGATAATCAAGTTTCTAGTCTTGTACTTCCAACTACCATCACTAGTATTGGAGATGAGGCATTCTTAAACAATCTAATTACAACTGTTGCTTTACCTAACAGCCTTACAAGTATAGGTGAAAGAGCTTTTGAAAATAATCAAATAACAACTATTTCTATTCCAAATAGTGTAACGAACATAGGTATAAAATCTTTTTTAAATAATCAAATAAGCAGTTTTACACTTCCAAACACCATAACTAGCATTCCTGAAAGTATGTTTTATAATAATTTATTAACCAGTATTACGATTCCAAGTAATATAACAAGTATAGATAAAAGTGCTTTTAGAGGAAACCAACTTACAAGTGTAACTTTGCCAGATGGCCTTTTAAGTATTGGTGAAGGGGCATTTATTTTGAATCAAATTACAACAATTGAAATACCTAATACTGTAACTAGTATTGGAAATACATCTTTTCTGTCTAATCAGTTAACGAATGTTACTATACCAGAAAATGTAGTGACTATTGGGACGAGTGCTTTTAATAATAACCCCTTAACAAGTGTTACTTCAATCAATCCAATACCACCCTCAATTACGACAGGGGGATCTAGTGATTCATTCAATACAGACCGAAGTACCATTGATTTAATTATTCCAACAGGTAAAATGGGAGCATATGTTACAGATGCTGGAGCATTATGGACAGGTTTTAATACCGTTACAGAAACTGATTTTGCTTATAGCAATGTGGAAACACATAATGAGTTAACTAAAGACGTAAAAGTAATTACATCTACAAATAATTTAGAAATATCAACAACTAACAAAGTAAAATTACAAAACTATACGCTTTACAACCTTTCTGGTAAATTTATTGCTACAGGAACAGAAACTAATATTTCTACAACTTTTTTATCAAATGGTATTTACATCTTAAAAATGGATTTTGATAAGGGAATGTTAACAGAAAAAGTTTTAATTAAGTAGTAAAAATAAACCTTTCCTAAATTAGATAGAAAAGGTTTATTTACACTTTATAACTTTTGATAGCATACAGATGTAAACATATTTTTAGTTAAAAAAGAATAATTATAATAAATAAATGGAAAAATCAATAAAAATTAAAGCAAAATATAATTCATTGGAGAAGTTAAATGATTTTATAAAAACAGTAACAGACTATGAGTCTAAAATTGACTATGATAATTGGGAGGTTAGGACTGACTCTAACGGCCAAATGGAAAAGTGTATTGTTTTACAAAAAAGTGGTATGCATGCTATAAAAGCCTTTTTTGAAAATGAAGACACGATAAAATTGACTTATATTATTCCAAACAAAATGATGAATGCTTACTTTGGAAAAAATGAAAAACAATACAAAAATGTGTTAGAGATTGTAACTGGAAAAATAAAGGGAGTATTATTAGAAGGGGCTCAAAAAAAAGCATTTAATGAATTAGAAGAAATAATTATTAAGGCTGCATAATACTGTAGAGTCATTTAAGTTAAATAGTATTTGATGTGTAGCACTTAATACTAAAAAAGCATAAAGGGAGCTCTCTATATAGAAAGCTCCCTTTATACTTTTTTGCTGTGGCAAATAGAAATTTTAATACAGAAAAATGGTTGAGCTAATAGATAATTGCTTTTTTATTAATAAAAAGTGAACTATTTCTCATATTTCTTTAATTACTCCCGTAAAAATGATTACTTAATTCACTTCCTTCAAAGGTAAAAGCCGTAGCAGTTTCAGTTCTATCAAGTTTGTTATTGATTGCTAATGCCCACAATACAATTTCCATATAAAAATACACTTCGTTTGCTGCTATACTTGGACAATAGGTGTTAACTATTTCTTTTAGCGGTTCAACGCTGTCTAGGTTCTTATGATAGGTTACGTCGGTAGAAGAATTACCAATTTCCAGAAAAGAGTTTGTATTAAACCAAGAAATTAGCTCTGTATACGGAGTTGGAACTCCTTCTTTTTCTAGTTTTGAAATAGGAGGGAAGATGCTTTCAAACTTTGTCTTTACTGCTTCGTCAATAAGTAACTGAGCAACTTCAGAAGCTCCTTCTTGTTCCCCTTCATAAACTAACTCAATCTTACCAGTAATTGCTGGGATAATTGACATGAAGTCTGTTAATCGAATAGTTGTATGTTCAGCATCTGTTTCAATTAATCGAAGCTGAGCTGCTGCCATTAAATTCTCCATTGCGCTAATGCTTAAACGAGCACTGACTCCACTTTTTGAGTCAACATACTCACTCTTACGAGCCTCAAAAGAAACCTGTTCTAATAAATCTTTAGCAACTTCAATAACGGTTATTTGTCCTTTTTCAGAATCACTAAATTGAACCTCTTGTTCTGTAATCTTTTTTGCCAATTCAATCGTTCTTGGGTAGTGTGTAAAGATTTGAGATCCAATTCTATCTTTTAAAGGAGTTACAATGCTTCCTCTATTGGTATAATCCTCAGGATTTGCAGTAAATATAAATTGTATATCTAATGGCATTCTTAATTTAAACCCTCTTATTTGAATGTCTCCTTCTTGTAAAATATTGAATAACGATACTTGAATTCTAGCTTGTAAATCTGGTAATTCATTAATCACAAAAATACACCGGTTAGCTCTAGGAATCATTCCGTAATGCAAAACTCTTTCATCAGAATAAGGTAATTTTAACGTTGCAGCTTTTATAGGGTCTACATCACCAATCAAATCTGCTACATTTACATCAGGAGTAGCTAATTTCTCAAAGAAACGATCCGAACGATGAACCCATGAAATAGGAGTAAGGTTCCCTTTCTCTTCAATTAGATCTCTAGCAAACTTAGAAATAGGATGAAAAGGACTATCATTAATTTCAGAACCTTTTACAATTGGCATGTATTCATCTAATAAATGAATCATGTTTCTAGCAATCTTTGTTTTTGCTTGGCCTCTTAATCCCAATAAGTTGATGTGATGTCCAGATAAAATAGCTTTCTTTAATTGAGGAACAACGGTATCTTCATACCCCCAAAGCCCTTCAAAAACTGGCTCTTTAGCCTTTATCTTAGCAATTAAATTTTCTCTCAACTCTTCGTTGATACTTCTTTCAACATATCCAGAATCTTTCAATTCTCCAAAACTTATATCTTCTTTCATATTAAATCTTTTTAATTCTATTTTTTTCGTAATCTTCGAATATCATTTCTCCTAATCCTTTTAGTCCTGTTAAGAATGCTTTACCATTATTTTGTTTAGTGAAAAGCTCAACAAACTGTCTTAAATAGGGATCTTGGGCAATCATAAATGTAGTAATCGGTATTTTTAATTTTCTAGCCTGTGCAGCTTTATTCAAACATTGATTAACTATTAATTCGTCTAACCCGTTACTATTTTTATAAAACTCGCCATTGGGTAATTTAATACAGCTAGGTTTCCCATCTGTAATCATAAATATTTGCTTATTGGTATTTCTTTTTCTTCTCAAAATATCCATGGCTAACTCTAAACCAGCAACCGTATTTGTATGGTAAGGGCCAACTTGTAAATAAGGTAAATCTTTTACTTTTATAGGCCAAGCTTCATTCCCAAAAACAATGATATCTATCGTATCTTTAGGGTATTTACGATGGATTAATTCTACCAAAGCCATGGCAACTTTTTTAGCAGGAGTAATTCTGTCTTCTCCATACAAAATCATAGAATGACTAATGTCTATCATTAACACCGTACTCATTTGAGCATTATGCCTAGACTCTTCTACTATAAGATCGTTTTCAGTTAATTTAAGGTCATTAATTCCATGATTAATTTGTGCATTTTTAAGGCTTTCACTAATGTTTACCGTCGACAGATCATCTCCATACTGGAAGGAACGATTATCTCCATATAGTTCAGTTCCTTTACCAACTTTTTTAGTTTTATGATCTCCAAGTCCACTCTTTTTTAATTTCCCGAAAATTTGATCTAGAGCAAATTGACGGAGTGCACTTTCAAGCTTTGCTGTCAGTAGGTCTTTTCCTTTCCCTTTTCCTCCTTTTGCGTCTTTTGTGTCTTTCTCCTCTTTAATGTAACCACGTTTTCTTAAGTCTTCTTTAAAGTCTTCAAGGGAGTAATTTTCATTAAAAATATTATATTCTTGATCTAAGGTCGCTAACCAATCAAAAGTTTCATCAAGATCACCTGAGGTATGGGTGATCAGTTCTTTGAAAATTTCAAAAACACGATCAAATGGTTCTATTTCTTTTTCAGTGTACTTACTAAAGACAAAACCTTCGTTAAAATTTGTTGGATTATAGTTGCTCACAGGATTTAACTTTTTTGATTCCTGTAAATATCGGGATTATATCTTTTTTGAATCGTTTTATTAAGTTCTGTTATTGTTAATAATATATAAAATAGGGCAGCAGATTAAATAAAAGTTCATCAAGAGATAACTGGTCTCTATTTATCCATAAGATTAGTGTACGACTTTAATAAAAAGAATTAAGCTAGTCTTTTGTAGAGGCTGATTCGTTAACCATTGTAACTTCCATAGTACTTGTTGCAATGTTAATCTCATTGTGTTGCCTTACAGCTTCTAAAATTTTAGAGCTAATCATGTCTTGTATCATTCTTCGGCTTTTATAGTCAACAACATACCTTAAGGTATAAGTCTGTCTCTTATACACATCTGACGCTGCCGACGA
>JAGXIB010000229.1 GCA_024635865.1 Flavobacteriales bacterium
TCATTAGATAACCTTATTGAAATCAAGTCTACAATTAATGAAGATAGTTACTCATTTGTATTACAAAAAATTAGATAAAAAAAACATAAGGGTTTAGAAGTTTTAAAATAACAATCTAAAAACAAAATAATTGTTTCTTTAACACCTATCAAGAGCTAGTTGGAAAAGAGATTAAATTCTATAAGCAAGTAACTACTTCAATTTCTCCTTCAAATACTTTCCAGTATACGATTCTTTTACTTTTACTAAGTCTTCTGGTGTTCCTGCAAACACTAAATGGCCTCCGTCTTTCCCTCCCTCTGGGCCAAGATCTATGACCCAATCGGCACACTTAATAACCTCTGTATTGTGCTCTATAATCATCACTGAATGACCAATCTCTATTAAAGAATAAATCGCAGTCAATAATTTATCGATATCGTGAAAATGTAAGCCTGTTGTCGGCTCATCAAAAATAAACAAGGTTTTATTCGTCGTATTTTTCTTAGATAGAAACGACGCTAATTTTATACGTTGTGCCTCTCCCCCACTTAAAGTATTACTAGACTGGCCTAATTGAACGTATCCTAACCCTACATCTTGCAAGGGTTTTATTTTAGTTATAATCTTTTTTTCTACTCGGTCTAAATTTTGAGAAAAGAAGTCGATCGCATCATCTACCGTCATGGTTAATACATCATAAATGTTTTTCCCAAGATAACGAACCTCTAAAACATCTTCTTTAAAACGTTTACCATTGCAAACTTCACACTCTAAATGAACGTCTGCCATGAACTGCATAGAAACAGTCGTTTCTCCTTCTCCTTCGCAAGCATCACAACGCCCTCCTTCAACATTAAAACTAAAATGCTTTGGTTGATATCCGTTTACTTTTGATAATTGCTGTTGAGAAAACAACGCTCTAATATCGTCATAAGCTTTAACGTAAGTTGTTGGATTAGAACGAGAGCTTTTTCCTATTGGGTTTTGATCTACAAACTCAACTTCTGTTACTTCTTTAACATCTCCTTTTATCCCTTTAAACACTCCTGTTTTATCTGCTGTTCCTCCATGTATTTTCTTTAATGCAGGATATAAGATCTGTTTAACTAACGTCGATTTACCACTTCCACTTACTCCTGTTATCACTGTTAAACACTCTAAAGGTAGCTCTACTGTTATATTTTTTAAATTATTTTCTTGAGCTCCTTCGATGATCACACTTTTCTTCCACTTTTTTCTATTCTTTGGAATTTCTATTCTTAATTTATTAGTCAAATATTTAGCTGTTAAGCTTTTATCTCCATTTACTAACTCTTCATGATTTCCCTGAAAAACAACTTCTCCACCAAAAGAACCGGCCATTGGCCCCATGTCTATTATTTCATCAGCAGCTTTCATTACTTCTTCCTCGTGCTCTACTATAATAACCGTATTCCCTATGTCTTTTAATGCTTTTAATACCTTTAGTAAGCGTAAAGTATCTCTTGGGTGTAACCCAATACTTGGCTCGTCTAATATATACATAGATCCTACAAGACTGCTTCCTAATGAAGTTGCTAAGTTTATTCGTTGTGACTCTCCTCCCGAAAGGGTATTGGACATTCTACTTAGTGATAAGTATCCTAACCCTACGTCACTCAAGAAGTCTATCCGAGATTGTATTTCAATTAATAATTGCTTTGCAATAGTGATGTCGAGTTCATCTAACTTTAAGTTAGCCATCATCACCTTAGCTTCATCAATACTTGCAGCAGCAATATCTGTAATAGAAAAACTTCCTACTTTTACATAGTTCGCATCTTTTCTTAAACGTTCCCCATTACAATCATTACAGTCTGTCTTGCCTCTGTATCGACTCAACATGACTCTAAATTGAATTTTGTAAAGCTGAGCTTCTACATCTTTAAAAAATAAATCTATCCCTCCAAAATATTTATTCCCTTTCCATAATAAGTCAACTTGTTTTTTAGTCAGCTCATTATATGGTTTGTGAATAGGAAAATCAAACCGATGCGCATTCATTACAAGCGCCTCATTCCATAGCCCCATTTTCTCACCTCTCCAACAGGCAATAGCTCCTTCGTAAATAGAAAGCGTTTTATCTGGAATAACTAAGTCTTTATCTATTCCTAATACTTTACCAAAACCTTCACAAGTTGGACAAGCTCCAATGGGGTTATTAAATGTAAAGAAATTGACAGAAGGTTCTGTAAAGATCATCCCATCTAACTCAAATTTGTTTGAAAATCGTCGCTCAGCAACCTCCTCTCCAAATAATAGAACAGAACAAATTCCCTCGCCCTCTAAAAAAGCAACTTCAGTTGACTCTGCTATTCTAGCTCTAGACTCATCATCTAACAGAGATTTCACTAGACGATCTATCAGTAATTGGGGTTTTAATTTACTTAACTCTGCATCAGAAAAACTAATGAAACTTTCAATGCGTTCCATCTTATTATTAACAACTATCCTAGAAAAACCTTGATCAATTAAAATTTCTAATTGTTTATTAAAGGTTCTTCCTTTTGGAGGATTAATTGGACTTGTAATAACATATTTAGCTTTGTCCTCAAATTGTTCAATGTGCTTTATTACATCACTGACTCTATCTTTCTTTACTTCATCTCCAGAAATAGGAGAATATGTTTTTCCAATACGTGCAAACAATAACTTTAAATAATCATAAATTTCTGTCGAAGTTCCCACAGTAGAGCGAGAGTTTCTACTGTTTACTTTTTGTTCTATGGCGATAGCTGGAGAAATTCCTCTTATTGCATCTACATCTGGTTTATCTAACTTACCTAAAAACTGCCTAGCATAAGAACTTAAACTTTCTACATATCGTCTTTGCCCTTCTGCATACAACGTATCAAATGCTAATGAAGACTTCCCAGAACCCGAAAGACCTGTAATCACAGTCATTTTATTTCTAGGAATTGCTACATCTATATTTTTAAGATTGTGTACACGTGCTCCCTTGATTAAAATGTGACTGTAATGTGATTTATTTTTGAATGCATTTGAAGCCATTTCGAACAATTTTCCTCAAAAATAACATCTTTAATATTGATATAACTTGAAACCTTAAAGAATCTTTAGCTTTATCTATATAAAAATAGAGATGATGCAAATATTACGGAAAGAGTTAGTCAGTAGTCTAAAATTATTACAACCCTTTTTTTAACAAAAAGAAAAAGCCTTACATAAATGCAAGGCTTAAATTATCTTGGTGATCTCGGCAAGAATCGAACTTGCATCTAAAGTTTAGGAAACTTCTATTCTATCCATTGAACTACGAGACCTAATTTCATAGTTTACGAATACCTTAAAATAACCCGTGTAATTCAGCGTCAATAGCCTGTATCACTTTTCCCAAATCTTCTTGATTATCTTTAAAATTGTTCTCTTCTACATCAATAATTAAAAGCTTTCCTTTATCGTAAGTAGAGATCCAAGCTTCATAACGTTCATTTAATCGTTTCAAATAATCTATACGAATGCTTTCTTCATATTCTCTCCCACGGACTTGTATGTTCTGAACTAGCTTTGGAACTCCCGCTCTTAAATAAATTAACAAATCTGGTGCAGAAATAAAAGACTCTAATAAATTAAATAATGAAAAGTAGTTTTCAAAATCTCTAGTGGTCATTAATCCCATAGAATGCAAATTAGGAGCAAAGATAAATGCATCCTCATAAATCGTTCTATCTTGTATTATAGTCTCTTGACTCTGCTTTATATCTTGAATTTGGGTAAAACGACTATTTAAATAATAAACCTGTAAATTAAAAGACCAACGTTGCATTTCATCATAGAAATCTAGTAAGTAGGGATTCTCCTCTACATCTTCAAAGTGAGGTTTCCATTTGTAATGTTTAGACAACAGATTTGTTAATGTTGTTTTACCTGCCCCTATATTTCCTGCAATAGCAATATGCATAATTGTTCTTTTCTTTTAGTTTTTAATCTTATGGTGTAACCCCCTTTTAACTTATGTACAAAGTACTTTTTATTGCATCAATTAATCGTTTAACATTTGGCAGGGCCTCTTTAATTAATTGCTGAGCAAAAGGTAATGGAGTATCTGTTTGGGTTACTCTATGAACTGGAGCATCTAAATAATCAAATGCATAACGTTGAATATGGTAAGCTAACTCGCTAGACATTGAAGCTACTGGCCAACTCTCTTCTAAAACAACACATCTGTTTGTTTTTTTAATTGACTCTACTAATGTATCGTAATCAATAGGACGTAAAGTTCTTAAGTCGATTACTTCACATTCTATTCCTTCTTTTGCTAGAACATCTGCAGCTTCGTAAGCAACTTTTATTATTTTTCCAAAAGAGACAATAGTAACATCAGCTCCTTTTCTTTTTACCGCAGCTTTTCCAATCGGAACCAAGTACTCATTTTCTGGAACTTCTCCTTTGTCACCATACATCTTTTCAGATTCCATGATTAAAACAGGGTTATTATCTCTAATCGCTGACTTAATCAAACCTTTTGCATCGTAAGGATTAGAAGGTGTAACTACTTTAAGTCCTGGCACATGAGAATAAAAAGATTCAAAACTTTGAGAATGAGTTGCCGCCAACTGGCCAGCAGGACCATTACCTCCTCTAAATACGATAGGACAACTGTATTGACCACCACTCATTTGCAACATTTTCGCGGCACTGTTTATGATCTGATCAGCTGCTAATATCGCAAAATTCCATGTCATAAACTCTACAATAGGTCTTAAACCATTCATCGAAGCACCAACTGCTATACCTGCAAAACCAAGCTCAGCAATAGGAGTATCAATGACTCTTTTGGCACCAAATTCTGCCAACATACCTTGAGAAACTTTATAAGCACCATTGTATTCTGCTACTTCTTCTCCCATCAAAAAGACATTCTCGTCTCTTCTCATTTCTTCGCTCATTCCTTCTCTAAGCGCTTCTCTATATTGAATTTCTTTCATCGATTGTTCCAGTTTAGGAAAAACAAAAATAGTCTTTCTTATTGAAATAAAAAACTTCCTCTAGTGAAAAAAAATTATTCGAAATAAAGTATGCGTGCATAACATTTTTTTTATTACTTTTGAGAGAATAAAAAAACTTAAAGGTCATGTTTTGACCTAGAAAATATATTAACATTAATCAAAGTAAAATTATGAAATTATTAGTTTGTATCAGTAAAGCACCAGATACGACATCTAAGATCGCTTTTACAGATGGAAATACAAAATTCGATGAGAATGGAGTGCAATACATTGTAAACCCTTATGATGAGTGGTACGCATTAGTTAGAGCTTTAGAATTAGTTGAAGCTAACGGAGGGACAGTAACTACAATTACTGTTGGAACAGCTGCTGACGACCCAACAATTAGAAAAGCATTAGCTATTGGCGCTAATGACGCAGTAAGAATAGACGCAGAACCTACCGATGCATATTTTGTAGCTAAACAAATAGCTGAATATGCTAAAACAAATGGTTATGACATGATTCTTACAGGAAAAGAAACAATTAACTATAATGGAGCTCAAATAGGAGGAATGATTGCTGAGTTTTTAGATCAGCCTTATGTTTCTTTAGCTGAAAAACTTGACATGAACGGAGAAGTAGCTACTCTAGAAAGAATGGTAGCTGGAGGCTCAGAAATTGTTGAAGTCAATACACCATTTGTAATAAGTGCTGCAAAAGGAATGGCAGAGCAAAGAATTCCTAATATGAGAGGAATTATGGCAGCTAGAACAAAACCTTTACAAGTAGTTCCACCAGTTGAAGCTTCTTTATTGTCTGAGGTTGTTTCTTATGAATTACCGCCAGCTAAATCTGCTTGTAAATATATAGATGCAGATAATATGGATGAATTAGTAGAATTGTTACACAACGAAGCAAAAGTTATTTAAGATATGTCAGTAATAGTATTTGTAGAATCAAAAAATGGAAAAGTTTCAAAAGCTAGTTTTGAAGCAGTTTCTTATGGTAGTAAAATTGGGGAGGTGACAGCTGTAACCTATGGAGAAGTTGATGCTTCTTCTTTAGGTGAGTTTGGAGCTAAGAAAGTTTTAATTCATAAAGGATTAAATAGTCCAAATGATCAACAAGCAACTAAGTTAGTTGTTGCTGCAGTTACAGAAACTGGAGCTAATGTTGTTATTTTTTCTCAAGATCAAATCGGGAAAGCTATTGCTCCAAGAGTTTCAGCAGCTTTAAATGCTGGACATGCATCTGGAGCTATTGAAGTACCTAAAACAGATGGAGACTTTATTGTTAAAACAAATGTTTTTTCAGGAAAAGCTTTTGCATACGTAAAACTAAACTCTGAAAAGAAAGTTATTTCTTTACTCCCTAATTCTTTTTCTCCAGAGAAATCTGAAGGAACAGCAGAGATAAGTGAAGTTTCTTATGATTTAGGAACAGCTGGAATTACAGTAAAATCATTCAAATCAGAAGGAGAGGGTATTCCACTTCCAGAAGCAGAATTAGTTGTTTCGGCTGGTAGAGGGTTAAAAGGACCTGAGAACTGGGGCATGGTAGAAGATTTAGCTAAAACGTTGGGAGCAACGACTGCTTGCTCTAGACCCGTAGCTGATATTGGATGGAGACCTCACCACGAACATGTTGGTCAAACTGGAGTAGCTATTCGTCCTAATTTATACATTGCAGCTGGTATTTCTGGAGCAATTCAGCATTTAGCAGGTGTAAATGGAAGTAAAACCATTGTAGTAATTAATACCGATAGTGAAGCTCCTTTCTTTAAAGCCGCTGATTACGGTGTTGTAGGAGATGCTTTTGAAGTATTGCCAAAACTAAATGAAGCATTAAAGAAATTTAAAGCCGCTCAATAAAATTATTATATTTTTAATGAAAGACCTGCTATTCTATGAAGAAAGCAGGTCTTTTTCGTTATGAAGTAATTAAACTTCTACCAATAAATGTTAATAACTAACATTCAATTTTTTAAACAAAATTTCAAGAATAGCTAATACCCAATAAAATATTATTATTTTCGTATTAGAGAGAGATAACTAAAAAACTTTTTGAGTCTTTTTAGAGAACTTGAGTAAACAATACTCAATACCGATTTATGGAAAAAGTAAAATTAAACATAGTTGGGCTATCCTATAGTCAAACACAATCTGGAGCATATGCACTTGTGCTTGGGGAAGAAAAAGGAAAAAGAAGGCTTCCTATTATTATTGGAGGGTTTGAAGCACAAGCTATTGCTATTGAACTTGAAAAAATGGCTCCAAGTAGGCCTTTGACTCATGACCTATTCAAAAATTTTGCTGAGCAATTTGATATACACATAAACGAAATTATCATTTACAATTTAGTTGAAGGAATATTCTTTGCTAAATTAATTTGTGAACAAAACGGCAAAGAAATAGAGTTAGATTCTAGAACTTCAGACGCAATAGCATTAGCTGTTCGTTTTAGTTCTCCTATTTTTACTTACGAATTTGTTTTAAAAACAGCAGGAATTGTATTAGAAGATGACAATTATTCGGACGAGGTGGATGAAGATGAAGAATTGACGTTAGAAAATGAAGATTTAGAGGGAGATAAAGTTAACAGCTTAAGTCTTGAGGAATTAAATTCTCAACTAGAAGAAGCGCTTAATCAAGAAGATTATGAGATGGCATCTAAGATTAGAGATGAAATCAATAAAAGAGAAAATAATTAATTTACCTAACTAATTCATTAACCTACATGAAGCCATTTTTAAATTACATTGTTTTACTCTTATTTATTATTGCTTCTGTAAACAATACGGTTGCCCAAAAATTAAAAGATCAAGTTACTGGAGAATGGAGACTAGCCGGAAAATCTTCTGAAGAAGAAGTTGACACGGTGGCTTTTGACACTTTAACCTACTTTTTAAATATACAAAGTAATGGAAGTTACTCTTTTAATTTAACCTCCAATGTTGAAGACACCATTAAAGGGACATGGGAACTGAATAAAAATTCATTAACATTATTTCCTCTTTTTGATGAGTTCAATCTAAAAATTGATTCTTCATTTTTAGAATTAGACTCTTCTAACCGAGAAGTTAAATACTATTCAAAAGGAGAACATGTCTTTTCAAACTTTAATGGAAAGCTAGAGCAAAAAATTGCTTTATTAACATTTGAAATAACTAAATATGGAGACGGAGAGCTGCACCTTAATCTAGATGGTGAAACTTCTGTTTTCCATATTAAAAAATCTAAGCCACAAGCAATTCCAGGCTTCCACCTCTCTTCCATTGGTAGAGGTTTACTAGGAATGTTTTTCTTAATCTTAATTACTTGGTTATTTAGTGTCAATCGTAAAGCAATCGACTGGAAACTGGTTGGAACAGGCTTAGCGTTTCAATTAGTCATCGCTGTACTAGTCCTTAAGGTAGACTGGATAGAATCTGGTTTTGAAGCAGTTAGTAGAGGCTTTGTTAGTTTAATTGAATATACTGATTATGGTGTTGACTTTTTATTCGGTCAATTTGGAATAGGAAAAATTCAAACTCCTCTCTTAACTTTTGCATTTAAAATACTACCAACAATTATTTTCTTTTCAGCTTTAATGAGTTTATTATACTACTGGGGAATTCTTCAAAAGGTTGTCTATCTATTTGCTTGGGTAATGAAAAAAATTATGCGATTGTCTGGGGCAGAAAGCCTGGCTGCTGCAGGAAATGTATTTTTGGGACAAACAGAATCTCCTTTATTAGTTAAACCTTATTTAGGAAAAATGACTAAGTCTGAAATCATGTGTTTAATGACGGGAGGAATGGCAACTATTGCAGGAGGAGTATTAGCATCATATATTGGATTTTTAGGTGGTGATGATCCTGAGCAACAGATCTTCTTTGCGAAACACTTATTAACTGCTTCTATCATCTCCGCACCTGCTGCTATTGTTGCAGCTAAAATTTTAGTCCCAGAGACGGAAGAAATTAATACCGACTTAACAATCTCTAAAGATAAAATAGGAACAAACGCATTGGAAGCTATTTCGAATGGAACAACAGATGGATTAAAACTTGCTGTGAATGTAGGGGCAATGTTATTAGTATTCATTTCTTTAATGGCATTAGGAAATGGGATTTTAGAATGGTTTGGAAGCTTTGGAGGAGTTAACCAATGGGTAGCTTCTAACACTCAATACTCTGTCCTTTCTTTTGAATTAATCTTAGGTTATATGGGAAGGCCAATCGTTTGGTTAATGGGTGTAGATTGGGCAGAATCAATCTATGTAGGAGAATTACTTGGAACTAAAACCGTAGTCAATGAATTTGTTGGATACATCAGGTTAGGAGAAATGAAAAATGAAGGTGTCCTTTCTGAGAAAGCTATCATTATGAGTACTTACATGCTTTGTGGTTTTGCTAACTTTGCTTCTATTGGAATTCAAATTGGAGGAATTGGAGCTTTGATCCCTAGTAAAAAAGGATTGCTTTCAAGATTAGGAATGCGTTCTTTAGTTGGGGGTACTGTAGCTTGTTTGCTAACAGCTGTTGTAGTTGGCATGATGTATCAATAAACTTTTTATAAGAAATGGGGACTGAAAACGAATATGCTCATTTATTTAATATTCAAAAAGAATACTTTCATTCGGTTCTCAAAAAAGAGCGAATATTTGCTCGTAAAGAACGCCTAATTAAAATTAAAAAATGGGTAAAAAAAAACCAGCATGAAATTCAGGCTGCTTTGTATAATGATTTTCAAAAATCTCCAGAAGAAGTTTTAATTTCAGAAATAAAACCTGTAATTGGAGAAATAAGCCAAGCTTTAAAACACATTAGAAGCTGGAATAAAGAAAAGAAAGTTTCTACTCCTATTTCGTTATTAGGCACTAAGGCTAAAATAGTTAAAGAAGCTAAAGGCGTTTGTTTAGTTATTGCTCCTTGGAATTTTCCTTTTATGCTAGCCATTGGACCTGTTATTTCTGCAATAGCAGCAGGAAACACCGTAGTATTGAAACCTTCTGAAATGACCCCTCATACAGAGAAGTTAATCAATCGATTAATTAAAGAATTGTTTCTAGAAGCAAACATTGCAGTAGTTACAGGAGGCGTAAAAGAAACTCAAGAGTTATTAGCTTTACCTTGGAACCATATTTTCTTTACAGGAAGTCCACAAGTTGGAAAAATAGTAATGGAAAAAGCTTCAAAACACCTTACCTCTGTTACTTTAGAATTAGGAGGAAGAAATCCTGTTATTATCACTAAAAACACAAATTTAAGAAGTACCGCTAAGAAGCTTATTTGGGGCAAGTTTTTCAATAATGGTCAGTCTTGTGTATCCCCAAACTATTTATTAGTAGACGAACAAGTCAAAAAACATTTGATTGAAGAGTTGAAATTTGAGTTTGTAACTGCATACGGAAATTACCCCGAAGAGATAAAGAAAAATAAATCATTAGCTAGAGTTGTAAACAACCATCACTTTAAGCGAGTTAATCAACTATTACAAAAAAGTATAAATGATGGAGCTAAAGTCGTGTTTGGAAACAACACCGATAATGAAACAAACTACATCTCTCCTACGCTACTTGATGAAGTAACTATTGAAAACTCAATATTTACGGAAGAAATTTTCGGTCCTATATTACCCATTATTAGTTATAAGCAGATTGATGAAGCCATTGAGATAATTAATAAAGTAGAACCAGCATTAGCACTATACATTTTTTCAACTTCCAATAAAGTTCAAAATTACATTATCCAGAACACTTCTGCTGGGACTACAGTTATAAATGATACAACAATACAGTTTGCTCATCCGAATTTACCATTTGGAGGAGTTGGATTATCTGGAATGGGAAAAGCCCATGGTTATTATGGCTTTTTAGAATTTACAAATCAACGTTCAGTATTAAAACAAAGGAATAGGTTCACAACTTCCAAATTAATTTACCCCAAGTATAATGCATTAAAAAAAATGATTATTAAATTGATTACTTGGAATGATATTTAATATAGTAAACTTTAACAACAAGACCTTTTAATATTAAGGAGTAAAATAGTACATTCGTAACCATATTTAAGAATCTTATATCGCGTGAGCAATACAAAAAAAATAAAAACAACTGCTATTTCTACTATATTAGGAATGTCTCTTTTATTATTCTTGCTAGGCCTATTAGCCTACTTGCTAGTACTAACAAATACTGCGGCAAATGAAATTAAAGAACAATTAGTTGTAGATGTTTATTTTAGGGATGATGCAAGAGAGATTGATGTTAGAAAATTAGAAAAAGAAATTTTAGCAATGCCTTCTGTTGAAAGTGCAAACTATGTCTCTAAAGATTCGGCTAAAGCTATATTAATGCAACAACAAGGAGAAGATGTATTCGATATTCTTGATGGCGTAGTTCCTTTAAAACAACTAATAGTGGTCAATTTAGGGGCTGAATATGTGAATAAAGACTCTGCAGAAGCTTTTAAAAAATCCATCGCACTAGATAATGAATACATTATAGA
>JAGXIB010000230.1 GCA_024635865.1 Flavobacteriales bacterium
AGAAAAGAGATCATAGAAAAATAGGAAAAGAATTAGACTTATTTACTTTTTCTCAGAGAGTAGGCCAAGGATTGCCATTATGGCTTCCAAAAGGCGCTGCATTAAGAGAGCGTTTAATCGAGTTCATGAAAAAGACGCAAACTAAGGCTGGTTATGAGCCTGTAGTCACTCCCCACATAGGAAATAAGGAACTGTATGTTTGTTCTGGACATTATGAAAAATATGGAGAAGATTCTTTTCAGGCAATAAAAACACCTAATGAAGGAGAAGAGTTCTTTTTAAAACCAATGAACTGTCCTCATCATTGTGAGATCTTTAAAGCGAGACCAAAATCATATAAAGATTTACCAGTTCGTTATGCAGAGTTTGGAACAGTTTATCGTTATGAACAAAGTGGAGAGTTACATGGCTTAACAAGAGTTAGAGGGTTTACGCAAGATGATGCTCATATTTTTTGTGCCCCAGATCAAGTAGAGGAGGAGTTTAAAAAAGTAATCGATATTGTGCTATATGTATTTAAAGCGCTAGAGTTTAATGAATATACAGCTCAAATTTCTTTAAGACATAAAACAGATAGAGATAAATATATTGGGAGCGAAGAGAACTGGGATAAAGCAGAGCAAGCGATTATAAATGCTACAAAAGACAAAGAACTAAATACAGTCATAGAATATAACGAAGCTGCTTTTTATGGGCCTAAGTTAGATTTTATGGTCAAAGATGCGTTGGGGAGAAGTTGGCAGTTAGGAACAATACAAGTAGATTATAACCTTCCAGAGCGTTTTGAACTGGAATATGTAGGCGCAGATAATCAAAAGCATAGACCTGTAATGATACACAGAGCTCCATTCGGGTCTTTAGAGCGTTTTATTGCCGTTTTAATAGAGCATACTGCTGGTAAATTTCCATTATGGCTAAATCCTGAGCAAGTTTCCATCTTGCCAATTAGCGATAAATACAATGATTATGCAAAAGAAGTTTTGAATTTGCTAAATAATTACGATATTCGTGGAATTATTGACGAGCGTAGTGAAACAATGGGAAAGAAAATTAGAGATGCTGAGGTAAATAGAATACCTTACATGCTTATAGTTGGAGAAGAAGAGGAGAAAGCAAATAAAGTAGCAGTTCGTAAACAAGGAGAAGGAGATTTAGGAAGTTTTTCATTAGAAGAATTTTCAAAAATAATTCAAAAAGAAATAGATGAGAAGCTGGTTCAACGGGTAGATTAACTACTTGTTAAACATTTTTAATAATTAAATACTTAGAACAATTAGACCAAGAAGAAATAATTACCGAGGAAGAGTTGTAAAACAAGATCCGCACAGAATAAACGATAAAATCAGAGTCTCTGAAGTTCGTTTAGTAGGAGATGGTTTTGAACCTGGAGTTTACCCAATCGATAAAGCAATGGAAATTGCTGATAGTCAAGATTTAGATTTGGTAGAAATATCTCCAAACGCTACACCTCCCGTTTGTAAAATTATCGATTATAAAAAATTCTTATACGAGCAAAGGAAACGCGAGAAAGAATTAAAATCGAAACAAAGCAAAGTTGTGATAAAAGAAATTAGGTTTGGACCTAATACAGATGATCATGATTTTGATTTTAAATTGAAGCATGCAATCGGCTTTTTAAAAGACGGGTCTAAACTTAAGGCGTATGTGTTTTTTAAAGGACGTACAATTGTGTTTAAAGAAAGAGGAGAGATTTTATTGTTAAGGTTTGCCCAAGCATTAGAAGAATATGCTACTGTAGAGCAAATGCCTCAATTAAATGGAAAGCGTATGATTATGCTTTTCGCACCAAAAAAGAAAAATAAGTAATACTAATATAAAAAAGTACGATAATGCCAAAGATGAAAACAAAATCTAGTGCCAAGAAACGTTTTAAGTTTACTGGTTCTGGAAAAATTAAAAGAAAGCATGCATTTAAAAGCCATATCTTAACTAAGAAAAGTAAGAAACGAAAAAGAAATCTAACGAAATCTGGATTGGTTCACAAATCTGATGTTAGGCATATTAAAATTCAATTGTGTGCTTAATCCATAAGAATTAATATTCTTATAAGATTAAAAAGAATAACACAAGTAGAGTGCTTGTGTTGGTTTATATTAATTTAACCCGGTACTTAGTCCATTGTAGAGAAGAACCAAATTAAAGTAGGACGCTAACTACCAAAAAAAAGAAAAAGTTATGCCAAGAGCAAAAAATAGAGTTGCGAGTAGAAATCGCCGTAAAAAAATTCTTAAACAAACCAGAGGTTACTTTGGGAGAAGAAAAAATGTATACACAGTAGCTAAAAATGCCTTAGAAAAAGGGTTGGTTTATGCTTACCGTGATAGAAGACAAAAGAAGAGAAACTTCAGAGCTTTGTGGATTCAACGTATTAATGCAGGTGCAAGACAATATGATATGAGTTATTCTGAGTTCATTGGAAAAGTTAATAAAGCTAATGTTTCTTTAAATAGAAAAGTATTAGCAGATTTAGCAATGAATCACCCAGAAGCTTTTAAAGCAGTTGTTGACGCAGTAAAATAAATCACATTAGATAATTACTTATTTTTTTAAAGCCGTTTCATTAATTTGAAGCGGCTTTTGTTTTTTCATTAAAATAGAAGCAAATACATTATATTTGTATAGACTATGGAAGCAAGTAAATATATTTTTAATCAAGAGAGTTATTCAGTAAATGCAGGTGAAGTAACTTGGGAAAGTCCTTCAAACATTGCGTTAGTAAAATATTGGGGAAAGAAAGAAAATCAAATCCCCGCAAACCCTTCAATAAGTTTTACTTTAAATAACTGTCACACACTGACTACCGTAAAGTATGAACAAGCTGAACAACTTTCCTTTGAAGTTTTTGTTAAAGGAAAAAGAGAAAAAAGTTTCGAACCTAAAATAGAGCAGTTCTTTAGTCGCATAAAAGAATATACTCCGTTTATTGTTAATTTAAAGCTAGAAATACATACCGAAAATACATTTCCACATAGTAGTGGTATAGCATCTTCGGCTTCAGGGTTAAGTGCTTTGGCGTTGTGTATTGTTTCGATAGAAAAAGAGTTAGATAGTACTATGTCAGATGCTTTCTTCAAAGGAAAAGCTTCTTTTTTAGCTCGGTTAGGTTCTGGAAGTGCTTGTCGTTCTGTTTATCCAGAATTAGTTGTTTGGGGAGAGAATACCTCTTTTGAAAATAGTTCAGACTTAATAGCTTCTCCATTTAGTGGAGCACATGAAGTTTTTAAAGATTTTCAAGACACTATATTACTAGTAGATAAAGGTCAAAAAGTTGTAAGTAGTACTGTTGGTCATAATTTAATGCATAATCACCCTTTTTCTGAACAACGATTTGCACAAGCTCACAATAATTTAAAAGACTTAAAAAAAGCATTAATAGAAGGGGATTTAAAAATGTTTACAAAAATTGTAGAGTCAGAAGCATTAACGTTGCATGCAATGATGATGACTTCTAACCCTTATTTTATATTAATGAAGCCGAATACACTTAAAATTATTGAGAAAGTATGGGAATATCGAGTAAAACATAACTTAAATCTTACAATAACATTGGATGCTGGAGCAAATGTTCATTTATTATACCCTAAAAGTGAATCAGAACAAGCATTAGCATTAATAGAAGGTACTTTGATTGACTTTTGTGAAAACAAGGGATATATTTGTGATGAGGTAGGTTTGGGAAGTGTGAAAGTATAATAAACGAAATGGGAATACTTAATAAAATATTTGGAAAGAAAAAAGAAAGGTTGATTGAGCCTGCTGATATCTCTATTTTAAATGTTGACGTTCATTCTCATTTAATCCCAGGAATTGACGATGGATCTCAAACAATGGAGGAAACCATCGAATTATTAACTAATTTTCAAGAATTAGGATATAAAAAAGTTATTACAACTCCTCATATAATGAGCGATTATTATAAAAACACTCCTGAGATAATACTAGGAGGATTAGAGGAAGTTCGAATTGCATTAAAAGAAGCTGGGTTAACAATAACGATTGATGCAGCCGCAGAATATAACTTAGATGCAGATTTTGAAAAAATAATCGATACTGATAATTTATTAACTTTTGGAGATCAATATGTCTTATTCGAGTTGCCTTTTTTTCAAGAGCCTCCAATGCTTAATGAGATTGTATGGAAGCTTCAAACAAAAGGGTTTAGACCTGTTTTAGCTCATGTAGAGCGTTATTCCTTTTGGTTCAATGACTGGGATCGGGTTATAGAGTTAAAAGATAGGGGTGTTTTATTCCAAGTGAATATAAACTCTTTGACTGGTCATTACGGTCCCGAAGTAAAAACTATGGCAGAACGTCTTATTGATGAGAATTTAATTAGTTTAGTAGGGTCTGACTGTCACAACATGAACCACATGGAATTAACAAAAAAGGCACTGACCTTTCCATACCTTCATCAAATAATCAAAAATGAAAACTTGATTAATAAAAAACTATGAGAAATTTTTCTTTTACCATTTTGTGCTTAATAATTGCTGTTTCCACTTTTGGACAAAGCAGTTATCATGATATTAAAAAAGGAGGTAAAGGTAAAGTTAGCATTGGTTATCGATTAAATAGTTTAGTTTCTGATAATGAAAAAAATGTAGAAAATTTAATAGAATACGAGATTCTTAATTTGTTTTTTGATTTTGTTGAGCAAAAAGATGATGTTACGATTTCTAGAGAATTTATAAAAGCGAAAAGTTTTTCTAGTTTATATCGGAACATAAAGAAAAATGAAACATATGATTTTGCTTTTTGTTTTTTTAGTCAAACAGAGCAGCGATTAAAAGAAGTCAGTTTCTCATCTGCTTATTTACCGGATATAGAGGTTATGATTTCGAATGCTAAACTCCCCATTTTAGTTGATACGAATGATTTTATAACTCAGTTTAAAAATGCAACTGCTGTTTATGTACCTGGGAGTACTTTTGAGGCAGATGTTAATGAACTAGAACAAATGACCCCCAATTTATCTAAGATTTCTGTAATGTCTTCAGCTCATGCTATAGATAAAATTAAATCTTGTGATAGTTGCTATGGTTTTATTGAACTACATCAATATTTTAATAATGCAAAAGAAATAGCAGAAATTAAAAGACAAAATCTATTTATAAAAAAGAGACATGGTTATGGTTTTATCTTTCCTCTAGATTCTGATTGGCAACCAAGTGTTAACGCTTTTTTTGATGATTCAATTTACTTCTCTAAAGTAAAAGCTATAATCAATAGAAAATTAGGAAAAGAAATGATTGACTTTATAGAGGAGTTAGAGGTTTCGGAAGTTGAAAATATGTCAACTTTTTATTGGCCAAAGAAGTGGATATTGAGAAAGTAAAAACCTTTGCTGCTGAGCTTCTTTATCAAAACCAGATGTTAGAGAATAAGAAAAACATAGAACATCAAGAAGAATTAAAAAGTTATCTATTTATTTTAATTCTTTCGTTTTTATTGATCGTTGTCATTGTTTTATTTGCATATAGATTAAAGCTAAAACACAATAAAATTGTCATGTTAAAGAATCAACAATTAAACATTCAAAAAACAATTGTTGAAGTCAAACATAAAGAAATTAAGGATAGTATTAACTATGCTAAAAGAATTCAAAACGCTTTATTACAAAGTGAAGAGCACAATAGTTTTTTGTTGCCAGAACACTTTATCTTTTTTAAACCAACAGGTGTTGTTAGTGGAGATTTCTATTGGAGTAAGACGTTTGATAAGCATTATTATATCTCAGTTACTGATTGTACAGGACATGGAGTGCCCGGAGGATTTATGAGTGTTTTAGGTATTGCGATGTTAAACGAAATTATTAGAACTAAGAAAAATATATTACCTAGCGATATGCTCTCTATGCTTAGAGACAAGATCATCTTAGAATTAGACCAATCATCCTTAAGCGGCTCTAATAAAGATGGAATGAACACTACTATGATTAAGGTAAATAGAGAAACTTTAATGATGAACTATTCAGGGGCATATCAAACTTTATTAATTATTAGAAAAGGAGAATTAATAGAGTTAAAAACAGATAAACAACCAATAGGTTATACGTATATTATGAGTCCTTTTACGAATAATGATTTTCAACTAGAAAAAGAAGACCTTATTTACTTATACTCTGATGGGTACCCAGATCAGTTTGGAGGTGAACTTGGGAAAAAATTTAAATCAAGAAATCTAAAAGAATTTATTGTCTCAATTAGTCATCAGCCGCTAGAAGAGCAAAAGATTATACTGTCTAATCGTTTTGATGAATGGAAGGGTGAAGAAGAACAAGTAGATGATGTTACTGTTTTAGGAATAAGATTATAACATTGATAATTAATAGGTTATAATTTTAAATAAAAATAGTAGATGTTTTATTTGAAAATGTATTGTAGATTTAAAAAAGTTTATTAAATTTGCCAACCCAATCAAACGAGATAGGGATTAAATTGAAATTAAAGTTAAGCACTACTAGTTTTTTAACTAAGCGAAAGTAGCTCAGCTGATAGAGCGCCACCTTGCCAAGGTGGAGGTCGCGGGTTTGAATCCCGTCTTCCGCTCTATACTATACCAAAGGTTATCTAGGTAACCTTTAATCGTAAGATTGATGCTCGAGTGGTGGAATTGGTAGACACGCAAGACTTAAAATCTTGTGTCCTTTGGGACGTGCGGGTTCAAGTCCCGCCTCGAGTACGAATGTGTAAGCTTCCAATTTACACAAACAGGCTAAAACCCTTATTATCTTTGATAGTAAGGGTTTTTCTTTTTCTAATTTAAATACTTTATTTTCAGGATTACTTGTTCAATAAAATCCTTTTTTATCTAAAAACATTTAAGTTAATATTTTCGACCGTATAATAGTTAAGAGTTTTTTTTAATATGTTTCTTGTTGGATTTTTCGGATCAAATGATTATTTTCAAGAATGAATAAAAAAGTCTATTGATTGTGTTTTATTCATTTTAACTAAAAATAAACATTTTTTATGAAATCAATTCTTTTAGTAATTCTTAGTTTTTTAATCACTTCGTTATTCACTTCTCAAACCATTTACAAGGACTATCAAGACGGTATCATTATTTTTCAATTAAAGGTTGATAAATCATTTAAAATATTTCCTTCTCAAGGAGGAGAAGTCGCTTTCAAGTCTGTTCCTTTATTAAATAAAATGAATAGCAAGTATAAATTTGAAAAAGTAATTCAACTCTATCCTAATCATCAGAATGAATTACTTGAAAGAACTTATCAAATTAATTTTTTGGATCCTCATAAAATTGATCAATTTATAAAAGAACTTGCAGCATTTAATGAAATTGAGTACGCAGAAAGAAAAGAATTGCACCATACTACATTGACACCAAACGATCCGGGTTATACTAATAGTACAAATAATGGTCAGTGGGCTCTTTTTCAAATTAATGCCGCTCAAGCATGGGATATTTCAACTGGTTCTTCTGGAACAGTTGTCGCAGTTACTGATAATGCGATTAACATTAATCACCCTGACTTAATAAATAAAATGCTACCAGGACATGATGCTGTGGACAATGACTCAGATCCTTCTCCTTGTGGATCTAATGATGGTTTTCATGGTTCTCACGTTTCAGGAATTGTAGGAGCAGAATCGAATAATAATCTTGGTATTGCCAGTATAGGATATGATGTAAGTATTTTACCCGTTAAAATTGGAGATTGTAACGGGTCATTAACTGGAGGATATGAAGGAATAATATGGGCTGCAGATAATGGAGCAGACGTTATTAATATGTCATGGGGTGGAGGCGGCTCTAGTAATTATGGACAAAATGTTTGTAATTATGCCTGGGGTCAAGGTGCTATACTTATCGCAGCAGCTGGAAATGATGGTGTAAACTCTGTATTTTATCCTGCCGGATACAACAATGTGGTCTCTGTTGCTTCAACTAATGTGGGAGATGCAAAATCTAACTTTTCAAATTATGGAGGTTGGATAGATATTTCCGCTCCTGGAAGTAGTATTTTAAGTACAAATCAAGCAACGGGATACCAAGTAACGCAAGGAACATCGATGGCTTCTCCATTAGTAGCAGGTTTGGTTGGACTAATGAAGTCTCATGCTACTGGAGCCACAAATACTGATATTATTAACTGTCTATATAGTTCTGCTGATAATATTGATGCAGCGAACACCAATTTTATTGGTCAACTTGGAGCAGGAAGAATTAATGCTCATCAAGCAATGATCTGTTCTAACTCTTTTGCTTACCAGCTGGATGTTGGAATATCTAATGTTAATTCTCCTGAAGGCAACCTATGTAGTGATACTTATACCCCTGAAGTAATATTAAGAAATTTCGGAAGTAATAGCCTCACCTCTGTTGCTATAACTTACCAAGTGTCTGGAAGTCCTAGTCAAGTATTTAACTGGACTGGAAGTTTAACTACTGGGCAGACTGAGGTAATCGCTTTGCCTTCCATTACAACGGCTTCAGGTAGTTATACTTTTACAGCTGCAACTTCATCTCCTAATGGAGGTAGTGATCAAAATACTGCTAACGACCAAAGTACTTCTAACTTTAGTGTTATTCCTAGCGGAGATCAGGTTAGTTTATCTATTTTAACAGATTGTTATGGAAGTGAAATTACCTGGACTATAATTGATACTCAAAGTTCTGTTATGGCTTCTGGTGGAGCTTATGCTGATGTTACAGGAGGTCAACTTGAAACTGCTATGATATGTTTAGCTCCTGGCTGTTATACTTTTAATATTAACGATTCTTATGGTGATGGACTTAATGGGTCACAATTTAATTGTAATGTAGACGGAAATTATTTTATGGAAGACGGTAGTGGAAATAATTTATTTTCGATGACTGCAAATAATGGAAACTTTGGGAATGGAACATCTCATAGCTTCTGTATTTCATCGCCTCTAGCAGATGATGCAGGAGTCATCAATGTAACAAGTCCTGCAGGAACTTATTGTAGCAATTCTGTTTCTCCTCAAGTAGTCATTCAAAACTTAGGGAATCAAAATTTAACGAATTGTGTAATTAATTTCCAACTTACAGGAGGAACTGTTCAAACTTATAATTGGACGGGTTCATTAACCCCTAACCAGACAACTACTGTTACATTACCAGTTCTGAATACTATAAATGGAGTAAATAATTTTACTGCCTTTACTACACTTCCAAACGGAAGCATAGACGCTAATAACATAAACGATACTACAAGTGTTAGTTTTATGGTTTATTCTAATGGTTTGAACTTACCATTTACAGAAGATTTTGAAAATGGTTTTAATAATCAAAATTGGAGTTTAAGAAACCCCGATGGTGCAACAACTTGGGAGTTGTCAACCGTCGCTGGAACTTCACCAGGAACTCAGGCTGCAAAAATGGATTTCTTCAATTATGGACAACAGGGGCAAAGAGATTTTATGACTTCACCAATGTTAGATTTTTCCAATCAAACTTCAGTCAGCTTCTATTTTGAATATGCTTACAGAAGATTTGCTCAGAATAATACTGATTCTCTTATTATATCAATATCCTCTGATTGTGGTCAAACTTATTCTAGATTATTAGAGTTGGGGGAAGATGGGACTGGATCGTTTGCAACAGCTTTTACTAGTACTGCAGACTTTACTCCCGGAGTAGGAGACTGGTGCATGGGAACTGTCGGAGCTAATTGCTTTACGATAGATCTTAGTAGTTATGCTGGACAAAGCAATGTTTTTTTAAGGTTTGAAGGTTACAATGCGGGTACAACCGGAAATAATCTTTTTATAGATAATATTAACATTACCGGAGATTTTTTTTCTAATTGTCCAGAGTTAACGACTTCAAAAACTGATGTGAGTTGCTTTGGAGCATCCAACGGTCTAGTAAATATTTCATCAACTAATGGAGTCGCACCTGTTACCTTTAGTCTAGATAACATTACATATGGTTCAAACACAAGCTTTACTGGTTTATCTCAGGGAACATACAAAGCGTTTGTAAAAGGTGCTGACGGATGTGTTGATTCATTACAGTTTTTAATTAACGAGCCTTCAGCGATTGTTATTAATGCAGTCCCAACTGATGCTGATTGTGGTCAAACTAATGGTCAGATTTCTGTTAACGCTACTGGAGGAATTTCCGCTTATCAATATAGTATTGACGGTGGATCAACTTACAGTTCAATAACCTCTTATAGTAGCCTAGCTGCTGGTAGTTATAGTGTGTTTGTTCAAGATGCCAATAGCTGTGTCCAGTCAACTTCAACTTCAATTGCTAGTAACGCAAGTAGTTTTACATTATCAACCTCGGGAAATCAATCGATTTGCACTGGTGATGTTGTTGTTATATCTGCATCAGGCTTACCAAGTGGAGGAAGTTACACTTGGGGACAAGGAATTGGTAATGGTTCAACTCATAGTGTGTCACCTGCTTTAAGCACTACATACAGCGTAACAGGCACTGATTTAAACGGCTGTACTTCGACTGAAACCTTAGATGTAATAGTAAATAGTATTCCATCGGTTTCAATAACATCAACTAGTGCTTCAATCTGCGATGGTGAAATAACAACTTTGATTGCTAGTGGAGCTCAAACATACTCTTGGAACGGAGGTTCTACTGGTAGCAATTTAACAGTAAGTCCAAACAATACAACTACTTATACAGTAATAGGTCAAAACGGAACTTGTGGAAGTCTTCCTACTTCACAAACCATTAATGTTAGTCCTTTGCCAACTGTTATTGCTAATGCTAACAGCACATCAGTACTTATAAATGAGTCTGTTAATTTTGATAATAACGGTTCAAATGCTAGTAATTACGGATGGAATTTTGGTGATGGATCTAGCTCTTCAATTGCAAACGATAGTCATTCATATAGCTCAGTAGGGACTTATATCGTTACCCTTACAGGTGAATTAAACGGCTGTTCAGCAACAGATAATGTTACCATAATGGTTGGAGATGTAAGTAGTTTAGAAGAAAATCTTTCATGGTCAGCTGGTTTTTATCCGAACCCATCTGATGGAATACTAACAATTCAGATGAGTAGAGCTATAGGACAAACTCAACTTAATGTTTTTGATGTTCAAGGTAAATTAGTATTACCTACAATTTACCTTAACTCAAACGAAAGCACCAAAATTGTCAATTTTTTAGATTTAAATGAAGGGGTTTACATATTGAGTTTTATAAATGGAAACGAAAGAATCAATAAAAGAATGACAATATTAAAATAGAGGAAAATAATAAAACGTTATTCAATAAAAAAAAACACACATAAAAACTCTATCCTTTATGATAGAGTTTTTATGTGTTTAAGTAGTTCGTCTTTTTTTTAATCAACATTCTACTCATTTAGAAGTTAAAAAAAGTGATGAAACTAAGAAAAAGAAGTGTTAATTCTCTTTACCTCCAACAGTTCTGTTGTTCTTCGGCTCTTTTTCCTTTTTAATGTAGAAAAAAGTTTTATCAATGCTTGGTCTTGGGTAGTTTGGAGCAGGACTCATAGCCTGAGCTTCTTCAATGTTTCCTTCTTCGTCTATTAGAACATAATTGGGGACACTAGAAATATCATAATTTAATAAGATTTCATTCTCTCCTTTATAATGGGCAAAATGCCACTTGTAGTTAGGGTGCTCTTTTTTAAATTTTATAAATTCATCTTCATCTTCATCAAGAGAAATACTAATGAACTGAATGTACTTCTTGTATTTAGATTGCATGTCTTCCATGATCTTTAGTTCTTGTAAGGCTGTTTGACTCCACGTTGCAAAGAATTGGATGTAAACATATTTACCTTTAAAATCTGAAATTGAAACAGTGTCTAGGTCTGTAGTTATTAAAGTTATTTCTGGAGCTTCAGTTCCTTTTTTTAATAAGTTGATTTGAGAAAAAAGGTTTTTGATAATTAACTGATGTTCTCTAATTTTTGTTTTTTTGCTAATTTGTTCTAAAATAGAGATGATGTTCGCTTGATTAAAGCTTTTTTTGTAGTAGCCATGGTAAAGGTTAATTATGGTTGCTAACTCTCTAATGCTGTCCTTTTTTAAGAAAGGACTATTTACCAAAACTTCGTCTAATTTTTCTGCACTACTAAAGTTGTTGATGGCGTGTTTAATTCTATCATATAAACCTATATTACTCTGAAAGAAACCGTCAAAGTTTTGTTGAAAGAAATCCATGTAAGCATCGTTTTCATAAAGGATAGGATGATTGTTTAAGTACATTTCAAACAGGTAAATCTTATTGTTAATCATTCCTCCTCCTATGTATAACTGCTCTAGACCCGCAATTGAATACTTGATGTACTCATGGAAGAATTTCTTTTTAATTGGGCCATATTCTTTAATCAAAACTTTTTTAAAGGAGTTAATACTATCTTTAAAAGAGTCGTCTTGTAAAATGACACTTTGCATTTTTAATGAGTCTCCAAACAGGAAATCATCTATGCGATAATTTAGTTCTAAAATAAGGGTGTTTAAGTCATTTTTAGGTAAACTGTCGAATAATAATTCTACTGAGTTGTTACTTGCTTTTTGACCACTGGTTTCCTCAGCAGGAAAATAGACTTTATACTTTGGAGTATTAGGGTCTAGATATAAGAACGCTGAAGTACTGCCAATTTCTATATAAGTTTTTAGTGCTTTTTCTGTTGTTAAGTTAAAAGAAAAATAGCCTGTAGAATCTATGTATTGTTTGTCTATTTTCTTACTCTTAAAACTGACTAGGTCTTCAGAAGTGTTTAATAGTGCATATTTTCCTTTATAAGCTGGAGCATAAACGGCTATTGTTGTTTGGTTATAGCCAAAAACTGTAATAAAAATTAAAAGATGTAATAATAGTAACTTCATAAGTTGTTTAGGCTGAATACAATAGTTGTACCACAGATTTATTTATCTAAATTAATTCCTTCAGGAATAAATGGACTAATGTTTCCTCCATGTTTGTGTATTTCCTTTACAATGGTAGATGAGATAGCACTGTATTCAGGATCTGTTATTAAGAAAAAAGATTCAACATTGTGGTTTAAGTTTTTGTTCATCTGTGCAATTGGCTGCTCATATTCAAAGTCGATAGCAGAACGTAAGCCCCTTAAGATATAATTCGCCTTTTGTTCCTTACAGAAATCTACCGTTAAACCCTTATAGGTCATGACTTCAATATTGGGCTCATTTTTAAATGTTTTTTTGATCCACTCTATTCTTTTTTCAAGGTCAAATAGCCTGTTTTTAGAAGAGTTGTCTCCAATTGCTACGATTATTTTATCGAATAAAGGAGCGGCTCTTTTTACGATAGATTCATGCCCTTTGGTTATCGGGTCAAATGAACCTGGAAATATGGCTGTTTTCATTTCTATTTCTTTTTATTTTTATTTTTTCTTTGTATAATCGCTTATTCCAATAGGTAGGAAAGGTTATAATTTTTGGTTACGAATATCCGCTTTAAATGTTACAAGTTTTAAGGTGAAATAATATTTTGCGTGAGAGGGAAAAGCGAACATCCTTTTTAGTCTCTTCGAGTATTTTGTAATAGCAAAATGTATCGAGAAGAGGAAAAAAGATACAGCGGATGACTCGGTTCGATTTTTTATCGAATACGCCCAAATCTTAATCAAAATAACGCTTAATGATTCTTAGTTGATGAGTGTAGTTCTTTAATTCCTGATGGTAGATTCCTTGATGATCGATTAAGTCAATTCGAACTTTTCCCGAAGCATGAATTATTTTCCCGTCATTCAATATAATTCCCACATGTGTAATGTCACCTTCTGAATTGTCAAAAAAAGCTAAGTCTCCTAGTTTAGCACTTTCTACAAAACCAACTGTTTCTCCTTGTTTAGCTTGTTGATATGCATCACGTGGTAGTTTGTAGCCACATAGTTTATAAACTAGTTGAGTATAACCCGAACAGTCGATTCCGGCAGGAGACTTTCCTCCCCATAAGTATGGAGAGTTGAGATAGCTTAATGCATATGTTTCCAATGAATTAAAGTCTTTTTTTGAAGTTAGTCCTTTAAAGCTATAAGTTTCTTGTCTAATTTTAATTTTTCCTTGATGTAAAAAGGGTAATGTAGCTCCGAGTGGAATCATCGATTTTCCTTTTTCTTGGTTGTTGATTTCTCCAAAATATTCTCCTACTAAGTCAAATTCATTAATAGAAAGAGCATCAAACTCTTGACTGTTTATTTCTGTAAACTGCTTTCTACAAATCCAAGCTTCGTAATTATCATATTGGATCTTAATCTTAATCCATTTTTCTTGTTCTTCGATAACAGTATAGTGTTCTCCAAATAACAGTTGAGTAACAATTTCTGCTCTATCATTAGGTTCAGCTCTGCAAGGAATAACTGATAAAGTACAAATACCGTAAGACATATTCTTAAAGATAATAGAGAAGAGATAAAAGAAAAAAGAGGATTAATTCTTTGTTCTTTTGTCTCTATTCTTTGTTCAAAATTATTTAATTTTCTTAGCGATTACTTTTCTAGCAGCTTCAACAATGTTTATGGAGTCTAATCCATATTTAGTCATTAACTGGTCTGGTGTTGCGCTTTCTCCAAAAGAGTCATTTACGGCCACAAATTCCATTGGAGTTGGAAGGTTAGTTGCTAATACTTGAGCAATACTTTCTCCCAAACCACCTGCTTTTTGATGTTCTTCTGCGCTTACAACAGCACCTGTTTTTTTAGCTGATTCTATTATCGCTTGTGCATCTAGTGGTTTTATGGTGTGAATATTTATAACTTCAACACTAATTCCTTCTGCTTCTAATACCTTCGCAGCTTCTAGCGATTTCCAGACTAAATGTCCTGTAGCAAAAATAGAAACATCTTTACCTTCTGTTAAATGAAGGGCTTTGCCAATTTCGAATGGTTGATCTTCTGGAATAAAGATAGGAACTTTAGGTCTGCCAAATCTTAAGTAAACTGGTCCTATATGTTTTGCAATTGCTATGGTTGCCGCTTTTGTTTGGTTATAATCACAAGGGTTAATAACCGTCATGCCAGGTAACATTTTCATCATTCCTAGATCTTCTAGTACTTGATGAGTTGCGCCATCTTCTCCCAATGTTAATCCAGCATGGGAAGCACAAATTTTCACATTCTTATCAGAGTAAGCAATAGACTGTCTTATTTGATCATAAACTCTACTGGTAGAAAAGTTAGCAAAAGTACCTGTAAATGGAATTTTACCTCCAATTGTCATTCCAGCTGCGATACACATCATGTTTGCCTCTGCAATTCCAACTTGAAAAAAACGTTCTGGATTCTCATCCTCAAATTGATTCATTTTTAAAGAGCCAGTTAAATCAGCACACAATGCAACAACATCTTTGTTCGTTCTTCCTAGTTCAGTTAGTCCGTCTCCAAACCCAGAACGGGTATCTTTATTGCCTAATACAGGATATTCTTTCATAATTGGTTATTTAAAATGTTATTCTTTCAGTTAGGTTTGGTGAAATTTTAATTTCCTTGTTTATTGTATGTGCTGTATTCATCGAGTTTTCAGATCGAAATATAATACGATATTTTCCAGGTTGTAATTTGTAGGCTAAATTTCCAGCTTCTTCAGAAATATTACACACCCAATTATTCTCCCCATTTTTTATGGAGAAAATGGCACAAGGACCTTCTCCTTTACTCATTTCAAGCGTTCCATTCTCAGGAATGGTAATAGAACTACTCTTGCTTTGATTTATTTTTACATCATTAATATATATCCTAGGTAAAGTCAAAAATTCTAAATCATAAGTTCCTACAATGTACTTATGATCATAGTTCATGGCTTGCACATTTAAGGTGTTTAATTCTCCTTGTTGTCGAACAATACAATTTATATTGGTGAATTTTGAATCAGAGCCTTGAATTCTTAAAGAAAGAGTTCCTTGTGGTGCATCAATTTCTATGGTATTATGAACTCCTGATACTAATTTAATGTTTTCTTTTATTTGTTCAGGAGTAGTATGCACCACAACTTTATAAGTGTAAAGAGGATTTAAAGAAATGGTATCTGGAACTTGTTTTCTATTGATAGTATGCATGTAAGTATGCATTAGTTTTCCATTTTTTTGATTATAAATGGACATCGTAACATCAGTTTCTTTTGCTTTTCCTTGAGTGTCCAGTAAGTTTATTTGTACCGTAGTGTTATTTAGAGCTTGACTCACAACAAAATTCAATACACTTTGAAAAGAGTCTTCAGTTTCTGCACTCATGAACTCTCCAATACATTCAAATTGACTCAAATAACTAGTATCTAATCCCAACCCAATAATAAAGGGCTGAAGCTTAATACCTTTCTCTCTCAATGCTCTAGAAACAGCACATGGGTCTTCATCGCACGCTTCAATACCGTCTGAAATTAATATAATAACATTTCTACAGTTATCACAATCGGGAAAGTCCTCTGCAGCATATTCTAATGAACGAGCTATTGGTGTCGTTCCTTTAGGTTGTAACCCTCTAATTTTACTTTGAATTCTTGTAATGTTAGCGTCACCGCTTGCTAGAGGAACTTCTAGTTTTGTATCTGAACAATCTTGATGTCCGGGAATAATTCTAGTTTGATGTCCGTACATTCTTAAGCCTAACTCAATATTTTCTATGCCTTTTAAACTATCTAAGGTTTTTGTTAGTAAACGTTTTGCAATTTTAATTTTAGTTCCTTTCTCCCATTGTGCGTTCATACTGTTAGAACCATCAAAGATAAATAGTATTCTAGTTTTTGTAGGTCCTTTTTCTTGGGCATGCAATGAACTCATTGCAAAAAAAGACAAGATAAAAAGTACTGATATTTTAATATACGTTTTCATTTAGGTTAATTTTTAGAAGAAGTAAGTCAATAATGATTCCAAAAATTACTCTTCGTTTAATAATCACCTAAGGTTTCAGGATTTTGTGCTAAAGCTGAAGCTAGTTGCTCATCGTTTGGAGGTGAACCATGCCATTTATGTGTTCCCATCATAAAATCAACACCATTACCCATTTCTGTTTTCATGATGATAACGATAGGCTTTCCTTGTCCTGTTAAGGATTTGGCTTTCTCTAAAGTTGTAATAACTTCTTCTATATTATTGCCATCCATATTTAAAACCGTCCAACCAAAAGCTTTCCACTTTGCATTTAAGTCTCCAAGAGGCATAACATCGTCAATATCACCATCAATTTGTTTGTGGTTATAATCTACTGTTGCAATTAAGTTGTCAATTTTCTTACCCGCTGCATACATCATTGCTTCCCATATCTGACCTTCTTGTAACTCTCCATCACCATGAAGAGTAAAAATTAAACTTTTATCACCATTTAATTTTTTGGTCTGAGCAGCACCTATAGCTACAGATAACCCCTGACCTAAAGAGCCACTCGCGATTCTAACTCCAGGAAGACCTTCATGAGTAGTTGGGTGACCCTGTAGACGAGTATTTAATTTTCTAAAAGTTGCTAATTCTTCTTTAGGAAAGTATCCAGCATGTGATAGAACACTATAAAAAACAGGAGAAATGTGACCGTTAGATAAAAAGAATAAATCTTCATCGATACCATCCATTTTAAAGTTAGAAGGATTATGGTTCATTATTTTGTTATACAAAACAGTTAAAAATTCAGTACACCCTAGAGATCCCCCAGGATGACCGGATTGAACAGCGTGGACCATTCTAACAATATCTCGTCTAGTTTGTGTACATTTTTGATTTAGTTCTTCTATTTGATGCATCTTTTTATCTCTTTAAATTCGTCTTAGAAACAAATGTAAGTTTTTTGAGATAAAATCACCTTTTGTTTAATTCTATTTTTTCTAAATTTATAGAAGATTTGTTTTGTATGAAAATTGGATGACTGAATTCATAGAGAACTAAGAGAAATTTACTAACTTAGCGGACTGTTTTTAAACCCACATATACACTATGGTAAATAAATTAATAACGCTTTTAATTGTTTTTATAACTTTTGGAAGTATATATGGTCAGGAAGTTAATCCTGATTCTAGGTTAGAAGTTAAGTATTCTAAGGCTCAGCTTAATGAGTTGAAAAGAACAAATCCAGAAGAATTAAAGTTTTTAAACTTTTGTATCGAAAATGCTTTTACTGTTATGCCTTTACCGCAAGAAAAGAAAGCTGTTTCGGAGATTAGAGGTAAAGTTAGTATTAGTAATTTGGAAGAAATTAATTTCTTTGATTTAGGATTAGAACTAGAAGAAACAAATTGGCAATATTATACGATAGAGGGAACTCAGGAAATGTTAGTCATTTTTTCTAAAGAAGAAATTGAGCGTAAAATCAATAAATAACAAAGAATGAAAAAAATAATATTAGCTAGTTTAATTTCGATATTTAGTCTGTCTTTTTATAGTCAAACTTTGATTTCGGACGCAGATACTCTTTGTGATTGCTCAAACACCACAAGTAGCTTTAATGATGGAAGTGTTGTAAATTTCCAAGATGCATCAGGTGGTACTGATTATCTTCCTGGATCGAATGATACAATTACTTTTTGTCCAGATGCAACTACTTCAAAATTATTTGCAACATTTGCTATTGATCAAGGATTTTCTTGGAATGTTGATGCTTCAGATACTTTGTATGTCTATGATGGTCCTAACGCTTCTAGTCCACTTTTAGGAGCTTATAATTCTACTACTGATCCTAATGGAATGTTTTTGCAGTCTTCTTGGAACAATCCTAGTGGGTGTTTAACATTTGTATTTATTAGTAATGGTGCAGATGAAGGAACAGGTTGGGATGCAAATATTTCATGTGGAAATCCACCTCAGCCTTTTGAAGTTCATATGGAAGCTTATATAACAGGAACATCTAACGGAGGGGATGACATTGTTAATGACTTAAATCCGATAGATACAGGATATGTTGATGTTTGCTTAGGAGACTCAATACAATTGGTGGCGTTGCCATTATTTCCAAACGACCCAAGTAATACAAATAATGGAGGGTATGATCAAATTAATAACTATGTTGCTACTTGGGAGTTTTCAGACGGAACAGTTTTAACTGGTGATACAATTTTATTTGTTCCTCCATATAGAAGTGGTTTTTTAGTAAAGTTAAGAATAGATGATGGCTTTCCTCAAGTAGAAACTATTTCAGCGATTATTAGGGTTTCAACAGTTCCTAGTTTTGCAACTTGTAGAGCTTTGAGTGATACTATTTGTGCAGGTGAAGCAACTCAATTATTTGGAGGAATAGTTGCAGGGGATACGGTTGGAGTTGAAGGACAACCAGGGAGTATTGATATTGATGGGTCTTTTGCTACACTAACCTACTTACCTGATGGGTCAGGACAGAATTATACTACTGATATTGCCATCTCAGGTTTTCCGACTTCAACTACGATACAAAATGCTTCTGATATCAGTAGGATTTGTTTAAGTATGGAACATTCTTTTTTAGGTGATTTAGAAATGACTTTAACTTGTCCTAACGGTCAATCAGTTGTTATCTTCAATGCTTATTCAGGAACCAGCGCAGGGAGTTTAGCTGTAGGTGGATTTGGCGGTGGAGGGACATATATCGGTGGAGCGGATGATTCAGGAAATGGAACTGTCGGAGTATGCGAAGAATATTGTTTTTCTGAGCGACCTGGTTCTCTTCCATCATGGGCAAATGGTTATAATACGATGGTTGCATCAGGACCTAGTATAGGGACCATGATTGAACCAGGGATTTATAATCCTGAAGAAGCTTTCTTTCCTGCATTACAGGGGTGTCCAGTGAATGGAAATTGGACAATTACCGTAAGAGATAACCAAGGAATTGATGATGGTTATATTTGTGAATGGGGTATTTTTCTTAGTGGAACTTTAGATCCAAATACAGAAAACTACACCCCTAGTATTGTGAATGAATTTTGGTCTCCCGACCCAACTATCATAACAGGAGATAATGACACTGCTATTGTGGTATTGCCTCCTCTAGGTACAACTGGTTACACCTTTAATGTTGAAGATAACTTTGGGTGTACTTATGATACAACTATTAATGTTACTGCTATTCAGGGACCTTCAGTAGAAGGACCATTAGAAGGCTGTGTTGGAGCTAATGCCGGGGTTCAGTTTGCTAATACCTATGCTCCAGAGGGAGGTTCTTGGGAGTATCCATCAGATCTAACTCTTAAATTTCCTAGTAGTTTTATTAACCAAGGGTTCACTTCTAATACCCCTGGAACATATACAGTTTCTTTTTTAGATAATCAATGTAGTGATACAACAACTGCTCAAATTACTTTTCTTCCGATTCCTACAGCAGAGATAGTATTAGAATCCGATACGATTTGTAGAGGAGACTCATTATTGTTAAAATTAGTGACTTCAGACCCAAACAACATAGTTTGGAATAATAATCCATTATTCAATACTCAAGCTATTTCAATATCTGAAGCTGGAATTTATACCGCAGAAGTAACTAATCAATGTGGAACAGCTACAGATGAGTTTGAATTGTTTATTCAAGATTGTGTTATTCCAAATGTGATTACTCCAAATGGAGATGGACAGAATGACTACTTTTATACAAATATAGCTGAGAATTATACAGATACTCATGTAATTATTTACAATAGATGGGGAAGAAAAGTCTATGAGAATAAAAATTACGATAACTCTTGGGATGGAGTAAATAATGGAGGTGGAAAGTTAGCTGCTGGAACCTATTATTATGTTCTTACTTATGATGGAGGGAGTATTGATGAAAAAGGATTTATTACTTTAATGAAATAAAATAATTAATAGATAGAATATTTTATAAAAAAAAGCCTCCAATTGGAGGCTTTTTTTGTTGGTATATGTTTTAAAAAAAACGTACTTTCGCACCTCAATAATTTATTTGATATGGCTTTAAAATGTGGAATAGTAGGATTACCGAATGTAGGGAAATCAACATTGTTTAATTGTTTATCTAATGCAGTAGCTCAAAGTGCAAATTTTCCATTTTGTACCATAGAGCCTAATGTTGGAACGATAACAGTTCCAGATGAGAGAATAAATAAATTAGAAGGTCTTGTCTCTCCTGAGAGAGTTGTTCCCACTACGATAGAGATAGTTGATATAGCAGGATTAGTAAAAGGAGCTCATAAAGGAGAAGGGTTAGGAAATCAATTTTTAGCTAATATTAGAGAGGTTGATGCTATTATTCATGTTGTTCGTTGTTTTGATGATGGAAATATAATTCATGTTGACGGAAGTGTTAACCCCGTTAGAGATAAAGAAGTTATAGACATTGAATTACAATTAAAAGATTTAGAGACCGTTGAGAAAAGAATTTCTGGATTAGCCCGTAAGATTAAAACAGGAGATAAAGAAGCTTTAAAGCAAAACGATCTATATGAACTTTTGCAAAAGACACTAGAAGAGGGTAGGTCTGCACGTTCTTTAGAGCTAGATGAAGACAGACAAGAGATCTTAGATGAGCTGCAATTAATTACTGCAAAGCCAGTGTTATATTTATGTAATGTAGATGAAGATTCGGTTAAAAATGGTAACGCTTATGTTGAGGCATTAAAGGAAGCAGTAAAAGATGAAGGTGCTGAAGTTTTAGTTCTTGGAGCTGCAATTGAAGCTGACATTAATGAGTTGGAGAGCTATGAAGAACGTCAAATGTTCTTGGATGATTTAGGCTTGACAGAGCCTGGAGTTAGTAAATTGATTAAGTCTGCATACAAGTTATTAAACCTTTATACTTACTTTACCGTAGGAGTAAAAGAAGTTAGAGCTTGGACTATTAAACAAGGAATGACAGCTCCACAAGCTGCAGGAGTGATTCATACTGATTTTGAAAAAGGTTTTATTCGTGCAGAGGTTATTAAGTATGAAGACTTTATTAAGTTTGAGTCAGAAGCTAAAATAAAAGAAGCTGGGAAAATGCAAGTAAACGGTAAAGAATATGTAGTAGAAGATGGAGATATTATGCATTTTAGATTTAATGTATAATTCTTTTAAAATCAAATACTATTTTTAATTTGTAGTCGTTACTATGATAGAATGAAAACAAGCTTGTTAATTATTTTAGTGTTGTCTACTATCATTTCAGCTGCTCAAATTGGAGGTGAAAAAACCTATCAGTTTTTAAATTATGTTAACTCAGCCAGAGTAGAAGGAGCTGGAGGTTATTTGATTTCAGTTAGAGATAATGATCCTAGTTTAGGGGTCGAAAATCCTGCGTTATTAAATTGTTCGATGCATGGTTACTTGGTGTTAGATTATACCAGTCAATTTGCAGGTTCTAATTTTGGTTTTACTTCCTATACAAAACATTATAATAATGTAGGAACTTTCAATGCTAGTTTACTTTATGCTAATTATGGAAGTTTTTCTACAGCTGACGTTGAAGGAAATCTAACAGGTGCAACTTTTACTGCGTCGGATATAGATTTAAGATTAAGTTATGGAAGACCAGTAAATGAAAGGTTAGCTGTTGGAGGAAACCTAAATGTTTTAGGTAGTTTTTATGAGCAGTACAATTCATTTGGTATTAGTTCTACTTTAGGAGCTAGTTATTACAATAAAGAAAAAGAGTTTTCAGCAGGTTTAGTGATTAAAAATATAGGTTATCAATTAATATCGTATACTAAAAACAATACAGAAGCCTTACCTTTTAATACAGTAATCGCTGTTTCTAAGAAACTAGCACATGCGCCTTTTCGTTTTTCATTAACCTATCATAACCTTCAACAATTTAATTTATTATTTTTTGATGAAAATGCACCGATTGAAACAGATCCTTTAACAGGAGAGATAATAGAAAACAAACCACCAGGATTTACGAAGAAGTTTGTTCAGCATTTAGTTATTGGAGGAGAGTTAATTCTTTCAGAGAATTTTCACATTCAAGCAGGCTATAATCACTATGTCAGAACTTTAAATAAAGCTATTGCTAAAACAGGAGCAACTGGTTTGTCCTGGGGGATAGGCTTTAAGGTTAAACGCTTTCACGTTAGTTATGGTATGGGGAAGAGGCATATTGCGGGAGCCAATAATCATATTACTATTTCAACCAATATAGGAAAGAAAATAGTTGCAGAAGATACTTTCTACAGGCAAGACCCTAACTAATGGATTAATCTTATATTTGTAACTTAATTAGCTGTTATGAATATTGAGGGTTTTGCAAAGGAATTAAATGTACACAATTGGCAAGTTAATAAGGCGAAACAACTCTTAGAAGAAGGAGCTACACTTCCTTTTATTGCTCGATATAGAAAAGATTTTACTGGTGGGTTAACAGATATTCAGTTAGAAAGATTAGTTGTTCTTTTTGATCTGGAAAAACAGTTTAGTACAAGAAAAAAATCGATAGTAAATTCAATAGAAAAACAAGGTTTTTTAACAGAAGAGTTAAAACAAAAAATAGGTACATGTTCTCTACTTCAGGAGTTAGAAGATGTTTATACTCCCTTTAAACCGAGAAGGAGAACAAAAGTAGATGTAGCTATTGAAAGCGGTTTAGAGCCTTTAGCTAAAATGCTTATGGCCCAAAATGGTTCTCATATAGAAACCTTGGCAAGTCGTTATTTAAAAAACGGATTAAAAACTGAAAATGAAGTCATAGAAGGGGTTCTAGAAATAGTAGCTTTGTGGATAAGTGAAAGAATACATTTAAAACAACAATTAAGACGTTTGTTTTGGCAATCAGCAGTTTTAAAAACGAAGCTAGTCAAAGGTAAAGAGGGAGAAGGACAAAAGTTTAAAGATTACTTTGATTATGAAGAAAAAGTAAGCCGATTGCGATCACATCGCTTTTTAGCAATTTTTAGAGCACAAGGTGAAGGTATTCTTAAAGTAAGTCTCGCTCCAGAAAAAAATGAAGCTTTAGCTATCATTAGCCGATCAGTTATAAAGGGAACTCAAAGCAATGATTTGCTAACCAAAGCAATTACTAAATCTTATTCACGCTATTTTAAGCCATCAATTGAGGCAGAGGTTAGAAACGAATTAAAAGATAAATTTGATGATGAAGCAATACTCGTATTTGCAAATAATTTAAGTCAACTACTACTACAGTCTCCCTTGGGAGGAAAAAGAGTTTTAGCCGTAGACCCTGGTTTTAAATCGGGTTGTAAATTAGTTTGTTTAAATGAGAATGGAGATTTGCTCTCTAATGCTACAATATATCCACACCCTCCACAGAAGGATACAGCTGCTGCAAAAAAGAAAGTAGCGACTTTGGTAGAACAGTATAAAATTGAAGCGATAGCTCTTGGTAACGGAACTGCTAGTAGAGAGTCAGAACAATTTTTAAAGTCTATTCATTACCGCCATGATATTTCCATCTATATCGTAAATGAAGCTGGGGCTTCTATCTATTCAGCTTCAAAAATAGCAAGAGAGGAGTTTCCAGGGTATGATGTAACAGTAAGAGGAAGTGTTTCAATTGGAAGAAGACTAATGGACCCTTTAGCAGAGTTAGTTAAAATAGATCCTAAAAGTATTGGAGTAGGACAATATCAACACGATGTAAATCAGGTTAAATTAAAGGCGAAATTAGATTATACCGTTGAAAATTGTGTCAATAAAATTGGAGTAAACCTTAATACTGCGAGTAAATATTTATTATCTTATATTGCTGGAATTGGACCTCAATTAGCAGAAAATATTGTGGCTTATCGAACAGAAAAAGGAAATTTTAAATCAAGAAAAGAATTATTGAAAGTTTCAAAATTGGGACAGAAAGCTTTTGAACAAGCAGCTGGTTTTTTAAGGATTTCTGATCCGAAAAACCCTTTAGATAATAGTGGAGTTCACCCAGAAAATTATCATTTGATTGAACTAGTAGCTAAAGATTATAATGCTTCTGTGTTAGAATTGATTGGAAATAAGGAGTTGATTGAAAAAATAGACTGGAAGAAGTATCAAGGAGGACTAATAGGGGAGCTAACTTTAATTGATTTAAAGAAAGAGCTTCTGCAACCCAACAGAGATCCTAGAAGTAAAATAAAGGCTTTTGAATTTGCCAAAATCAAGTCTATTGATGATTTGTCAATTGGAATGACATTGCCAGGGATTGTTAATAATGTGACTAATTTTGGAGCATTTGTAGATTTAGGAATTAAAGTAAATGGATTAATACATATTTCTGAGTTAGCAAATGAATATGTTAGTAATCCTGCAAGTATTATTTCGTTACAACAACAAGTCAATGCAAGGGTAATTAGTATAGATAAAGAAAGAAATAGAATAAACTTAAGTTTAAAGACTTAAAATAGGCAACTTTACAATAAAAAGACGTCTTTTAGTTACAATACAAGAGGTTTAATAACGTTAAGTTATAGAATGAAGAATTATTTAGAAATCATACAAAGAAAATTATTTTCATTAGGTTTACTAGTGGTGCTACTTGTGCTTTCTAATTTTGTGAAAGCGAATCACTTAGTTGGAGGAGAATTAACTTGGGCTTGTTTAGGATCAGGACAGTATATCTTTCAGGTAAAAGTTTATCAAGATTGTAATGAATTTCAGCCGCCACCAACCTCTATGCAAATTAAAGTTTGGAACAACTCCAACCTTTCAATAATCCCTTTATCTAATGTAGGAAATAATGATTTCTCATTCTCATGTTCTGAAGTTATAGGTGGTAATCCTCAATATGATTGCAGTGCACCAGGAGTTGGAAGTATAACAGAGTATATTTTACAAAGCGCCCCATTAACACTTACTGGTGTGCCACCTGCGAGTGGATGGCATTTCACTTGGGACGCTTACTTTAGAACAGGTGTTGCTCAAAATTTAGATAATGCTCAAAATGCAGGGTTAACGCTTCATGCATCTATGTATAGTTATAATGGGCAAGATGCTTCTACCTGTTTTGATAGCTCTCCAGAGTTCATTAAACCTCCTTTGAATGTAGTTTGTTCATCAAAAAATATAAACTATAATATCGGGGCTTTTGATAGTAATTTAGATTCTATTAGTTATCAATTTGCTAACCCTTTAAATAACGATTTTGGCTCTAGTTTTTCACCGCCAACTTCCCCTTCCGTAGTTCAATGGGCTGCAGGATTTAATACAACAAGTCAGCTTCCAAGTCAGACTCAAAATAGCTTAAATTCTGGTGCAGTTTTAAATGCTAATAATGGTGCATTAACTTTTAACTCTGTTACGTTAGGTAATTATAGCACAGTCATAAAGGTAGAATCGTGGCGATGTGGAAAATTAATTGCAGTAGTTTACAGAGAAATGCTCATTAATATAGTTAACTGTGCAGGGAGTAATGATTCTCCTAGTATAAGTTTAACTGGAATTACTAATAATTCCGTAACTGTAAATGCTGGAGATATTGTGTCGTTTGATATTGTAGCTCAAGACAACGATTTATTAGCTGACGGAACAAATCAAAGCGTTACGTTAAATATATATGGAGGTGAAGTAGGAGATGGCTTAACTAATCCAAACTTAGGGTGCCCATATACTCCATGTGCAACTACAAATACAGGTTTGCCTCAAACAAACGTGCAGTTAGTTAACACGACTTTTAGTTGGGAAACAAGTTGTAGTTTGTTTACCGAAGATTGTTATCGTTCAAATAAAATATTCTACTTTACTATCGTAGCTCAAGATGACTACTGTTCTGTTCCTGGACAAAATGAAGTAACTATTGCTGTAAAAGTCATAAACAAACCTCCAGTAACTCCTCCAAAACTTCATTGCGCAACTATTGCTTTAAATGGAGATGTTATCTTGAATTGGGAACCGACAATAGATGCTGATAATTCCTTTCAAGAGTATCGCGTTTATTCATCCAACAATACGAATTATAATTTAGTGGGTACTACTAACAATATAAATGCAACAACTTTTACGCATGTTGGAGCTGATGCAAACGTTGCTCCAGTAAACTACATCGTAAAATCTGTTTATGGTTGTAATAATTCAGAGAGTGTTGTTTTGGATACTTTAACGACGCTATTTTTAGTGGTTAATAACCCAAGTGACGGGACAGCTGTATTACAATGGAATCAAATGAGTAACCCTCCTTTAAATTCTGCTTCTGACTGGTATTATATTTATCAAGAATATCCAACAGGAACCTGGACGTTATTAGATTCAACTCAGTATGGGAGTGAATATTATAGAGATACTATTTCTGTCTGTGATGCCTTTTTAAATTATAAAATAGAACTAAAAGATCAGTTAGGATGTTCTTCATTTTCCAATGTAGCTGGAGATCAATTTCAAGACTTATTGCCTCCAAATTTACCTGATTTAAATTGGGTGACTGTTGACACGGCATCAGGAAATGCTGCTTTAAACTGGTTCCCGAGCTCTTCTGGTGATGCTAGTGCTTACATCATTTTTCAATT
Source organism: Flavobacteriales bacterium (assembly GCA_024635865.1). Lineage (GTDB taxonomy): Bacteria > Bacteroidota > Bacteroidia > Flavobacteriales_D > Parvicellaceae > S010-51. Next base: position 27,300 of record JAGXIB010000230.1, read on the forward strand.
TTTTGGAGGAGGATGGATTGCGGTAGATACTGTCCAGGGATACAACTCTACAGATTATACTTACCTTAATTCTAATGCAGATGAATACAGTGAAACATATGCTTTAGCAGTATATGATAGTTGTTTTAGTCCAACTCCTAATACTAGCCCATTAGGAGTTGGACAAGAAACGATGTTCCTAACCTCAAAGTTAGAAGTGTGCGATAAGTCCGTGGAGCTTAAGTGGAACTCATATGTAAACTGGAGTGATGGAGTAGATCGATATGAAATAGAAGCTTCTGTTGATGGAGGTGTTTATACTTTAGTAGGTTCAACTTCTGATACGACATTTAACTTTACTTCAGGGGTTCCTAATGCCAATTATTGCTTTCTAATAAAAGCTGTAGCAAACGATCAATTTAAGACTTCATTGTCTAGTCTTTCATGTTTGTTTTTACATCAACCGCCTACTCCTAAGTTTAATTATCTTCAAACAGTAACAGTATTGGATGATAATGAGATCGAAGTACGTATTCATCAAGATTTAGCAGCTCAAATATCAAATTTCAGGTTAGAAAGGTCGCTAGAAAACATAAATACTAATTTTGAAGAAGTGCTAACAACAACTTCAGCTAGTAACCCTGTGATTTTTAACGACGTTTCTGTAGAAACAAATGAAATGTCTTACTTCTATAGAGTCCTAGTAGAAGATAGTTGTGGAAGGCCTACTTTAACTTCTAATATCGGGAAGTCAATTTTACTTGATGTTTCTGGAAGCTCTACAAAATTAACAAATTTCTTACAATGGACTCCTTATCAGAAATGGAATGGAAATTTACTTCGTTATGAAATATATCGTTCGGTCAATGGCGTATTTAGCTTAACACCAATAGCTGTATTGCCTCCAAGTAAATTATTTTATAATGACGATATTAGTGGAATTGTTAATACAGATGTTGAAGGAGATTTTTGTTATTTTGTAAGAGCTGTAGAAAGTTTAAATACTTTTGGCATCAATGAAATTAGTGAATCTAATGTTGGCTGTGCTCAGCAGAATCCAATAATTTATATTCCCAATGCTTTAGTGATTGGAGGCTATAACAATACATGGAGACCAGTAATAAGTTTAATTAATTATGAAACGTATCAATTGAGGATTTTTAATCGATTTAGTGAAATTATTTTTGAATCTAATGATCCAAATGAAGCTTGGGATGGCGGTCATAAAAAAAATGGAAAAATTGTTCAACAAGGATTGTATATCTATCAAATTACTTTTAGAAAGTCAAATGGTGACTTTGAAGAAGTAAGAGGTCATATCACTTTGGTTAAGTAATGATAACAGTATACGCTCCCATAAAGTCTAATCGTTTTTATTATGCTGTTAAGTTAGTTTTAAATCAGGTAGGGGGGGTAGATTATCAAATAGTACATACAAAAGAAAAATTAGAGAAAGTAAACAGGGTAATTAATTACTCAGGAGAGAGAATAGAAGGAAGTTTCCAAATACACCCTTATGGATTGTTGTCTGAAAAAGATTACAGAAAGTTTGATGTGAATTTTGATTATGGTGGAGAGGAAAAATTAAAATTATTTTTAACAGAATTTGATGACTTAGGTTTTGATGTCTTTTCTGCAGCATTTTTTTTAGCTTCACGTCTTGAAGAATACTGGAAGTTTGAACCTGACGAACATGGGCGTTATACCTCAGTAAATAGTGTCATGCATAAACTAGGAGTATTGCATTTACCTCTAATTAATATTTGGGTTAAGGTATTATTGAAGAAAGTTTCATCTTTTTTTAAAGAAGAATACAACCTTAAGAGTCAGTTTAAGGTAATTAATACAATTGATATTGATAATGCTTGGGCCTATAAAAACAAAGGGGTTTATAGGAGTCTTGGAGGTGTAAGTAGAGCCATTTTAAAAGGGAACCTTACTGAAGTTAAAGAGAGGCTAAAGATAATTGCTTTTGAAAAAAAAGATCCTTATGACACTTATAGTTATATCAATGAAACAACTAAAGAAAAACAAGTAGAAAGTATTTACTTTTTCTTATTAGGCGATAGGGCTGAGTATGATAAAAATGTATCTCATAAAGAACCTGAGTTAATAGCATTGATTCAAAACTTGAGTAAAAAACATAAAATAGGAGTTCATCCATCTTATCAATCTTACTTAAATTTAGGTATTCAAAAACAAGAAAAAGAAAGATTAGAGAAAATAACGGGAAGTGAAGTTATTTTAGCACGAAAACATTTTTTAAAACTTTCAATTCCTGAAACTTATCGAATTTTTGAAAAAATTGGAATTAAAGAAGATTACACCATGGGCTATGCCGATAATGTCGGATTTAGAGCAGGGATTTGTACTCCTTTTACTTTTTTCGATGTTTTAGAAGATAGAGAGACCTCTTTGGTTATTCACTCATTCGCATATATGGATGGAACACTTAACCAATATTTAAAATTGAATAGAGAAGAGTCAATTCAAAAGATTAAACAACTAAAGGCCGAAGTAGAGGCTGCCCAAGGAGAATTCATAGGTGTTTGGCACAACGAAACATTAAATGATCGAGGTCTCTGGAAAGGTTGGAAAGCCGTTTATGAAGAAGGTTTATCATCAGAAAGTTAAGCTTAAATATACGATACATTGTTATAATGATTGATAGAGGTCTTCAAACACTAACGAAGTAATAGTCAATGGCTAAAAAGGATAGGCTTTATTTTTAAAGACTGGGAATCAGGGACAGAAGTGATTAAAGAAAGTATAAGAATTTGAGACAATTAACTTAATCAGGTAAACTTTTTGATACTGAATAAATAATAGATTATTGTTTCAAGTTCATCAAAAAATAAGTAATTTGGCTTTAAATTTATTCAACCGAAGTAATGGAAGATTTAGAAAAGTACGATGTGTGTATAATAGGCGCAGGGCCAGCAGGTTATGCTGCTGCGATGCGAGCTGTTGATTTTGGTAAGAGAGTAATTTTAATTGAAAAAGATAAAGTAGGAGGGGCTGGATTATACAATGGAGCATTATCTTCAAAAACACTTTGGGAATTATCACAAAAGGTAAGGTCAGTTAATGAAAGCATTGTTTCGGTCGGTAGGAGTAAGTTTGAAATTAGTTGGGAAGAAGCAAAAAAGACCGTTAACGAGGCTTTGTTTGATCGTAAATCACAATACTCTTGTCACATTAAATTATTAGAAACTGGATCGAATAAGTTATTTCGTTACGAAAGAGGTTTAGGAAGCTTTATTGATAATAAGACGATTGAGATAAAAAAGAGTAATGGGAAAATAAAGAGAATACATTCTGATTATACAATCATTGCTACAGGAAGTAAACCTCGTAAACTACCCAATATGGATGTCGACGAGAAGATTATTATGACCAGCGACGGAATTGATCATATAGATGATTTTCCAAAAAGTATGGTAATTGTTGGTGCTGGAGTTATTGGTTGTGAATATGCAACCATCTTTTCAAACTTTGGTAAAACTAAAGTTTATATAATTGATAGAGCAGATCATATTTTACCGTTTGAAGATGAGGATATTTCCAATATGGTAGAAGGGAATCTAGTCGATCATGGGGTAACGATTCACCATACCTCTCAACTAGAAAGATTAGATATTGTAGATGGAGAAGTTGAATACGAACTTTCTTATAAAGATGGTAAAAGAGAAGTTATTCGAGTAGAAAAAGCATTGTTAGCAGTAGGTAGAACATTAAATGTTGAAGGCCTGAATATGGAGAACGCTGGCGTAGAGAAAAGTAAAAGAGGGAGACACATCGGAGATGTGGATACCCAAACAAATGTTCCCAATATTTATGCTGTAGGAGATGCTAGTGGAAGAATCGCATTGGTAAACATGGGAGAGTTAGAAGGGCGTCAGGCAATAGAAAAAATATTTGGAAAAAAAGCAACACCACTTTCATACGATAACATAAGTACGATAATGTTTTTGCAACCTGAGGTAGCTGCTGTTGGATTAAACGAAAAACAGTGCGTAGAGAGAGGAATCCCCGTAAAGGTGGTTAAACTAGATTTTTCTTGTATTGCAAGGGCAATTGCAATGCGTAAAACGCAAGGATTCTTTAAAATTATAGTCACTAATGATGATGAAATGAAGGTGCTCGGGATGCGTGCGATAGGAGAGCATGCGTCAAGTGCAATACAAGCCGTTGCACTATTAATTAAAACAGGACAAAGCATTCGTGTGTTGGCAGATTTAGTTCATCCCCATCCATCTATTATTGAGGGTATTCAAGAATGTGTTAGAATGTTAATGAACCAATCAGTATTTAAGTCATCAGTATTTAAAGACAACCTTAAAGCTTATAGTTGTGTTGACGGGGTTTGTACTCCTTTACAGCATTTAACAGGAGGTAACAATCTAGACCTATAAAGAAAAGTACATTATGAAATAATTACTATAAAAAGATTAAAAATTCAATGAATAAACTTCTAACATTAATATTAATTGCATTAGGAGTTAATAGTGGGGCTTATTCTCAATCACAAAAATATTGGGTTCGATTTACCGATAAAAAAGAGGTAACTTTTAATCCGATCTCCTATTTTGATATTAAAGCAATTAATCGTAGGATTAAAAACAATATTCCATTGGCAGAATATTCAGATCTTCCAATTCGAGAAGATTACTACCAACAAATAAATCAGCTTTCAGATTCTGTAACTGGAAGTACACGTTGGTTTAATGCTGTAGCATGCTGGTTGTCGGCTGAAGCTATTGCTGAGGTAAAAACTTTGCCATTTGTAAAAGAAGTAGTAAAAATGAACTCAACCCAGCAATTAGCAGGTTTAGGAGAGGTCACGGCAACTAGTTTAAGCCGCGGGAAACAAGAGCTTTTAGAAGCTCAAATCAGTAATATGGAAGGTCAATTATTTGATCATTTATATACTGGGAAAGGAATTCGAATATGTATTATTGATGCTGGTTTTCCAGATGTAGATGAATCGGATTTATTTAGTCATTTAAGAGAAAATAATAGGATAATAAAGACTTGGGATTTTAAAAAAAACAAGCCCAATGTTTATCGTTATAATTCACATGGTACTTCAGTATTGTCTTGCATTGCTGGAATTTTTGAAGGTCAAAAAATAGGATTGGCAACCGATGCAGAATTCTTATTAGCACGAACAGAACGAATAGCTTATGAAGGTATAGCAGAGGAAGAAGATTGGTTAGAAGCAGTAGAGTGGGCCGACAAAAATGGGGCAGATATAATTAACAGCTCATTAGGCTATACCAACGCCTCTCATTTTGTAGAAGATATGACTGGACATTCAACGATTATTACTAGAGCAGCTAACTTAGCGGCTAGAAAAGGGATTTTAGTAGTTAACGCTGCCGGTAATGAGGGGGCTAGTGATTGGAAATATGTTGCAGCTCCAGGTGATGCAGATAGCGCTTTAACTGTTGGAGGAATTAATCCATGGACAGGATTGCATACCTCTTTTAGTTCTTATGGTCCAAATGCAAATTTTAAGTTAAAACCTAACGTGAGTGCATTTGGTCATGCACTTGGTTATGATGATTTTTCTAGTTTAGGAGAGTTAGCAGGCACTTCTTTTGCTAGTCCTTTAGTAGCTGGATTTGCTGCTTGTGTTTGGGAATCAGATTCGACTTTAACTAATATGCAATTGTATAAAGAGATTGAGAAATCAGCTTCCCTATATCCATACTATGATTATGCTACTGGATATGGCGTTCCAAAAGCGAGCTATTTTATAGATTCATTAAAGAATAAAAAGATAGAACAAACTTTTATTATTGATACAACTGACGATGTTCAAATAAAAATTAGGATTAAAGAAGAGTATTTTATAGAGAATAAATGGGTGCATCCAATAAAACCATCTAAACTTTATCAATTTTTTCACTTGCTAGATAATTTTAATATTGAAGCAAGTAATATTCCTAAAACGGAACCTGAAGTCCTTTATTTTCATGTAGAAAATGAGTTTGGATACTTAGACGAATATAAGGTAATAGCAATTAATGATATAGAGGTATTACAGTTGTTTTATGATCAGTATAAAGGTAAAACATTAAGATTTAGTTATAAAGGTTGTTTGCAGGAGTTAAAACTCTAAAAGATATGAAGGAGTTGTCATCAGTTATATTATTTATTTTTGTAGCACTAGTTTTTTGCTTTTCTAGCTATGGGCAAACTGTTTTGATTAAAGATAAGACTCCTAAAAACTTTTCTAATATTGATAACAATTTTGGGCCAAATAGAAAACACTATAACTACTCTTATCTTGCGTTGGGTAAAGTCTTTTCAATTCCTGTTCCTGATTCAGTTTTGTCAGTAAAGTGGAATGCGATAAAACTTAGTTCTGGTTACACTAAAAAATATCAAGCAAATAAATATTTAGGACTTTTGTTTGATTTTGACTTTTCTGTTGAAAGCTATGCGCTTAAAAATATTGATTCAACGACAACATTAAAATATAATACGAATATAAATAAAGCGAGGTATGTTTTTTATAAAGTAAGTACAGATTTGGCTATGCAATTTAACCTTAAGCCAAAAAGAGGGAATCAGTTAGGAACATACATTACAATGGGAGCATATGTTGATTATAACATTTCTAGACGATTTGTGACGAAGGCTAAATTTGAAAACGGTTACAAAGTAAATCAGAAAACAGTTTATAAAAAGCTTCCTTTTGCTCCTCCTTTTCAATACGGAGCAGTTGTAAAGTTTGGGAAACATTATTTAGACTTTTTTGCTAGGTATAGAGTCTCAAATGCCTTTGATAATGGACAGTTAGAACTACCGAGGTTAATTGTAGGTGCAGAATTTCTAATTCATGATACAAATTAATTCTTTAATTAAGTGAGCTTAATTATTCTTATGTTTAGTTTCTTAAAACGGATATCCAATACCTAAATTAAATTGCCAAGGGAAAAACTCCTTTCTCAACCTGCCATCAGGATAACCAGCTGTTTCCCCCCATTTGCCAGCTGTAATCCATCGTTGATTGGTTGGTAAAGAGGGGTTTTTAATCGGTACTGCAAAATCAAATCGAATAATAAAGAAGTCCAAATCCATTCTGACTCCAAGCCCTGCTCCTAAACCAATTTCAGAGATGAAATTACTGGCTTTAAACTGTCCTCCAGTTCTTAATGAGTCTTCATTGATTAGCCAAATGTTCCCAGCATCTATAAATGCTGCTCCATTTATCCAGCTAGAAATAGGAAAACGGATTTCTAAGTTTCCTTCTAGTTGAATGTCCCCAATTTTATCAAAACTATTAGTTGAATCATAATAAGAACCTGGTCCCATCGTTCTTGCTTTCCAAGCTCTCAAACCATTTGATCCACCTGAGAAAAAGCTTTCTTCAAATGGGAGAGCTTCTTTAAGGTTTTTTAAAGGAATACCAATACCTCCTGCTACTCTAGAAACGATTTTAATTCTTCTTGTAAGGCTATTGTAGTATCTGAAATCTCCAGATATTTTTGCGAATTGTGCAAAACGAATCCCTAAAAACTCATAAGCTCCTTGGCTATTTAATGGTTGATCTGTAAGGTTATAAAAAGCCCTTAAAGAGTTTCCAGCTACTTCTAATTCTGATTGGAAATAAAAAACATTTTTTCTTTTCTTTTTTCTGTCTTGACCATTGTAGGTAAAGCTCAATCTAGTACTAGCAATAATATGATCTTGGTAACTAGCAGCCAATAGGCGATCGTTGAGTAAGTCTATACTTTCTTGAAATTTAGCTGACTTATCAATTTTAATCGCGCTAATATTAAAAGGAGTAAATCGGTAGGTAATCGGCGATTTTTCGTGCCAGACGTAACCAAAAGAAAGGTTCTCTTTGTTGCGGGTAAAATCAGGTCTTCTCTGATAATTAATGACTCCAGAGAACTCTGTTTTAGGATTGTACGCCTTAGGAAATAATTTTCCTAAGAAAACAAATCGAGGAATGGTTAACCTTAGGTTAGGTCCAAATTCGACAGTATTAAAACTAGGAAGGTTTTGTATAGAGGATTGTAAGCTTTCATCTACTTGGTTATCAACCAAAGACCGCTGCATCTCTAAACCACCGCTTAAACTGACTTCTAATTTTTCAGCCCCTTTAAAAATGTTTTTATGAGAATAAGCAAGTTTACCTTCTATTCCAAATAGTCCATTCCCAAAAGTTTTCCCATCTGTTGCTACCGTAAAGCTTTGCATTTTATTTGGCTCTAGCTTTATTTTTGCAACTAAGTCATTGCAACCATTATTTAGAGTGTCAAACTCAATAGAAGAGGTTTTAAAGGTTCCTAATGATGAAAAAGTCTTGTAAGTAGTGATAGCATCGTCTTTACTGTATAAGTCTCCTTCCTGGAATCGTATAGAGTTATACAATAACTTGGGTTTAAATAGAAGTTCTTTACGGGAGATTAAAGAAATATTATTGCTAAATGTAAGAGTATCTTTAAAGTTGCTTTTAGAAGCTCTAGCAGAGTAGTCAGGGTATATTTCTACTTTCATGATGTTATATTGTGCGTGATTTTTCTCTAAAATAGTATCATAAACAGGGTCTTTAAATTTATAGTTCTGTATGCGAAGCTCAATATTGACCTGATTAGACTTAAGATTACTGTCTATTTTAAAGTGAATAAATTCTTTGTTAAAAAATTTATATCCATTGTTTAATAAAAATGAAGTGATTCGTTCTCTTTCTTTGTTTAAATTTTCAGAATCATAAATTTGATTAGTATCAATAATAGATTTTGGCCGAATTGAATCTAAATAATGGGATAATAAAGTGTCTTTTACAATATAATGAATGCCTTTTATTCGATAAGGCTTCCCTAGTTTAATCAAGTAGTTAATTTCACCTCTATTTAATTTGTTTTTATGTTTTATTTTTACTTCCCCTTTCTCATTAGTAATTGTGTCTGGAAATAAATTAATTTTATAATCTACTTTATTATTAAAATAGCCTCTATTAATTAGATAAATATTGAGCTGCTTAGCAGAATTAATAGTTTTTATAGTGTCAATGATAACAGGTTTTTCTCCAGAAGAGCGAACTCTTTCTCCAAAAGTAGGTTTAGGGTCTTTGTATGGTTTAGGATAAAACTCTATTGGGTCATAATTAGTATTGTTTTCTTTTGCTTTTTTATTCTTTTTTTCAATTCGTTCTTTTTTCTTCGCATTTTTTTTCTCTATTTTTTCGTTTTTCTTTTCGGCTTTTCTTTCTTGTACAATGCTTCGTTTTTCAATTCGTTTTTCACTAGATAAGTTATAGAGCCTTAAGTAAAATCGTATACCCAGCACTAATTTTTTGTTGGGTTTTTGTTTCAAGATATTCTGCATTTCATCTTCGTCTACATTCTCATGTTTACTAAATAGAGCGTTACTGTCTTGTTTTATTTTAAAGTTGTTATTATCCAATAAGTATTGACCTTCTGGCACGTGTTTAGTAATACTACATGAATGAACAATGAGTAGTATTGGAATAAGTATTCCTAGATATATTACGGCTCTTTTAATCAAAACAATTAAATGGTTAACTTTGCAGTTGTAAAAATAAGAAAGGTGCTAACAAAATCAGATATAAAACGAATTAATTCACTTAAACGAAAGTCAAAAAGGAATGAATATGGCTTATTCGTTGTTGAAGGAGTGAAAATTGTTCAAGAATTAATGGATTCTGATTTTAAAATTCAGCAAATCTTCGCGCTTCAATCAGAGTTAGATCAATTTAAAAATGCTATTTCAGTTTCTGAAAAAGACTTAGGACGAATTACTCATTTATCTAACCCTAATAAAGTTTTGGCATTGGTAGAAATACCAAAGATGAACAAACTAGATAGACCCAATGAAACTATTTTAGTAATAGATGGCGTAAATGATCCTGGTAATTTAGGGACGATCATTCGAACTGCTGACTGGTTCGGAATTAAACAAATTATTTGTTCTGAGAATAGCGTTGATTGTTACAACTCTAAAGTTATCATGTCGACAATGGGATCTATTTTTAGAATTAATATTTCTTATCAACATTTGCCAAGCTATTTAGCTAAAGCAGATCTGCCAATTTATGGCGCTTTATTAGAAGGTGAATCTATTTATCAGACAGAATTCTCCTCTCCAAGTATCATTTTAATGGGAAGTGAGTCACATGGTATTTCAGAAGAACTTATCCCTTTTATTCATCATCCAGTAACCATTCCTGGTGCTGGAAATACAGAGTCTTTAAATTTAGGAGTTTCTACCGCTATTTTTTGTTCGGAGTACTATCGACAGAAATCGAAATAGGTTTTAGAAACAAATAGCTCTTTTACTTCACTATTACCTTCTTAATTCCAAAGCCATTAGTTGTAACTGATTTTACAAAAGAGGTCTCAGCTTTCAACTTAGAGAAGTCAATGTTATTATTCGAAGTCTCTGGTATTAGTTTACCATCAATAGTCAAAATTTGAATGTTCTTTATTTTTAAATTATATAGAGAATAGGTTGCCAATTGTGTTTCTTTCATCAGAAAGAAATAATGGAGACTTTAAGTAATTGATAATCTTTATTATAAGTCATCCTCGTTTTTAAAAGTAAAGATTTATTGAAATATCGTTTTTTATTTTAAATTTGCTTCCAAAAATTATTTTTAATTGTTTAAATAACTTCTTTCTAAATAATATTAGATGAAATATTCTCTATTCTTGGTTTTATTTTTTTCTGCAATAAAACTAAATGCGCAATGCGTTTCTAACTTCAGCTTAAACCCATCTACAGGTTGTTCTGTCCCTTATTCCGTTTTTTTTACTGATTTGTCAACCTTACCAGATACATGGCTATGGAATTTTGGGGATGGAAGTACTTCTACTTCTAAAAACCCTATACATAACTATACTGTTGCTGGAGGATTTAAAGTAACTTTGAGAATATCTGATACGATGACTGGTTGTACAAGTGTACATGTCGACAGTGTAAAAATTGGAGTCCCTACAGCTGACTTTTCAAGTTCTGGAACGTTTGGATGTGCACCTTTTAGTACAAGTTTTACAAATACATCATTTAATTCGGGGTATGGAAATCTTAGCAGTTGGGCTTGGGATTTTGGTGATGGTTCGACTTCAAATAGTCAAAACCCTAGTCACACATATAATAGTCCTGGAACATATAACGTGTCATTAACTGTAACAAATTCACTAGGCTGTACTATCACCAAAAATTCTACTAATTACATCCAAGTTATTGGCCCTGATGTTAATTTTGGGTCTTCTGATACAATCGCAGATTGCATACCACACACTGTTATTTATAAAGATAGTACTAGTTTTGGAGCCCCAATTACCTCTTGGACGTGGAATTTTGGAGATGGAAATTCGAGTTCACTTCAAAACCCGTCTCATGTTTACACGAATTATGGTAACTACAGTGTAAGTCTTAAGGTAAATGACCTAGACGGTTGTAGTCGAACATTAACTTTTACAGATTATGTTAAAATTAATGACAATAGTAACCCTACAATAAATTGCCCTGGAAATCAAAATGTTAATCTTGATGGAAGCTGTCAGTACAGTTTATTAGATTATACCAGCTTAGCAACTTTTAGTGATAATTGTTCTGTTACGGTAACTCAAAGCCCTGTGGCAGGTACTTTAATAGCTTCCAGTCAAACGGTTACGCTAACTGCAACAGATGGAGTAGGAAATTCGACTAACTGTAGCTTTGATGTAGTTCCAACAGATAATACTCCTCCAACGATAAATTGCCCTGGAAATCAAAACGTTAATTTTGATGGAAGCTGTCAGTACAGTTTATTAGATTATACAAGTTTAGGAACTTTTAGTGATAACTGTTCTGTTACGGTAACTCAAAGTCCTTTAGCAGGAACTATAATTGCTTCCAGTCAAACGATTACACTTACTGCAACAGATGGAACTGGTAATTCGGCTAACTGTAGCTTTGATGTAGTTCCAACAGATAATATCTTCCCAACGATAAGTTGTCCAGGAAATCAAAATGTTAACCTTGACGGAAACTGTCAATTTACCTTGCCGGATTATACCGCTATGGCTACAGCTAATGACAATTGTACTTTTGCAGTGAGCCAATCTCCAGTAATTGGGAGTATTATAACAACAAATCAAACTATAACTTTAACAGTAGCAGATGGAGCTGGAAACGTTTCAACCTGTAGTTTTGCTGTTATTGTTAGTGACAATATTAATCCAACTATTACTTGTCCTGGGGATGTTACTCAAAATAATGATTTGAGTAGCTGTGGGGCAATTGTTAATTATTCATCTCCTGTTTTTAGTGATAATTGTTCAGGTGCATCTATGACTCAGAATACTGGTTTAGCAAGTGGAGCTTTATTTCCGATAGGAACCACTGTTAATACCTATGAAGTGGTAGATGGAGCAGGCAATACTGCAACATGTTCGTCTACTGTAATAGTTATAGATAATGAGTTGCCTACAATTATTTGTCCTCCTGCAATTCAATCTTGTGATTCAATTATAACTTTTTCTGATCCAGTTGTAGCCGATAATTGTTCAGGAGAGTCACTTGTTCTAACTTCTGGAATTCCTTCAAATAATTTATTCCCTTTGGGTTTAACAACTAATACTTATACGGTGACAGATGCTGCTGGAAATACTAATAGTTGCTTTTTTGATATAACTAGGTACGTTCAGCCCTATGTAGATGCAGGGGCTAATGTTCAAATTAATGCAGGAAACTCAATTGCATTAAGTCCAACAAGTACGAATGCAACAACTTTTGATTGGTCTCCTTCAGTAGGCTTAAATGATCCAACTATTGAGAGTCCAGAGGCTTCACCACAAGAAAATACTATCTACACCTTGACTGTAACTTCTGACGATGGATGCCAAGCAGCTGATGATGTTGAGATTACTGTCGACGTTGAAGTTGAAGTAAATAACTTTATGAGTCCAAATGGAGATGGAAAGAATGATACTTGGATTATTAAAGGGAATTATCTTTTAACCGATTGTACGATTCAAATCTTTGACAGCTGGGGTAATAAGTTGATGGAAAGTATAGGATACCAAAACGATTGGGATGCCGATGGTTTGCCAGAAGGAAATTATTTTTACGTCATTACATGTAAAAGTGATCAACCTATAACTGGGAGTGTTACCTTAATTAGATAAACTTTTAATTCCTCTATAATAGAATTATGAAAATAATTAAATCAATCTTTACCCTTTGTTCGCTAGTTTTATTATTAGATGGAAGGGCTCAGCAGATTAGCTTAAATACTTTATATAATCAAAATTTTCTTTTAATAAACCCTGCGGCTGCAGGAAAATCTGGTTGTTTCTCTGCTTATTTAAATCATAGAAATCAGTGGGTTGGAATTAATAATAGCCCATTAAGAAATCGGCTTACTTTAGATGGTAGAGTAAAAAATAATCATGGAATAGGGTTAGACCTAAGCATGCTTCAGGCTGGTTTGTTAAGTGATTTTAGTGCTAAAGCTACTTATGCACATCATATACAACTGTCTAAAAAGACTTTTTTAAGTGCTGGATTTTCGGCTGGAATTACTCAACAAAATTTTAACCTTTCAGATGTCATCGCTTCTGATTATTCGGATAATACCTTAGCTCAAGGGAATCAATCTGATATGGGATTTAATTCTGATGCAGGAGTGCTTTTTTATACCGATAGAATTAGGATTGGGGTCTCGATTCCGCAAGTTTACTCAACTGGAATTGGAATTCAAATGTCTGGAGTTGAAGAAGAATATAAATTAGTCAATCATATGATATTCGCTGCGGGAATAGATGTTGTTAGTTCTGACTCATGGAAAGTAACCCCTTCATTAGTATATAGGAATGCATCATTCAAAGCAAATCAGATGGATGTTTCAATGCGTGTGGGTTGGAATAATTTAGTTGGAATCTCTGTACTATATCGAAGTAGTTATGGTTTTGCAGGAGTTTTTGATCTTAATATTGCAGACAGGTTTAATTTAGCCTATAGTTATGGTTTTGGGACTTCAAGTAGTATTACAGGAATATCAAAAGGAGCACATGAATTAATGTTGGGAATTAAATTATGTAAGAAGGAAAAACCAATAGAAGATATTTTAACTGAAAACGCATTAGTAACTAAAGAGTTAGTCCCTGTTGTTAAGGATTCTTTATTGACGAAACAACATGTTATTGAAGACATCATAACTTCTGATAAAGTAATTATTCAGGATACTTTAATTGCTGAAATATCAAATGTTGAACCATGGGAAATTGATGTTGACTCTTTGAATGCAGCTTTTTTAAAGAAAGACAAGGTAATATTATTTAAACTGAACTCATCAAGAGATGTTATTTCAGGAAATCAAAAACAAGTTGTTGATGAGGTTGTGGTTTTATTACAAAACCATCTCGATTTAAATATTACTATTGAAGGGTTTACTTGTGATATAGGAACAACAGAGCAAAATATGGTTGTGTCTTCTGAACGAGCAGAAGCTATTAAAGATTTCTTGATAAAAAAAGGAGTAAGCCCAGGGAGGATACAAGTTGCACCAAAAGGAGAGTCAAATCCACTTCGTTCAAATTCAAATGAAGAGAATCGATCTCAAAATAGACGTGTTATTATTGTGTTTAGAAGATGAGAATAAATGAAGTATTGTCTTTTTAGTGTAAATAAAACTAAATTTACTTAGATTGATCTAATTTTCTTACCATTGTTAAAATAGTAGCTAAAGCGACTGTCTCTCCGGTTTCGTCATAAACATCAACTAAGAACTTTACGATTCCTTTTGCTATATCGTCTTCTGATTTTTTCTCCTGATCAATTTTCTCTTTTACAGTAAAACGAACTCCGATAGTTGTTCCTGGATAAACAGGCTTAACAAATCGACACTCATCAATACCATAATTTAATAATACTGGTCCTTTTTTAGGGTCAACAAACATTCCTGCAGCTTTAGAAAGAATGTAATACCCATGTGCTACTTTATTCTCGAAAATAGTACCTTCTAGTGAAGTTATGTCTACGTGTGCATAAAAGTTATCTCCACTCACTTGAGCAAAATTATTTATATCAGACTCTAGTACTGTATGTTTATGAGTAAAGACAGTATCTCCAATAGTTAGTTCTTCAAAGTGTTGTCTAAATACGTGAGGGTTAGCTTCTGGTTGGTTTGCTCCAACTTGAAACTGTTTTGTAATGGCTGTAATGGTTTGTGGGTGCCCTTGAATTGAAGTTCGTTGTAAGTAATGTAATATACCTCTTTTCCCTCCCATTTCTTCACCTCCACCAGCTCTTCCTGGTCCTCCATGTGTTAATAATGGCATTGGAGATCCGTGCCCTGTACTTTCTTTAGCACAAGATTCATTCAGTACTAAAATACGACCGTTGGTGTGAGCAGCTTCAACAACAAACTCGGTAGCGATATTATCATCAGCTGTAATGATCGAAGTAACTAATGATCCTTTCCCCATTTTGACTAATTCAACAGCTTCGTCTAAATTTTTGTAAGGAATTAAAGTAGAAACAGGTCCGAAAGCTTCAATATTGTGTACGTCTGTTTTTTCGAATGGTTTATTATTTCTAAATAGGATAGGAGAGAAGAATGCTCCTTTTTCTTTGTCACCGCCTATAATGTCAAAGTTGTCTAAATCTCCATAAACAACCTCTTGAGATTGCATCAATAACTCTACATTTTCTTTTACTCTTTCTACTTGTAGACGAGATGCTAAAGCTCCCATTCTTACTCCTTCAATAGAAGGGTCTCCTATTGTGTTTTTAGCTAACCTTGAGTTTAAAGCAGTTTGCACGTCATCAATTAAATTCTCAGGAACTAGTATACGTCTAATTGCAGTACATTTTTGACCGGCTTTTACGGTCATTTCTTTTTGAACTTCTTTTATGAAAATATCAAATTCAGGAGTTCCTGGTTTGGCATCTTCTCCAAGAACAGAAGCATTTAAAGAATCTGCCTCTAGGTTGAAAGGTACAGAGTTTTGTATAATATTATCTTGATTCTTTAATTTTCTACCTGTTAATGCTGACCCAGTAAAAGTAACAATGTCTTGATAGTTTACATGGTCAATGATGCCATGTCCTTTTCCAGTCACTAATTGTAAGGAACCTTCTGGTAGAATTTTAGCATCAATAATTTCCCTAACCATTAACTCAGTCAAATAACTAGTAAACTCTGAAGGTTTAACGACAGCAGGAACACCTGCCATTAAGTTAACGGCAATTTTTTCTAACATTCCCCAAATAGGAAAATTAAAAGCATTAATATGAACAGCAATTCCTTGTTTTGGAACCATGATATGATGTCCAATAAAACTTCCTCCTTTAGAAAGGGGAGCGGCATCACCGTCAACATAATAGGGTAAATCTGGGAATTGTTTTCTTAAAGAAGCATTGGCAAAAAGGTTTCCAATTCCTCCTTCAATATCTATCCATGAATCAATCTTAGTTGCTCCAGTAGCAGCACTTAAAGCATAGAATTTTTTTTTCTGACCATTTAAGTGTAAAGCCAATGCTTTTAACATTAAACCTCTTTCTTGGAAAGTCATTTTACGTAATGCCTTTCCTCCAACTTTACGTCCATAATCTAAAATAGATTCATAATCTAAACCTGCACTAGAAACACTTCCAACAAAATCTCCATTAATCGAGTTAAAAACTTCTAATTCAGTTCCTTCTCCATTCATCCATTTTCCTTGTACATAGTTTTGTATGATCATCTTATAAATCGTTTTAAATTAGGTAAACAAATATAAGAAAAAAAGACGATTATATTAGATTCAACGGTAAGGGATTAAGTCTTAATAATTCCATTTATTAGAACCAGAATCATAAAAGTCAAAACCTACTTTAAATCTAAAGTTAGCATTGTCTAAATTATTGTCAGCTGTTACAAAGTACCCGCCTAATCTAAGTGGTTGTGTCTCCCCAAATAAACGAACATTAAAAATACGTTCTAATCCTCCAAAAGCTTCAAAATGTGCAAAGTTTTGATCTCTTATTAATAAAGTTCCTGCTCCTCCTACCAATTGTAATTTTAGTTTGTTAATTAACGGTACTTTATTTAATATGGCTCCTTCGAAATGGTGAATATAGTTGGCTTGAAAATACTCATTTCTTGTATCAAATTGATAACCTAATAATTGAAATGAATTTAGTGGGTCAGCAAATAATCCCCTGTCTGAACCTCTAAAATACTTATGCTCTAGGATTCTTAAATTATTTTTATTAGTAAAAGTACCAGCGCTTACTTTCCATGTTGAGTATCCTAGTTGTGGAAGTCGAAAGTCATCTTCGGCACTTAAC
>JAGXIB010000231.1 GCA_024635865.1 Flavobacteriales bacterium
TACGCATTACACTTTTAACTTCTCCTATACCAAAAAAACTAATATTATTTTTATCGCTACTCATAATCATTTCATTTGCATTAACAGGTTCAATAAAAAAAGTACCATCAACAAAGACATCTATGTTCATATAAATACTATCAGAAGTTGGCATATCCCAAATTCCTGTTCTATAATACTCTAAATTACCATTTGTATAATACTCCCCCCTCATCAAACCATTATCCAACATATAAATGACATAATCTCCTATTACGGTCCCATTCTCACTGTAATTAGGTAAAACACCTCCCATAAAATTAGTAGAGCCGCCGTTTATTTCAAAAGCATTTAAATGAAACTCACCTTTAAGAATAATATTATGAGTCACTTTGTGACAAGATGAAAGTACAAGCAGTAATGAGGTGCAAATTATTAAAGCTTTAACCATAGAAAGTTTTATTAATAACATAAAACTGATTTCAATTTGAAGTTATAAATATAGAACTAAAAATGATTTTTCTTTAAAATTATACGAATTAAATCAAGGAATAAATAAACTTTTTCCTATTTTTAGACAAAATAGTCAATCAATTTATGTCAGAATTTTTAGAAACTTACGGAATATATCTACAATTTATATCTATTCCTATTATAAGTGGTATTGTAGGTTGGGGAACAAATGTATTGGCCTTGAAAATGACATTTTATCCATTAGAATTTTGGGGCATTAAACCATTTTTAGGATGGCAAGGAATTATTCCTTCTAAAGCTGAAAAAATGGCAAAGATTTCTGTGAATCTTTGGACGACCAAACTAGTTAATGTAAAAGAGCTTTTTTCACAATTGGAACCAGCAATGGTTGCTGAAGAAATGCGTCCACAATTCGATCGTATTGCGAAGGAGATCATGGACGAAATCATGGCAAAACAATCTCCAGAAGTTTGGAGTAAAATTCCTGAGTCTGTTAAAAGAATGACCTACGCTCGTATTTCTAGAGATATGCCAGGTGTTGTTGCAGAAATTATGTTTGATGTAAAAGATAACATTGAAGAGGTCTTTAATATTGAAGAAATGGTTATTGATCGTTTGACTGCAGATAAGCAATTAATGGTCGAGATGTTTTTGAACTGTGGAAAAGAAGAATTTAAGTTTATTGAGCGCTCAGGATTTTACTTTGGATTTTTATTTGGATTAATCCAGATGGTTATTTGGTATTATTTTCCAGAATGGTGGATTTTGCCTTTAGCTGGTTTAATTGTTGGTTATGCCACAAATTGGCTAGCTCTTAAATTAATTTTTGAACCCATACAAGAGAAAACTGTTTTTGGTATGAAATTTCAAGGCTTATTTATAAAAAGACAAAATGAAGTTTCTGAAGAATATGCTAAAATGCTTACAGAAGAAATTTTCACTTTCGATCGTATTTTTGCAGCAATTATAAACGGAACAACTAAAGATAAATTCATCGACCTTGTTTTAAAACATGCGGAAAGAGGAATAGATGAAGGAGTAGGAATTTCTAAGCCTGTTGTCAATTTAGTTGCTGGTAAACGTAACTATGATAAAATGAAAAATATTGTTTTAGATAAAGTTATTCGAGAAATGCCCTCTTCTGTCAATCCTGTTTTTAATTATGCTGATGAAGTCATGGACTTAGAAACTGTATTTAGAACAAAAATGCAAGCTTTAAGTCCTCCTGAATTTGTTGGTTTTTTGAGACCTGTTTTCCAAGAAGATGAATTAAAGTTAATTTTAATTGGAGCTGTTTTAGGAATGGCTGCAGGTTTTGCTCAGCTCTACTTAGTATTTGGAGGTTAGTCGATGCGAGTTTTATATCTTTTTTTAGGAATCGTCTTGCTTTTTTCTTGCACTTCTGAAAAATCAGAGGAAGAAGTAGTAACTAATAAAAAAGCAGTAATAATAGAAATAGACAGTTCTGCTTATTACGATAGCTTATATGCTCCTAATGCTTTAAAAATAGATACTTTTTTCCAAAAAAGATTTGAAGAAAAAACCTTTAATGGAACTATTTTATTTGGAAAAGGAAATCATTCAATCATAAAAAAAGCTTACGGATTTTCAACATTAGAAACAAAAGATAGCTTAACAACAGCAAGCACATTTCAACTTGCTTCAGCTTCTAAGCCTTTTACAGCAATTGCATGTCTCATGCTTATTGAGGAAGGTAAGATAAAATTGACAGATTCTGTTGAGCAATACATTTCAAACTTTCCATATAAAGGAATTACGATTCATCAACTACTCTCCCACCGTTCTGGACTAAGCCAATACACTCATTTTTGCGACCGACCAGATTCTATTTGGCCAGACAAACATAAAACGATTACGAATAGGGAAGTTATTAAGATCATCGAAAAGTATGTCCCTATAGTAAACTATGCTCCAAACACCACTTTTTATTACTGTAATACTAACTATATATTACTAGCTTCAATTATAGAAAAAGTAAGTCACCAGAAATTTGAGACTTATTTAAAAAACAATATTTTCAAACCATTAGGTATGAATAGCACTATTCTCTACAACAGAGAAAATAAAGAAGAGTTAATTAATCCTGTTAATGCCTACAATGGAGCTTATAATCCTTACCTAGATATCTATTTAAACGGAGTTGTTGGCGATAAAGGCATATACTCGAGCGTAGAAGATTTATTTCTATTCTATAAAGGACTTAGAGAAGGAAAACTAATCAGTAAGAAGTCTTTAGCGTTAATCATAACTCCTAAAAATGAAAAGAAATACAACGGAAAAAATTATGGATATGGATTTAGATTATTAGCTCTTGAAGGAAAAGAGAATATTGTTTATCATACTGGATGGTGGAAAGGATTTAGAACTTATTTTGTTATGAATCAAGAACTAAACGAAGTCGCTATCGTCCTCACTAATCTAAAAAGAGGTCCATTTCTTTCTGTAGAAGAACTAGGCGCATTAATTGATGACTAAGTCATTTTTTTTACTACATTTTAATTACTTTTGTAAAAACATTTTTATATGAAAATAGGAGTTTTAGGAGCAGGTTCTATGGGAGCTGGAATTGCTCAAATAGCAGCAACGTCAAAGCATAAAGTGGTCCTTTTTGATGCCAACCAAAAAGCAATAGATAAGGCATTTTCTAATTTAAATAGAATTTTTAATAGACTCATAGAAAAGGGAAAGTATACAAAAGAAGAATCTACTTCAATACTAGAGAGAATAAAACCAATCTCTGATTTAAGCTCTTTTTCAGACTGTGACTTAGTGATAGAAGCTATCATAGAGAATTTAGAAATTAAAAAAAGTATTTTTAAACAATTAGATGAAGTTTGTTCTCCTACTTGTATTCTAGCATCAAACACTTCATCTTTAGCAATATCAGCTATTGCAGGTGCTTGCTCTAGACCAAATCGTGTAATAGGAATTCACTTTTTTAACCCTGCACCTTTAATGCCATTAGTAGAAATTATTCCGGCTATACAGACCGATGAGGCTATTGTTAAAAAATCAAAAGAACTAATTGATTCTTGGGGAAAAAGAACTGTCATAGCTAAAGATACTCCTGGTTTTATTGTGAATAGAGTTGCTAGACCCTTTTATGGGGAAGCATTAAGAATATATGAAGAAGGTATTGCAGACTTTGCTACTATTGACTGGGCAATGAAAGAATTAGGAGGATTCAAGATGGGACCTTTTACTTTAATGGATTTTATTGGGAATGATATTAACTATGCTGTTACAGAATCTGTATTCGAAGCTTTTTATTATGACCCAAGATATAAACCTTCATTTACTCAAAAAAGACATTCAGAAGCCGGTTGGTTAGGACGAAAAACAAAAAGAGGATACTACAACTACGCTGAAGGAGCCGAATTACCACAACCAAAAATAGATAAAGAACTAGGAGAAGAAATTGTTTGGAGAATATTAGTGATGTTAATTAATGAAGCAGCTGATGCATTGTTCTTAAACATTGCAAGTAGAGATGATATAGATACTGCTATGACTAAAGGAGTTAATTATCCAAAAGGCCTTTTAAAATGGGCTGATGAAGTTGGAATAAGTACATGTGTCAACAAACTAGATGAACTTCATGATACCTACAGAGAGGACCGTTATAGATGCAGTCTTCAATTAAGAAGAATGGTTATGAAAGGAGAAAGTTTTTATTAATTCTCAAAGAACGTAAAGTTCATTCCATTGAATGAACAAAATGGCTTTTATTTTCAGCATATTATAGTATATTTGTAGATTATAATTTAAAATCAAGACATGAGATTAGGACAACTTTCTAGAAAATTAGAATTACCTTCTTCTAAGATAATCACATTTATAGAAAAGGAATTTGAAGTTACAATTAACGAACATCCAAACACTAAAATTGACGATAGTTTTTTAGAGAAGATTGAAGCTGAATTCAAAGTCGAAACTCCTGAACCAGTTGAGAAAATTATTGAACAAGAAGTTGAAAAACCTATAATTATTGAAGAAGAGACTTCTCCTACTGTCGAACTAGAAGGAATAGTAGAATCTACTGAAATAAAAGAAGAAACTGAAACAGTAGCTGAGAGTAAAACGACTGCTTCATCTGATGAAAAAGAAAATGAAGAAGTAGAAATTGAATTAATAAAAGCTCCTAAACAAGAATTAAAACAATTAAAAGTTTTAAGAACAATAGATCTTCCTCAAAAGAAAAAAACAATTACTATTGAAGCAGAAGATGAAGATGAAGAGTCCGCAACCTCTAAAACTACAGCTAAAGATATAGACAAGTTAGAAAAGGAATTAAAAGCTTCAATTGACGAACCTGCACCAATAAAGAAGAAAGAAAGTACTTATGTACGACCTAATAAACCGATGAAAAAGAAAAAATCGGTCGATGAAATATTAGCGGAGAAAAAGAAGAGAGAGGAAAAGGAACGTTTGATAGAAGAGAAAAAGCAAAAAGAAAGAGAAAAATACGAAAAGAAACGTAAAAAAGAGCATTACGCTACTCAATTAGCCAATGCTAAACCTAAGAAAAAGAAAAAGAAGAAGACATCAGAAGTAGAAGCGAATACTTCAACCGCAAATCAAAAAACAGAACAAAAAGAGAAGCCAAAAACTTGGATTGGTAAACTAATTCATTGGTTCCAAACTAGCTAAGTTAATTATAATCTCTATTTACTCAATAATATCATTAATAACTAAAAAAAAACACTGTGCAAAATAAAGAAACGGCAAAAATCATTAGTAAGCTACATCAAGAAGTTGAATCTTTTGGTATTAAAATAAAAAAAGATACCATTGTAGATGATTTGAAAAAAGTTCGTGAATTAGCTTTAAAAGAAGAGAATCCTAGAATGGTTAAAGCTTCTCGTTTAACATACGAACACATAGCTGCATACGAAGGTTTTAAAATTCCGTTGTTATCAGATGAACCAATTGAAGGTTTTGAAGACAGCAACTTAGGAACTGAAAGCGATATTGAAACAGACGAGGATGCACAGAAAGAAAGCTTTTTGTATTTATTGTCTATCATGAAAGATCCTTCTAATAGAATTAATGCCTCTGAATTAAAAGAATATAATATTCTATTAAAAAACTACGCTGAAATACATTAAGATTAGTTCACAAAAGATTAAAAAGGTGCAAACAAGTTGTTTGCACCTTTTTTTTATTTAATAGCATATATTATTCTATCCTTTTGGTTTAGGTCCTGCATTAATCTAACAACACTAAAACCATAACTTTCAACCAACTTTTTTGTTTGCGAACCGAATTGTTCATTAATTTCAAAATACAACTCCCCTCCTACACTTAGCTTATGATAAGCTAATTTTGAAATTTTATCGTAAAATATAAGCGGAGTACTATCTTCTACAAACAATGCTAAATGAGGGTCAAAATCTAATACATTCTTGTGCATTAGTGATTTCTCTTCTATAGTAATGTAAGGTGGATTACTAACTATAATATCTATCGGATCTTCAATAAAACTATTGAGGTCAGTAACTTTTAATATATCCTTACAAAACAGCTTTAAGTCCACTTTAAGTGCCTTTGCGTTTCTGGATGCAATAGCTATAGCTTTTTCACTTATGTCTACCGCAAAAGCATTTAAACTTCTGTCATTTGCAGAAATAGCAATTGGAATACATCCGGTTCCCGTTCCTATGTCTAATAAATTTTTGCATTTTCCTTTTGAATGCTCAAGAATTAAATGAACTAGTTCCTCTGTCTCTTGTCTAGGGATGAGTACATCTTCATCTACGTAAAATTCTAAATCAAAAAACTCAGCTTTGGAAAAAACATGTTGAATTGGTTCGGAATTAGCTAACCGTTTTACAATAGAGTTTAATTTTAGCAATTCAGATTCTGAAAGGAGAAGTTGCTCATTCATTCTAAGCTCAACTTTACTCCAGCCTTTAAAATAGTAAAAAGTTAAACAATATAACTGTTCGACCTCTGCAACATCATATACTAACTCTAGTTTCTGAAAAAAGTAATTCTTAAAAGAAAGAATAGTATTATTTAAAACAAACACCAGTTATGCTTGTTCTTTACCTTTTACAACAGCAATTCTATCTGCCATATAATCAAATAAATTGTTTAGTGGCTTCATTACCATCATTTTTAAAAAAGGATTGATGTCGGCATCACAAATTAACTGAGCCTCAGTCACTCCATTTTCTTCTTTTAAATTAACATCTAAAGTAAATTTAAAAGCTCCTTCTCCACTTTTAATATTAATTTGGCTACTAGGAGTCCCTCCTATTTTTTCTAATACTAGTTTATATGTTTTTTGAATTTTAAAAGAACAAACTTTTTCATCTGAACTCCAATCTGAAACATTCTTTTTAGGAAGTAATAATTCGTAATTATTCATATTAGTTAAAAACTCGAAACATTCTGCCTGCGGGCAATTAACTGATACTTTTTTACTTTCTATTCTTGTCATTTTATTTTATTTATATTATTGTTTACTAAGATAAGTTTTTTGACTAAAACAATTATTGTTTCAGGATAAAATAGTTTAATTTCTGACTTCAAAATCATTTGATTACTTTTGTATGGTATAATTTACAATTAATACTTATGAAACTACTTTATCTATCTTTACTAGGATTAACCTCACTTATTAGTTGTAAATCTAATGAGAATAATAAATCGATCCACCCTTTTGATTTAGTTAAGGAGACCAATAGTAAAGAAACAAAAAAAGTTATTAATTTATATGAATTAAGCTGGATAGAAGGCATGTGGATAGATAGCACATCTTTTCCTAATAACACTGTTATAGAAAACTGGAAGTTAAAAGAAGATACATTAATTGGAAAAAGAGGAACAATTAAGAAGTTAGACACTACCTACTCTCAAACTTCAAAAATATTTATTAATAATGATCAACCTGTTTACCTATTAGAAGCTAAAGGCAGCTCTTTTGTGAGTTTTAAAACGGTTGAGTTCACAAAAAATAGTATCACTTTTGGTAATGGTGCAAACCTTGCTCCTAGTGAGTTAACATATTCAAAAAAGGGGAATGACTTAGGGTTAGAATTCACCATTATAACACAAGTAGGAGAACGAAAATTTGAGCACCTTTTCAAGGATCAAAAATAACTCTATTTTTATATAAAAAAAAGGCCTATTGCTATGATAGCAATAGGCCTTCAACTTATTAAGTCGTTTGATTATTTACTAATCACTACGTTTATTTTAGAAGTAGTATTATCTGCTTTATTTAAAGCTACGATATACATTCCATTAGGAATTGAAGAAACATCTAAAGTTAAAGAGTTATCAATAGAAGAAACGTCTTGCGAAGAAACAATTTTACCAGTTACATCATATATAACTACACTTGATACTTCTAAGTTTCCTAAAGGAATAGAAATCATTTCTTTTGCAGGATTAGGGAAAGCAGTTAGCTCCTCTTCTAATTCTTCATTGATACTTACAGCATTACCAGCTAACGTTTCTATTGAAATTGCAGGAGCAATGTCAATAAAAGAACTTGTAGTACCATTTGTTTGCTCAACTATACTATGGTATTCTCCATAATTATTAAACCCTTCACCATAACCAATGTTAGATGTTCCTATGTAAACAGTATCAGAAGTAGTATTTTCTACACAAAATAAATAGTCTTGAAAGTCTTGTAATTTAAAAGCTTCATAAAACTCAACTGTTACATTCTCTTCTGATAAATCAGCATTATAATCATAATTTCCTGAAGCAAAATCAGACATAGTACTTGGGTCACTACCATCCCATTCGTAAGCTCTAATTTCTAAAAACTTACCTGTTAAAACATCGTCACGAGTTGCTGTCGCAGAAAAAGTAATTCCTCTTACACCAATTCTACTTGCAAAAGGGTGAGAAAATGACATACACGTTTTACTAAACCAGTAATACGTATCAGCAGGCACTGTAGGTAATCCCGTTGAAGCTTCAACTGTTCCAACAGAAAGGTATGTCGGGTTAACTAACATTTTAGAATTCACCATGTTATCTGAAGGAAAACTTTCTACAGAATCTGATGAAACAGAATAGTTCATGTCATATTCACCTGCAGGATAACTAGCTTGAGAAAAAGTTGGTAAAGCTAAATAAACACTATCTCCTGTTAACAAAGTATCTACAGAAGCAGAATTATTATAAATACTTGAACCTCCAAAAGCAATATCACAAGTCAACGTAACAGCATACTGATCATTATAACCATAATTTCTAATCCAAGCTCCTGCTATAACTTCTAATTCAGTAGCATTCTGAGCTAACGTTTCTACAACAGCAGTTTGTTTTGGTCGAACAACTTCATTTTCATCGATTGATACATCATTTGGAAAACGACCAGATTTATTCCCTATAAATACAACAACATCATCTGTCATCATTGTATTTACTAAAGTAGCTCCTGTAATATCTGAAACCATAACTGTTGGTATCGTTACAAATGCTCCATCATCACCAGCTAACATCCCTAAAGGATTTCCTGGTATATTGTTAATAATAATAACACCTACTGCACCTGCATCTTGAGCATTCTTAGCTTTGAAACCAAACTGACAGTCTCCTCTAAAAACAACAGCAATTTTTCCAACCAAATCCGCAGCATTGTTTAAGCTTGCACAACCGAGAGTACTATCATTATAAAGTTCTCCCGCAACAGTTGTATCAACTGCA